>CAYNFK010000105.1:0-16315 GCA_964396405.1 uncultured Enterobacteriaceae bacterium
CCCAGCTCGTCCACGAGGTCCTTGGTGACGACCACGGCGTACTCGGTGGCCGGCATGAGTGGAAACAGCGGCGTGATCACGGCGGTGCGGCCCAGATCGGTCCACGAGAGCTCGAACGGAACGGCCTCCCCGCTGGCGACGGCGACGAAGCGCGTGTGCGCCTCCAAAGAGTCCGGGTCGACCGCCTTCGTGAAGCTCAGCATCACGCCCGCCGACGTGCCGAAGCCATCGAGGTCCTCGAGCGCCTCCACCAGGGTGAAGCTCTCGGGCAGCAGGTTGTCGAGCCAGTCGGCCACGCCATCCAGCAGCTTCACCTGGGCCCCGGTGGGGGTGTCGGCGTCCACGAGGTGGAGCGCGTCGGGGAAGGTGGACAGCCGGGTGAGCGGCTGGTGGTCGGCCAGGGCAACGCCTTTCGGAGGGGCGTAGGGCTCGACGTCGTCGATGTTGTCGACGGGTTCGGGCGTGCAAGCCGCGAGGAGGAGGACGTAGGGGAAGCGTTTCATGGGGGAAGCCTACACCGAGTGGGCCGCGCCGCGCGCGCCCTCGCGATACGCGGACCTCGGCGAGGTCCTTCATGCTTCAAGGTGTCCACCTGCACGGCGAGCTGATCCACCTGGGCCCCGACGTCACCGTCGAGTCCGGAGCCACCCTGTGGGCCCCGTGCTGGCTGATCGGGCGCACCCACGTTCACGCAGGCGCCACCGTGCATCCCGGTTGCCACCTCACCGACACTGAGGTGGGCGCAGGCGCCGTCGTGAAGCCCTACACGGTGGCCGAGGGCGCGGTGATCGGCCCCCACGCCCAGGTGGGTCCGTTCACGCACCTGCGGCAAGGATCGGTCGTGGGGGATCGCGCCTCGGTGGGCAACTTCGTGGAGACGAAGAACACCGTGATCGGACCCGACGCCAAGGCCAACCACCTGTCCTACCTGGGCGATGCGCTGGTCGGCGCCGACGCGAACATCGGTGCGGGCACGATCACCTGCAACTACGATGGCGGCCTCAAGCACCGCACCACCATCGGCGCGGGTGCGTTCGTGGGCACGAACAGCAGCCTCGTGGCGCCCGTGCGCATCGGCGAGGGGGCCCTGGTGGCGGCGGGTTCGGTGGTCACGGAAGACGTGCCCGACCGCGCGCTGGCCATCACCCGCGCGCCGCAGGTCAACACCGAAGGCAAGGGCGCCGCGATCCTCACCCGCAACCGCGCCGCGAAGACCGCCCGCAAGACCCCGCCGAAGCCGTGAGCGAGGTCGAGGCCGGCAGCGTCCTGCTCCAGGGGCTGAACCCGGAGCAGGCGGCGGCGGTCTGTCACCTGGAAGGGCCGATGCTGGTGCTCGCTGGGGCGGGCTCCGGCAAGACGCGCGTGCTCACCCACCGCATCGCGTACCTGCTGCAGCGCTGGAACATGGACCCCGAGAACGTGCTGGCGGTCACGTTCACGAACAAAGCCGCCAACGAGATGAAGCACCGCATCGCGGAGCTCGTCGGCAGCCCGGCGAAGAAGCTGTGGGTGGGCACCTTTCACAGCACCTGCGCCCGCATCCTGCGCGCCGAGGCCGAGGTGCTCGGCTACACGCGCAGCTTCGCGATCTACGACGACGACGATCAGCTCCGCGCCATCAAGCAGATCATCGGCGAGCTCGGCTACGACCCAAAACAGGTGGTGGCCTCCGACATCCTCGGCCGCATCGACCACTACAAGAACCGCCGCGTCGGCGTGGAGGACCTTGTCGAGGAGGTGCGTGCGCACGCGGGGCAGCCCCTGGTCAAGGTGTGGCGGGCCTACGAGGAGCTGCTGCGCTCGGCCGATGCGATGGACTTCAACGACCTCATCGGCAAGATCGCCACGCTGTTCACCGAGCACCCCGACGTGCTGGAGAAGTACCGGATCCGCTTCCGCCAGGTGCTTGTCGACGAGTACCAAGACACCAACCGCGCCCAGTACGCCGTGCTCCACATGCTCGCCGGCGAGCATCGGAACCTCACGGTGGTGGGCGATGACGATCAGTCGATCTACGGGTTTCGAGGCGCGGAGATCCGCAACATCCTCGACTTCGGCGTGGACTTCGCGCCGGTCAACACGATCCGCTTGGAGCGCAACTACCGGTCCACCTCGAGGATCCTCGCCGTGGCGAACGCGGTGGTGGAGAAGAACGCCGAGCGCATCGACAAGCGCATGTGGACGTCTCAGGGCGAAGGTCAGCGCGTCTCGTTCCTCGTGGCCGACGACCCGCACGCTGAAGCCCGCATGGTGGCCGAGGGGGTGCGCACGCTGGTGCGACGCGGGGAGACCTACGGCCGCATCGCGATCATCTACCGCACCAACATGGCGAGCCAGCCCTTCGAGGCGGCGCTGCGTGAGCTGGGGATCCGGCACCGCGTGATGGGTGGACGTCCCTTCTACGCGCGGCGTGAGGTGCGCGACGTGCTCGGGTTCATGCGGGTGGTGGTGAACCCCGCCGACGACGCGGCCGTGCTGCGCGTGATCAACGTGCCGCCGCGTGGCATCGGTCAGGCCACGCTCAAGCGTCTTCGTGAGGCGGCGGCCGAGCGCGGCGATCCTCTCCTGAAGACGGCGCGGGCGCTGTCGCGATCGTCGGCAGACCGAGGAATGGCCGCTGTGGGCGCGTTCGTGGGCCTGATCGACGAGCTCTCGGACCTCGCGGATCAGGAAGACCTTGCCGCGTTCGTGGACGAGGTGATGCTCCGCAGCGGCTATCGGAAGATGCTCGAAGAGGACGAAGAGAGGGAGTCGCGCGACCGGCTGACGGCGTTGGGTCAGCTCGCCCGTGCCGCTTCCGTGTTCGAGTACGAGAACGAGGAGATCGCGTCTCCGACGCCCCGCGACGTGCTCACGGGCTGGCTGGATCGGATGGCGCTGGCGGGTGCTGAGCCGGAGGAAGATCCGGAGGGCGGCGTGGTCACGCTGATGACCGTGCACTCCTCCAAGGGGCTGGAGTTTCCGATCGTGTTCGTGGTGCAGGTGGTGGAGGGGCAGTTCCCGCACAGCCGCAGCGAAGGCGAGCCCGGCGGGGTCGAGGAGGAGCGCCGCCTGGCCTACGTGGCGTTCACGCGTGCGCAGGAGCGGCTGGTGATCACGCGTGCGCGCCAGTCGGTCGGCTTCGACCCCCGCACGGGAAAGCCGGTGCGAAAGTCGGTGGCACCCAGCCGCTTCCTCTACGGCATCCCCGAGGACGCCTGCGACGGGGCCGTGCCCACCTTAGGCGAAGGCACTGTCGATGAGATCGGCGGGCACAGCACGCCGGGCGTGCGGCCCGGATCCTGGGCGTCGAACACACCGTCGCCGGAGGTTCGTGAGGAGGGTCCGCGCCTGATGCCTGGGGCGCGCATCCCGGAAGGCGAGTACCGTACTCGCGCGATCACCTCCCTAGAGGACGTGGGCCCGGAGACGCGGGTGCTCCATCCGCGCTACGGGGTGGGTCGTGTGGAGTTCGTGAAGGCACCCAAGCTGGCCATTCGCTTCGAGGGCCGCTTCGAGTACGTGGCGGCTCACGATCCTTCTCTCCAGATCCTCTTGGATTGACCGATAGTCCCCGCGCTTGCTAACTTCGCCGAACTCGTGAGTGTGGAAGCCCGATGATCGTCACCTGTCCCGCCTGTTCAAGCCGATACCGAATTCGAGAGGAGAAGATCCAGGGGCGCGGCGCCCGGATCACCTGCCCCTCGTGCGGTCACAAGTTCATCGTGGAGAAGGAGACGGGGTCCGCTGCGAGCGGCTCTCAGGGCGTACCGTTGCCGATGGGTCGTGGTGGTCCGGTGCAACGTCCGGTGTTCGACGAAGATGATGAGGCCGACGTGCCCACCACGGTGATGCCGCACGGATCTCAGCTCGCCCAGACGATGCGGGCGGCGGCCGAGAAGGCGAAGTCTGCGCGCGCAGCGGCCGGCGGATCGGCACCGGCACCTTCGGCTGGGATCAGCCCGGCGGACCACCGCGCCGTGCCGGCACCTGCAGCCCAGCCGGAGCGATCCGGCGTGGTGGCGGTGGCGCTCGTGCTGGTGGCGGTGTTGCTGCTAGGAATCGCGGTGCTGAGTCTGCTCGGCGCATTCTGACGACGTGGGACGTGCTGGTGGGGACCGGCGCATGCCACCCTGAACCTGGGGTAGGGACCGTTCGATGAAGGTGACCTGCAACGCCTGCGCGGCGACGTTCGAGATCGCGCCCCCGCCCTGGGTGCTCGCTGCCGGGCGTCCGTTTCGCATGGACTGTGCCCGCTGCGGATCGCACCAGGAGGTGTTCCCCACGGGCATCTCGGTGGTGGAGGACGGCGGCTACGACCTGCCCAGCGCCGTGCAAGAGTCGCCGCGCCCGTCCTCCAGCACCCCCGCGCCGGATCCTTCGCCCGCGCCGGAGGCGGAGCCGCTCGTGATGCCGAGCGCATCGGCGGGGCAGCCCCGTCATGCGATGGACGACGGTCCCGGTGCTTCCGAAGAGCCCGCGTCTGCCGGTGCCGGCCCAGGACTTCCCGAGGTGGTGGCGGCCACCCGGGCCTACCGCGACGTGCTCACGGATCCGGGCCGTCCACGGCCCCCGTCCGCGCCGACGCCGAGCCTCCTGCTTCGTCAGGAAGGCGCGCTGTACCACGTGCCCGATCTCGCAACGCTCCAGCGGTGGATCGTCGAGAAGCGGGTGGGTGCCGACGATGAGGTGAGCGTCGGCTCCGACGGCGCGTTCGTGCTCGCGGGCCAAGAGCCCACCCTCGCCGTGTTCTTCGAGACTGTCTCCCGCCTCGATGTGTTTGAGACGCAGCGTGTCGACGCGCTCACCAGCGGCCAGCGGTCGTCGCCTTCGATGCCGGCCCTGTCGGCGATCTCGATGGTGCCGTCTGCGCTGGCCGACGACCCCACCCAAGAGATGCCGCACGAGCCCACGGAAGAAGCGCCCGAGCCGCCGGAGGAGCCTCACGCATCGGGTCGTGGCGCCGGCGCGTGGCGTGCTTCCTCGACGGAAGACGAAGAAGAGGAGGACACCGAGGAGTCGTCCACGTCCAAGCGGTACGTGGCGGTGGTCACGGGCGGACATCGCGCGATTCCTGCTGTGGCACCCGAGTCGGTGCTGGCGTCGCGGTCGTCGTGGGTCAACGGTCGCGTGTTCGCTCTCGCGGCGACCATCGCGCTGCTCGGGTTCTGCGCGGGCGTGACCACCACGCCTGTACAGCGGGATCGCTGGCTTGGCGGCGGGTCGCAGGCTGCGTCGTCGGCGGTGGCCGTGAGCGAGAAGAACGCGGCCCCTGCGGAAGCGCAGCGCCCTGTGCCGAGCGGTCCGACGGACGCCGCCGAGGCCGCTCCCGGGAGTCCCGCGGCGGCACCTGACGCACCCACTGGGGGCGCGCCGGTCGTGGTCACGCCCAACCTCGGGGGCTCGTCCGTGCCCAACCCAGCACCTGGGCCGGATGCCACCACCCGTGCTGTGCCGGTACCCAGCGCCACCGCGTCGACGACCACCCAGGTGGCCGTGCCCACCCGGAGTGACCCGCCGGCGCGCGTGGTGGCCGTCCCAGCGCCTGTGGCGCGGCCCAGCGGGTCCGCCACCACACGCTCCACGCCGCCGAGCCCTGCAGCACCCCCGCCAATGGCGCATGTGGGTCCGCCTGCACCGAGCCCGAATCCCGTGCCCAGCCCGACGACGGTGGTGCCGACGACGGTTGCCCCTGCGGCTTCCAGTCCTGCTCCGGGTTCCGCTCCGGGTTCCGCTCCTACGTCAGGGGGACCCCGCATCGATCAGCTCGACCACGACGCGCTCATCGAAGCCGGATGGAAGGCGGTCGAGGCCAAGGACTTCACCACGGGCGTGCTCGCGTTCGAGCGCGCCACGGCCCTGCGCCCCGACAGCTACGAGGCGCGCTACGGCTACGGGTACGGCCTGCTCAAGAAGGGCCGCACGTCTGAGGCCAAGCCCCACCTCTGCTACGCGCTGTCGACGTCGTCGCGCGCAGGCGATCGCCAGGAGATCGAGGGCATCCTCCGGGCATCGGGCCTGACCTGCCAGTAGTCGGCACCCGCCCGACGGGGCGAGCGCAGGCCCGAGCGGGCGAGCGCAGGCGGATGTTCAGAACGCTTCGAGCGCCGTGGCCTTCAGCGAGACCTCGGCCAGGCCCAGCGTGGTGCTCGACGAGCCCGGGTAGGTCTCGACCACGCGCAGCGTGACAGCACCGAAGTTGGAGCCCGTGTAGCCAAAGAGCGCGGGCAGCGCGAACCACTGGACCGCCGTGGTGTCGGCCACATCGTAGGTGCGCAGGGTCTCGCCCTGGACCACCTCGATCTTCTTCGCGCGCGCGCCGGTCTTGGGGCCGGCCAGCAGGCCGATGCTGCTCACGCTGTAACGACCGGCCTCGATCACGAGCGACGGGGCCTTGTCGGCGACATCGGGGGCCCAGTAGGTCTTGGGGCTGGCGTCGAGGGCGTGCTCGCCTGGGTGGTCGGCGGACTCCGAGGACTTCTCGGCGATCTTGGCAGTCTTCGCGTCGAACTCCGTGAGGTGTACGAGGACCTCGCCGACGGCCAGGTTCTCGAAGTCCTTGCCGTCGTAGGTCTCCACGATGGTGAGGCGAACCTTGCCGCCCTCGAGCTCATCGCCGACGGCGGTGTCGGGCAGGTCGATCACCTGCAGGTCCTTCTTGTCTTCGAAGGACACGTCCTTCTCGAGCACGATCTTGGCTTCGCCGCCGGCGACCGAGGTGATCTGGACGCGGACGGCCTTGATGCGGGCGTAGTCATCCCAGGCACCCTCCCCGTTGTCCCAGCCCACGATCACGCTGATCTTGTCGACCGTGGACCGCGGCACATCGATCTCGATCCACTGGCCCTTGTTCTCCTGCTCGGGGTCGACGACCCAGGCGGTGGCCGGCTTCCCGTCGAGGGCGGAGGCGGCCTCGTAGGGGTTGGAGCCGCCGGAGACCGAGGTCTTGCGGTGCGAGGACGTGCTGAAGCCGGCCAGCGCCAGGCTGGGGACCAGCAGGGCCACGACGAACAGGGAGGTCTGGGGGTGCATGCGGGGCCTCAGGGAGCAGAGAGCGCGGCTCACTGCACCGGCTCGTAGGTGACGGCCGTGTGGTGCTGCAAGCCCCGCTCGACCTTGTAGATGTTGTTCGGGTAGTTCGTCTCGTTGATCGTGAACTCGATGGTGCCGTGCTCGGGCGCCGTGAACTTGAGCTCCAGGCCTACCGGCTTGATCACCTCCACGCCCGAGTCGCCCCGGAAGCGCAGGATGAGCTGACCGGCGTAGCAGCCCTCGGTGGTGCAGAGGTAGCCCTCGCCGGTGGCGGGCTTGTTGCGGTCGCCCTCAGAGTTGATCCACGGACCGCCGTCGTCGATGCGGTAGTAGTCGTTGGCGCTGGACCACACGCGCACCGTGTTGCCCTGGCAGATGCCCATGCCGCCCTGCCAGCCCGTGGCGATGTCGAGGTACCAGTACATCGTGGTGTCGAGCGGACGGACGCACTCGCCATCGGTGAGCTGCTTGGGGAGCTTCTCGAGCCAGGCCTGCCAGCCGGCCGTGCCGCCGCCGGTCATCGCTGCGCGGCAGAGATCGAGGTTGCGCTTGGCCACGTCTTCCGTCTTCTCGGGGTAGCCGAGCAGCACCGTCTCGACGCCTTCCACGAGGCCGGGCTCGAACGCGACGCCGTCGTTGCGCTCGCCGCTCCACTGGCTCTTGATCGCCACCATCGCGTCGTTGCGAGCGGCGCGGCGGTCGCCGAGGCCCATGGCCTCGAAGTCGGGCGGGACGTAGCAGGCGCCCATCGCACCTTCGGCCTGGATCCAGCCCGTAGTGGGGGGCGGCGGGCCCTCCTCGCCCTTCTTCTTCTTGTTCGGCTTGGCCTCTGCCGTGGTGCAGAGTCCCGCCACCAAGATCCATCGCGTCCACTTCATCACGAGCCTCCGGGGCCAACCGTCCAACACGTCTACCACAGACGCCCTTCCACGCTGTGGATCAGCGGTCGGGAGGCGGTCAAACCTCCAGACGCACAAACGCCGCGAAGCCTGAGGCTCCGCGGCGTCGATGGGGAGCTCGGCGTGACCCCGCGGGGCTCGCCGTGGCTCAGGATCCGAGGAGACTCAGATCTTGCCCTGGAGGAAGAAGGCCATGACCCACGCGAAGATCACGAGGGACTCGATGAAGGCCATGCCGATGAAGAACGGCGTGTTGATCTTGTCGGCGGCCTGCGGATTGCGGGCGATCGACTCGTAGGTGGCGCGGGCTGCGTTGCCCTGAGCGAGCGTGCCGCCGATCGCCGCGAGGCCGATCGCGAGGCCAGCGCCCAGCGCGATGAAGCCGCCGTTCGGGTTGGCATCCGCTGCGAATGCGATGTTGCTGGTGAGGGCAGCCGCAACCGCGGCAGGGCCCATGGTCGTCCACTTGGTGAGCTTCATGATCGCCTCCTCCCGACGCCGCGGGAATCCTGGTCAGTGATGATGGGCGTCGTGCCCGTGATCGTCGTGGTTGCCGTGAGGCAACGCGAGAGAAATGTAGATGGTGGTGAGCAAGCTGAACACGAAGGCCTGAATGAAGGCCACGAGCGTGCCGAGCGCGAGGAACGGCACCGGCACCAGGACGGGCACGAGGCCCGACATGATGTTGAACACCGTGTGATCGCCGAAGATGTTGCCCGTGAGACGCACCGAGAGGGTGGCCGGACGGATGATGAGCATCGTGAGCAGCTCGAGCGGCAGGATGAGCGGCATGAGCGCCAGCACAGGGCCGGTGAGGTGCGCGAAGAAGCTCTTGCCGCCGCGGGTGATGCCCACGATCCAGTAGGAGGCCACCACGATGATCGCCATGCCGATGTTGGCATTGATGCTGTCGGTGGGGGGCTGCATCCCGGGCACGAGGGCCATCAGGTTGCACGTGAGGATGTAGATGAAGAGCCCGCCCACGATGGGGAGGAAGCGCTTCACGTCGTCCTTGTGGAGCAGATCGGACATGAAGCCGATGACGCCGCCCACCACGATCTCGGCGGTGGTGCGCACCGTGAGCGTGTCGTCGGCGTAGTACTTGGAGAGGCCGTCGCGGGAGCTTGCGGCCATCAGCGAGCCGCGTGCCAGGAACGCAAGACCCAAGATCAGGGCGCACACGAACCACGCGGACACGAAGGCGTAGCCATGGTCATGCGCGAACGGAAACAGCGTCTGGTCTTCCACACCCGGCACGAGGTGGAACCACGAGAAGCCCGAGGCGATCACCATGCGACCTCCTGCGAGGAGAGCGTGGGGGCCGAGAACATCGAGCGGGCATCGGCATCGCGGAGGGCGGCCACACCCGCGGCGCAGATGCCGCCGAGCGGCCACACGAGCCAGCCGACGGCCACAGGGCCTGCACCGATCGAAGAAGCCAGCGTGCCGATGGCGAGGAGCCCGAGCAGCTGCAGCGTGACGAGACGGAACCCCGCCACCCGCACCCCGGCATCGTTGCCCAGGCCGGCCTGCACCACGAACGCGCGCGCCGCATCGGCCGAGGCCGCGAGGTGCGCCACAGCGAGCGCCGACGTGAGCGCCACGGCACCGGCTTCGGATCCGAGGACGAACGCCACCACCGTGAGCAGCACGGCGAGCGCGGCAGCAGCGGTGAGGAAGGGGTTCGGCGTCATGGCTTCGTGAGCGAAGAGGCGAGGGAGGAGGGGGCGACCTTTCGGTGCCCTCGTCGTGGGCGGCGCTCCTAGCACCGACCCCCCAGCGCGTCAACGCACCGAGCGCCCTTACGCGGGAGCCGAGATCCGCAGCGCCTCCACCAGCACCTCCACGGTGGTGTCGAGCGCCTCGCCGACGAGCGTGGACGCGAAGAAAGCCGCTTCAAAGGCACTCGCCGGGAGGTAGACGCCCCGATCCAACGCGGCGTGGAAGAAGCGCACGAAGCGCGCGGTGTCGGCCTGCTTGGCTTGCGCGAAGTCGATGGGCGGCGTGGGCCGGAAGAACACCGTGAACATCGAGCCCACGCGGCTCATGCTGGCCCCTTCGGCCGCCAGGTGCGGGGCGAGCGCGGCCTCGATCGCCGCGCCGGAGGCCTCCAGGGTTGCGTACACGTCGGGGGTGAGCGCATCGAGCGCAGCCCGGCCGGCCGCCACACAGGCTGCGTTCCCTGAGAGTGTTCCCGCCTGGTAGATCGGGCCCAACGGCGCGAGCTGCTCCATCAGGTCCGCACGCCCGCCGAAGGCCGCGAGCGGCAGGCCGCCGCCCACCACCTTGCCCAGCGTGGTGAGGTCGGGGGTGACCCCGTAGCGGGTCTGGGCGCCGCCCTGATCCACGCGCAGTCCGGTCATCACCTCGTCGAAGATCAGCAAGGTGCCGTGGGCATCGCAGAGCCTGCGGAGGCCCTCCAGGTACCCGGGCAGCGGCGCGATGCAGCCCATGTTGCCGGCCACAGGCTCCACCAGGATGGCGGCCACCCGACCGGGGTTCGCCTCGAGCGCGATCTGCACAGCAGCGACGTCGTTGTAGGGCACGACGAGCGTGGCGGCGGCGGTGGCGGCGGGAACGCCGGGCGAGTCGGGGATGCCCAGCGTGGCGACGCCAGATCCTGCGGCGACGAGCACGGCGTCGTGCGCGCCGTGAAAGCAGCCGTCCATCTTGAGGATCAGATCGCGCCGGGTGGCCCCACGCGCGAGGCGCACGGCGTGCATCGTGGCTTCGGTGCCTGACGACACCAGCCGCACCCGCTGCATCGAAGGGATGCGGTCCCGGATAGCGAGCGCGAGCAGGGTCTCAGCTTCGGTGGGCGCGCCGTAGGTGGAGCCCCGCGCCATCGCAGCGCTGACGGCGTGCACGATCGGGGGGTGCGCATGGCCCAGGATCACGGCACCCCACGAGGAGACCAGGTCCATATAGGTGCGACCGTCTTCATCCGTGAGCTGGCTGCCGACTGCGTGGTGGATGAACCGAGGCGACCCGCCCACCGCCTTGAACGCGCGCACCGGCGAGTTGACACCGCCGGGGAGGATGGTCTGGGCGTCTGCGAAGAGGTCGGACGAGCGGGGCATGAGGTCTCCGGGCAGCCCGACGTAGCTTGAGACGCTGGCCTCGCCACGAAGCGCGGCTCACATCGCCTCGGCGCGCTCCTCCAGGCGACGCTGACGCTCAGCGGCGACGTTGGCGGGCAACTCGGCCGATGCCACATCGACGAGGGCAGCCTCCACGAGGCCGCGCCGCTCCTTGCACGTGGCCATGCCCAAGCGGGCGACCTGGAGCAGGGCGGGATCGGTGGTGGTGGAGACCGCCGCTTCGTACGACGCGAGCGCCGCGTCGAGATCGCCCGCTGCGAGCTGAAGCGACGCCTGGCTCACCCGGGCGAGGCCGCGCTCGCTGGGCACCCTTCGTGCCACGCGCTCCCAGGAGGCCAGCGCTGTCTTGGTGTTGCCCGCTTCCGTGCGCGCACGCGCCGACAGCACCAAGCGACGCGGCGCGTTCGGTCCAATCAGATCGAGCTCGTAGGCCATCTGGAACGCATCGGCGGCTTCATCGGGCCGGTCGGCATCGTTCCACAGCAGGTGTCCGAGGCGCTCCCACGCGTCGGCGCGGGTGGCATCCGGCGCGGACGACGTCTCGATGACGTTGCGCAAATGTTCGCGGGCGGCGGTGGGATCGCCCAGGTCGACGGACGCGATCGTGGCCGCGCGCAGGCTGGCCTCCACCCGCAGCGGAGCCCACGGGTGCCAGCGGCCAATGCCGGCGTAGGTGCGCTCGGCACCCGCGAGATCCCCCTGTCCGTACAGCACATCCGCACGGCCCATCGCGAAGGGCGAGACCGGCGAGAACCAGCCCGCCAGCAGCGTGAGCGCCACCACCGCCCCCCAGCTCCACACGCGAGCGCGTGACAGACCGGGGAAGAGCCAAGCGAGCCAATTGCGAGGATGAGCCAGTGGCATCCTGCCGTTCTCACCCCGTTTCGGCCGATCCGCAAGTCACGGCTCCGGGCCGGACGAGGCTTTTGCGGTTAGCAGCGGCGTCTTGGAGGCGGGCATGGTGCTCCTGAAGGAGCCGGCGGATCGCCGCACAGTGCTGTTCGTGGTCACCACGCTGGGCCTTGCATTCGGGGGCTTTGCGGCCTTTCGTTCGCTGCCGTGGTGGGCTGTGGTGCCGTGGGTGCTGGCCACCTGCTGGATGAGCTGGCTGTCGGCCGTGATCACCCACAACACGATCCACGCGCCGATCTTCGTGAGCCGGGGTCTCAACCGCTTCTTCCAGCTCGTGCTCACGCTCGCTTACGGTCACCCCGTGAGCGCGTTTGTGCCGGGGCACAACCTCTCCCACCACCTCCACACGCAGTCGCGGCGCGACGTGATGCGCACCACGAAGATGCGCTTCCGCTGGAACCTGCTCAACCTGGTGCTCGCGCCCGTTGTGCTCGCCCGTGACATCGGTCGCGCCGACTTCGCGTACGCCAAGGCGATGCACAAGGAGCGGCCGCGCTGGTTCCGCCAGTGGGTCACCGAGTGGGTGGTGTTTGCCGCGGTGCAGGGCACGCTGCTGGTGCTCGACCCCTTCGCCTTCGTGCTCTTCCAGCTCCTGCCGCACGCTGTGGCCGGTGCGGGCATCGTGGGCATGAACCACCTGCAGCACGATGGCTGCGACCAGTCCCACCGCTACAACCACAGCCGGAACTTCGTGAGCCGGTGGATCAACTGGTGGACGTTCAACAACGGCTACCACACCATCCACCACCTGGAGCCGGGTCTGCACTGGACGCGCCTGCGCGGCGAGCACGAGGCCCGCATCGCCCCCCACATCCACCCGAACCTCGATCAGGCCTCGATGGTGGTCTACATCTGGCAGGCCTACGTCTCGCCGGGTGTGCGCTGCGACTACCTGGGGCGTCCGCTCGTGCTCCCCGAAGAGGGGCCCGATGAGGACTGGATCCCCGGCGTGGGCAGCACGCCTGCGGGCACCAGCTTGGGCGCCGAGGCCTGAACGCAGCGACGCCCCCGGACGGTCGGAACCGCACGGGGGCGTCGGGTTCGGCCGCCGAAGCGACCGCGCATCAGCCCAGGATCAGGTCGTGACCATGCAGGCCGCGGCTTCCTGGAACTTGGTGGCATCACCCTTCGAGATCTCGCCGACGTACCAGGTCTCGCCCGTGGCCTTGAGCACGCGGACGGCCTTGATGGTCTGAGCGCTGAGGGCCTTGACCTGGTCGGTGGTGAGCGAGATGGGCAGGTTGTACTCCTGCGACACGATGCCCATGATGGCCACGGTCTGCGGCGTGGCGAGCGTGAGCGTGGTGACCTGCACGATCGAGTCGTCGGCGAGGAGCACGTCCACCGTGGAGCCGCCGGGGATCGGGTCGAAGGTGAGGGCCGTGAAGCCGCCGTAGCCGCCGCCAGCGCCGAAGGAAGCGTTGAAGGCCCACTTGTCGCCAGCCTTGGTGAGCTTGAGGTCGCCCGCCTCAAGGATGCGGTTGTCGCCGAAGGAGTCCTTCTTGAGCGTGACGCCCTTGCAGGGGTCCTTAGCCGCGAAGGCGGGCGAAGCGAGGAGGAGTCCAGTGAGCAGAGCAGCCGAGCGAAGCATCGCGTCTCCAGGGGTTGGGCCGGTTTGAACCCCAGGTTCTGGGGCGTTTGAGCGCCGGCGGTGGGGTTGTAACACAGGTTCTTGTGCTGCAAGCAAGGACGGAGTGTCCGTGCTGCAGCGGCGGTCGAACCCTGGGGGCCGCGGATCTGTTCCCGCGCTGCCCTACAGGTTGACCCGAAACAGGATGCCCGCACCCGCGGAGACAGGCTGGGTGGCGAGGTTGGACGCCACCAGCACGCTGCCGCGCACGCCGATCACGAAATCGGGGTGGCCGGTGTAGAACAGCCCACCGCCGACCTGGTGCGACAGTACGTCGCGGGGCCCTTCGACGTAAGAAGTTCGGCTCCAGTCGAAGCCGTACTCCAGCTGCAGGCCCACGGGGAAGAAGGGCCAGCCGTCGACCGTGAACGCGGCGCCAGCGAGGAGCTGCGAGGTGCCGGCCCAGAGCGTCGCCTTGCGCACGTCGTTCTCGTCGCTGGCGTCGATCACATCGAAGCGCCGGGTGCCGAAGCGTGCCTCCACTGAGGCCTGCAGCGAGCCCCAGGCGCCGAAGGCCTGGCCCAGGTTCACCGAGCCGCCGCCACCCAAGGACCCCTCGTTAAGCAGCAGGGTGGCGAGCTCTTCCGCGGTGAGGTTCTCGATCGAGCCGTCGTTGCGACGCTCCAGGCCCTCCAGGACCGACTCGGGCCGAAGCCGGATGCCCTCGCCGCCCACGAACTTGGCGCGAAGCGAGAGCTGGGTGCCGGTCTTCTTGATGCGGAAGAGCTTGCCTGCGAGGCCGACATCCCAGACGGCGCCGGCCTTCGCGCCCTGGTCCAGCGCTGAGGGCTCGTTGATGCCCACCACCAGGTTCCCGGTGGCCGTGCCGTAGAGCATCAGCCACTCGATGAACTGCGCGCCCACCGACAGCTCTTCCAAGGCACCGACGAGCAACAGGTCGTACGGGTCCTCGCCCTCCTCGGTGACCACCTGCGGCAGGCTCAGGAAGCTGGCACCGGTCTCCAAGCCGAAGTGCGAGGTGACGAAGGCGTCATCGAAGCCCTGCGGCGGGATGAACGGGTGGTACTTCATCGTTCGCAGCCCGTGCTCAGCGCGCGGTAGGCGCTTAGCCAAGCGCGAGCGGTCCCGCGGACGGGTGCGACCGGCGTCCTCCGGGTCGACGGCTTCCTCGACGGCCATCGCATCCGCCTCGGACACGTCGACAGGTGCCTCCTCGGGATCAGTCGGGACCGCGTCTTGCGCGTGCGCCACGAATGGTGCCCAGAGCAGCCAGAGCAGGACGTGGGGCATCGGTTCTCCCGGTTGGGATCCTCAGCCTAGCGGCCCCCGACGCGAGACGTCGAGGATCCGCACCTACTCCTCAGCCGATGCCGTAGGAGTCGCCTTCGGCTCGTCGTCGATCTCGACTTCCTCGATGGGCTCGACATCGACGATGCGCTCATCGCCTTCGAGGCGCATCAGGCGCACGCCCTGGCTGCCACGGCCCTTGCGGGTGGGCACGCTGGACGCCTTGATGCGAATGACGCGGCCTGTGTCGGTGACCAGCATGAGCTGGTGATCCGGACCGATCGCCACGGCGCCCACGACATGGCCGGTCTTCGCCGACACGCCGAACGAGACGATGCCCTTTCCGTAGCGGCCCTGGAGCCTGTAGGCGGAGAAGGCCGTGCGCGCGCCGTAGCCGTTCTCGGAGACCGTGAGCAGCAGCGTGCCCTCGGCCACGTCCTCCACCACGCCGTCGACCTCGTCGACGATCTGGCCCTCGTCTTCGTCCTCGATGGCGGCGGGCAGCTCATCGGGGGGGGCGAGCACCACGTCGACGACGACGTCGTCTTCGTCGAGGCGGATGCCGTAGTTGCCCACGGCGCCGCGGCCGTACTCGGGCACGTCTTCGAGGGCGAAGCGAATGCACTTGCCGAGGCGCGAGAAGAGCATGACGTGCGCATCCCCATCCAGGCGACGCACCGCGAGCATGTGGTCTTCGTCTTCCACGTTGGCAGCACGCATGCCGCCCGCGCGGAGGTTCTTGAACGCGCCGAGCGGCGTGCGCTTGATCAGGCCACGACGGGTGACGAACAGCAGCGACGTCTCATCGTCGCCGACCTCACGCACGCTGACGACCGAGGCGACGCGCTCGCCCTCGGGGATCGGCACGAGGTTGATGATCGGGCGACCCTTGGTCTCACGACCGCCTTCGGGCACGTCGTAGACCTGCAGCGGGAAGACCTGACCCTTGTTGGTGAACACCAGCAGCACATCGTGCGTGTTGGCCACCTGCAGGCTGGTGACGAAGTCTTCCTCACGGGTGGACATGGCCTTCTTGCCCACGCCGCCGCGGTGCTGCATCCGCCACTCATCCGGGCGGCACCGCTTGATGTAGCCCAAGTGCGAGATCGTCACGATCTGGTCTTCTTCGGCCACCAGATCCTGCATCGAGAGCTCGCCGCGAGCTTCCACGAAGCGGGTACGCCGCTCGTCGGCGTACGCGGCACGCACGGTGACCAGCTCTTCGCGCACCACCGCCATCAGGCGCGACTCGGAAGCGAGGATCGCCTCCAGCTCAGCGATGCGGGCCAGCAGCTGTCCCTGCTCATCGAGCAGCTTCTGCCGCTCCATGCCAGTGAGGCGCTGCAGGCGCATGTCGAGGATGGCCTGAGCCTGGATGTCGGTGAACCGGAACTGGCTCACCAAGCCGTCGCGGGCTTCTTCCACCGTCTGGCTGGCGCGGATGAGGGCGATGATCGCATCGATGACATCGATCGCCTTGAGGAAGCCCTCGACCAGGTGCAGGCGCTCACGGG
>CAYNFK010000106.1:0-16302 GCA_964396405.1 uncultured Enterobacteriaceae bacterium
TCATCGCCACCATCGGCGGCGGCACCTCCGAGGTGCAGCGCGGCATCATCGCTCGGTCGATCCTCGATCTCGGCTTCTGAAGGAGCACCCCATGGACTACGGCATCACCCCCGCCCAAGAGCAGTTCGGTCACGCGTTTGCCGACTTCTGCACCCGCACCATCGCCCCGCGCGCAGCCGCCACCGATGTGGCCGGCGCGCTCGACCGCGCGAGCTGGAAGGACCTCCAAGCCATGGGCTACTTCGGGCTGTACGTCCCGAGAGCGTACGGCGGCACAGCCGAAGACGTCGACTGGGTGATGCGTGCCCTGGCCGAAGAAGCCCTCGCGAAGGCCTGCGCCGCCACGTTCTTGTCGGCCGGCGCGAGCGTGGGCCTGTGCGGGAGCCCCATCCTTCACTTCGGGTCCGATGCGCTCAAGCAGAAGTACCTGCCGGGCCTCGGCAACGGCTCGCTGATCGGCTGCTTTGGCCTCACGGAGCCCGGCGCGGGCTCCGACGCGGCCGCGCTCACCACCCGCGCCGTGAAGGTGGAGGGCGGCTGGCGCATCACCGGCGAGAAAGCGCTGATCACCAACGCCCCGCTCGCCGATGTGGGCGTGATCATGGCCGTCACCGACCCGAGCGCCAAGCACTTCGGGGTCACGGCCTTCGCGGTCTCGCTCGACCGGCCCGGCGTCACCCGCACGCCGGCCTACAGGAAGCTCGGGCTGCGCGGCTCCCCCACGGGCGGCCTCGTGTTCGAGGACTGCTTCGTGGCCGACGACGAGGTCGTGGGTGCTGTGGGCGCCGGCTTCGTGCAAGCGATGCAGACGCTCGAGTTCGGGCGCGTCAGCATGAGCCACTTCGGCATCGGCATCGCGGAGGCCGCGTTCGAGGCGGCGTGCACCTACGCCACCGAGCGGATGGCCTTTGGTCGACCGCTGGCCAAGAAGCAGGCCGTTCACTTCAAGATCGCCGACATGAAGATCCAGATCGACGCCGCCCGCCTGATGGCGCGTAAGGCCGCGTGGATGAAGGACGTGGGCCAGCCCTGCCAGGAAGAAGCGAGCATCGCGAAGCTCTACGCCACCGAGATGGCCGTGCGCGTGGCGGACGCCTGCGTGCAGATCCACGGCGGCTGGGGCTACACCGAGGACTTCCCGGCCGAGCGCCTCCTGCGCGATGCCCGCCTGGGCCCCATCGGCGAAGGCACGAGCGAGATCCAGCGCGAGCTCATCGCCCGTCACCTGCTGGACGGGTGACCGCTTCGTTCGGCGGCACGAGCGTGTAGCCGTCGCGCTGGGCGAGCCAGGATGCGAGCCGCGCGTGGCCCTCGTAGGTCAGGTGGTAGCGGTCGGCCTGGAAGAGCGAGGTGTCGATGGGTCGATCGGGGAAAGCCTCCCACGCGTCGATCCACGCGACGCCGAGGCGATCGAGCACAGCACCGAGCTGCTCCACGCGTCGGCGGGCCGTGCTCTCTGGCTGATCGAGAAAGGGCCCAATCGGCATCATCACCACCACGAGCTCTACGCCCGCTGCGGCCGTCTCGTCGCGCATCACCGCGAACACCGCTTCGGCCCGCGCCAGGCCCTCGACGATCACGGGGTCGTCGTCCTCCCGCCGCAGGTCGTCCACATCCTGCCACTCTGCCCAAGGTCCGCCGGCCGACCACGCCATCAGCAGCAGGCGGGCGTGGGTGACGGTGCGGCTCGCGGTCGACGCTGCGCGGAGCCACCAAGGTGCCGGGCTGCGCATCACCAGATGGGCCAGCGCCGGCCACGCCGCGCCCGGCTGGCGGGCCTCGGGACAGGTCGCTGGCAGGCTGGGGTCGGCCCAGTCGAGCACGGTGGGGGCTGGGCAGCACGAGAGCGGACGCCCCATCTCCGACAGGTCGTTGGAGAGCAGCGCGTGCACCACCACCCGCCGAACGGGCAGCTCGCGCAGCGCCCGACGGGCGATCAGCAGGAAGATGTCGAACGACGCGCCCGGCGTTCCGAAGTTGACGTGGTCGGCCAGCGGGTCGGCCGCGTCGAGCAGCTCGGGGAAACGGCGACCGGCACCGTTGTCATCCGACCCTGCATCCTTCGGCGCGAACGCGAGCATCG
The DNA here is from genome assembly GCA_964396405.1 of uncultured Enterobacteriaceae bacterium. Taxonomy (GTDB): domain Bacteria; phylum Myxococcota_A; class UBA796; order UBA796; genus JACKEO01. Next base: position 2,084 of record CAYNFK010000106.1, read on the forward strand.
AGTCGCCGAGGTGCACGTCCACGGGGCGGCTCTTGTCCACATGCGCCAACCCGACGGACCACATCGAGCGAGCATCCCCAACGCTGTGGTTGGCGTACGCCGCCGAGCACGCGTCCTCCCCATGCCTCGCCTGGTCTTCAAACCAGAGTCCCCGCTTGTGTTGCTCACCCGAGAACTCGGGCCCCTTGGGCAGCCCCAGCTCCCCCACCCCCAGCGCCACCCCAAGAAACAGCGTGAGGCCCAGCAGCGCCTGCGCGAGCGTGCGCCCGGGGAGCCCCGACGACAGCAGGCCCGCCGAAGCCGCCACCACCACCGTGACCAGGTCCCACAGCGCGATCACCGGCACCAACGTGTGCAGCGAGAGGACCACGAGTCCACCGAGGACCACGCCCGGCACCGCCACAGTCCAAGGCACACGCCGGTCGTGCCGCATCAAGCGGCCGAGCCCCAGGCCCGCGGCGAAGGGCAGCACCCACTCCAGCACCAGCGGCTCGACCAAACGCCCTCCGCGCCCTCAAGGCCGTGGGAGGGCCCAACGCCTATCGATCCTTCAGCCATGCCGCCAAGCGCGCGTGGCCCTCGTAGGACAGGTGGTAGCCGTCCGCCATGTACCACTGCGGATCGGGGGTGGGTCCGAACACCTCCCAGGCATCCCACCACGGCAGCCCGAGCTCAGTGGCCAGCGCGCCCATCTGCTCCACCCGGCGCCTCGCCACGGAGTCGGGCACCCCGACCTCGGGACCGACAGGCAGGGTCACCACGATCACGTCGGCACCTTCAAGCGCGGCCTCATCGCGCAGCGCCGTGAGCGCGAGGCGGGTGTGCTGCCACGCCTGCACGATGCGCGGGTCCTCGTCGGGGGTGACGAGGTCGTTGACATCTTGCCACCCCCGCGCACCCCCCGGGAGCCAGGTCACCCGGGTGAGCTGGTAGCGCAGGGTGGCGACCACCTGCAGCCGCGGCGTGATCATGCGGAGCCAGCGCGGGGCGGGGCTTCGGCTCATCAGCGCGCCGAGGTGAGGCCACGGCGGGAACGGGCTCACGGGCTGATCGCACCGCGGAGGCAGGCCCGGCGCGTCCCACAGCAGCACGCTGCCTCCGGGACAGCACGGCAGCGGTCGGTCGAGCTCCCCTAGATCGTTCTCCAAGAACGCGTGCACGATGAACCGCCGGACCGTCACCTCCCGCATCAGGTGGCGCGCCACCATCAGCTGGATGTCGTAGGAGATGCCGGGCCTGCCGAGGTTCACGTGGTCGTAGACGGGGTCGCCGGCGTCGAGCAGATCGGGAAAGCGTCGCGCTTCGTCCACGCCTTGGTTGGGGCTCGGGGTGGGCGCAAAGGTGAGCATCGAGTCGCCCAGGTGACCGACCACAGGTCGGTCGCCGTGCACGTGGAGCATCGCCCTGGACCGCCACTGCTCGGAAGGGAGCCCGGCAGCCTCCACGTCGTAGGCCATCGCGCAGGAGGCGGCCCCGGGTCCCCCTGGTGCGAGCAACCCCACGCCTTGGTGGTCACGATCGCCTGCAAATGCCGGCACCTCGGGGAGCAGATCCTGGGCGGCGAGTGTGGCCACGCCAACGAAGAGCAGCACCGCGAACAGCTCGGCAAGCGCCTTACGAGCCGGAGCGCGTCCCAGCACCCAGCCGGTCGCGGCCAGCAGCAGGAGCGAGAGCGCGTCCCACAGCGCCAGCCACTCCAGCCCCAGGTTCGCGCCCCACAGCCCGACGCCCAGCACCACGAGGGTGGCCGCGTTCGCCGCTGCGCCGAACCTGCGGCCTACGAGCCGGCCACAGGCCGCGCCCACCACCAGCGGCACCAGCACATCCAGGCACACCACCCACCACAGGCTCATCGGGAAGCGCCTCGCGTGCCGACCCTATCCCAGGAGGCGTCGGCACACGCGGCTCCGGATAGGGCCGAGCACCCCCCTGCCGGAGACCCTCCCCCACGGTGAGTCCGACGCCCCGCTCCTACCGCAGCCCACCCTTCCTGCTCGCCTTAGCGGGCGTGCTGCTGCTGGGGGCCTCGGCCGTGCACCGGCACGCCTTCGTGGGCGACGACGCGTACATCGCCTTTCGTTACGCCCGGAACCTCGTCGACGGCTACGGCCTCGTCTACAACCCTGGAGATCCGCCTGTAGAGGGCTTCACGAGCCCAGCTTGGGTGCTCGTGGTGGCAGCCGGCCTGCGGCTCGGGTTCTTGCCGGAGTCGATCAGCCACAGCCTCGGTGTGCTGTCGGCCCTCGCCGTGCTGCTGCTGCTCCTGCGCAGCTCACGCGCTGCGGGGCACCCGGCGTGGGTTGCCCTGGTCGCGCCGCTCGGGCTCGTGCTCACCCGTGCGTTCCCTGCGTGGACCACCTCGGGCCTGGAGACGATGGCGTTCACCGCGGCCGTCACCTGGGGGCTGGTGGCCACAGCGCTCCGGCCCGCCGCGCTGGGGGGCCGCGAGGCCGCCGCGGCCTGGGTCCTCGCCCTCTGGCTGCGGCCGGAAGGTGTGCTCATCGCAGGCGTGGTGCTGGGGCTGGGGGCGTTGCAGGCCCTGACCGGAAGGGTCGCGTGGCGGTCGGTGGCGGCCGTGGGTGCGCCGCCTGCGGTCGCGCTGCTCGGGCTGCTCGTCGCGCGGTGGTCTCTGTTTGGTGACCTCGTGCCCAACACCGCGCGTGCAAAGGTCACAGGACTTCAGCTTGAGCAGGGCTGGGCCTGGCTCACCGTGGCGAACGAGGACCTCGCGCTCGTGGCCTGGCTGCCGCTGGTGGGTGCGCTGCTGTGGCGCGCGTCGGCGGCCGACCTCGTTCGCGTCGGCGCGCCGGCTGCGTACCTGGCGTACGTGCTCGCTGTGGGCGGCGACCGGTTTGAGCAGCGCTTCTTCGTGCCCGTGCTGCCAGTCCTGGCGTGGAGCGCGGTGGAGGGCGCCCAGCGGCTGCCCCGCTGGACGCGCGGGCTGATCGTCCTCGTGCTGCCGTGGCTGCTCGCGGAGCTGGCGTCGCGCGGAGTGGCGAGGGTGCCGCCCCTTCGGCACGACGTGGAGTCGGTCGACTTCATCCGGACCTTCGCGGCGCGACGCCTCGCGCAGGGCCAGCAGCTGCGCGATCTCGTCGACGATGGCGTGATCCCCGCCGACACCCGCCTGTGTGTGGGCGCGGCCGGCGCCCTGCCGTACGCCGCCGAGCTCTGGTCGCTCGACTACTTCGGCCTCAACGACCGCACGATCGCGGCCCGGCCTCCGTCATCCGGCCGCCGCATCATCGCCCACGAGAAGCGCGCCACAGCCCAAGACCTCGTGGCGCACGGCGTCACGATGTTCGACGGCACCGGTCACATGCTCGCGAAGGACCTCAAGGAGGCGCGCGGCGCGTGGCAGGATCTGGCCAAGAAGTTCCACAAGACCGACGGCGCGACCGGCGTGCTGCGGCGCGTCTGCCACCGCACGGGCGACCTGCGCCTCGTGTTCGCCACCCCGCAGCCGGAGGCCGTGCACGACGCCGCCTGGGGTCACCTTCCGCGCTGCGACCACGAGCTGGAGGCCCGCGCGAGTCGTCAGTAGGCGCGGCGCACGACGGGCGTGCCCCCACGCGTCCACGTGGACTCACACAGGCCCTTGAGCGCCACGGCGTGCGCCTGGAACCCTTCGCGCAGCGCGGCCGCAGGAAGCAGGCCGGCGAACATGCCTTCCACCCGCTGCTCGATGAAGTACTGCGTGGCACGGCCAGCAGGCTGCGAGAGACGCTGGGTCCACCACGCGCGCACCAGGCCCATCTCCGCCTTCCAGCCCAGGTTGTGGGTGGCCATCCACGCCACATGGCCCAGCGCGTCGGGGTGGGGTGGCGCGTACTCGTAGACGAACTGCGAGGTGCGCAGCTTCCGTCCCGTGGGGAGCGCGAGGTCGAGCACCGACTGCTGCTCCACGTCGGTGATCACGTCCTGCCCCGCCACGTGCACCACCAGCGGACTCCACCGCGGGTACGCTCCCAGCTCGCTGATCGTGTCCCAGACGTGGCTCAGCGGAGCCTCGATCGACACGAACACCGCGTCTTCCACTTCCATGACTGCCCCCCGTCAAGCGTACTCTAACAGCAGCGGGCTACGGGGCCGCACGAGGCTCTCATGTCTGACGTCGGCGAAGCGTTCTCCTGGTCCGATCCTCTGCTCCTCGACGACCTCCTCACCGATGAGGAGCGCGCGATCCGCGACATGGCGCATGAGGTGGCGCAGGCACGGCTTCAGCCTCGGATCCTGCTCGCCAACCGCCACGAGCACTTCGACCCCGACATCCTGCTGGAGCTCGGCGAGCTGGGTCTGCTCGGGTCCTCCTTGCACGGCTACGGCTGCGCGGGCGTCTCGTACGTGGCTTACGGCCTGATCGCGCGCGAGATCGAGCGCGTCGACTCCGGCTACCGCTCGGCGATGAGCGTGCAGTCCTCGCTGGTGATGTACCCGATCTACGCGTTCGGCTCGGAAGCGCAGAAGACGCGCTGGCTACCCGAGCTGGCGGCCGGGCGCGCCATCGGCTGCTTTGGCCTCACCGAGCCCGACTTCGGCTCGGATCCGGGCGGCATGATCACCCGCGCCCGAAAGGTGGAGGGCGGCTGGCAGCTGCACGGCACCAAGACCTGGATCACGAACAGTCCGATCGCCCATGTGTGCGTGGTGTGGGCCAAGGACGACGCCGGCACCGTGCGAGGCTTCCTCGTGGAGCGCGGCACCAACGGCCTCAGCACGCCCAAGCTGGAAGGTAAGTTCAGCCTGCGTGCTTCGATCACCGGGGAGATCGTGCTCGACAACGCCTTCGTCCCCGACGACGCCCAGCTCCCGCTCGCCGAAGGGCTGGCCTCTCCGTTCGCCTGCCTCAACCGCGCCCGCTACGGCATCAGCTGGGGCGCGATGGGCGCCGCCGAGGCCTGCTGGCACGCCGCCCGCGCCTACACGATGGGCCGCAAGCAGTTCGGCCGACCCCTCGCCGCCACCCAGCTTGTGCAGAAGAAGCTGGCGGACATGCAGACCGAGATCACGCTGGGCCTGCACGCATCCTTACGGGTGGGGCGCCTGATCGACGAAGGTCGCTTCGCACCCGAGATGGTCAGCTTGGTGAAGCGCAACAACTGCGGCAAGGCCCTCGACGTGGCCCGCGCCGCCCGCGACATGCACGGCGGCAACGGCATCTCCGACGAGTACCATGTGATCCGCCACATGATGAACCTCGAAGCGGTCAACACCTACGAGGGCACGCACGACATCCACGCCCTCATCCTCGGGCGGGCCCAGACCGGGCTGCAGGCCTTTGTAGCGCGCTGACTTAGCTCCCCTCCCGCGCGCGCCCGGTGAGCCAGGTGGCGGCGATCAAGAAGGTGGCGGCAAAGGTGGCCAGGATGCCGCCCAGCTCGACCGGCGTGAGCCCCATGTCGGACACGTCGGCGGTGGCACGAAAGCCCAGATCCCACAGCGTGCCCACGACGCGCTCATCCGACTGCAGCGTGCCGCGCATCCCAGGCCGCTGAACCCGCTCGCCGGTCTTGAGCGCGGCCTCAAACCCAAACCGCGTGACCATCAGCCACGTGACCGCCTTCGCGAGCACGCTCATCTCCTTGATCTTCACCAGCAGACCGCCGAACGCGATCTGCGGGATGAGCACGAGCGGCAGCGTGCCCACAGCCGCTTCGTTGGAGCTGAAGGTGGCGCTCACCAGCAGGCCGAGCGTCATCCCCACGAGGCCCGTGGCCGTGGACACACTGGCCAGTCCCACCCACGAGAAGCCGTAGTCGCCCATGCCGAGCGCCACGTACAGCAGGCTCACCAGCGACACACACTGCACGCTCACGATCGCCGACAACACCGTGACCTTCGAAGCCACATAGGGCAGCAGGCGCACGCCCACCCGGGCCTCACGCCGCCAGATGGGACGCTCGGCGATCAGCTCACGCACGGCAACCGAGGCGCCGAACCACAGCGACGACAACACCGTCACGAACAGCGTCCCCGTCTGCGGCGCGGGGAACACCAGCGCGAACGCCAGCGCCAGCAGCGGGGCCTGGGCCAAGAGCACGCCCGTGCCCACCCAGTCACGCGCCTTCACCCGCGCGTAGCGACCGGTCAGCGTGGTGTACTGCAGCCAGCCCGTGCGCGGCGTGGACGCGGGCGGCACGCGAGAGGGCTCGTCGGTGCTCAGGCCCACGAGGTGCTCGCGGGTGCGCACGTACTTCCGCCAGGCGGCGCTCTCGAGGTAAGCGTCGCGCCAGTGCTCGGGCGGCCGGGTGGGCAGCACCCCGAAGATCGCATCCACCGAGGCCACCTGGAAGTGCGCGAGCGCCTCGCGCGGCGGACCGAACCACGCGAGGCGGCCGCCGGGTGCCAGGACGAGCAGGTGGTCCACCAAGGCGAGCACGCCGGGGCTCACGTCGTGGGTGACGAGGAAGGCCACGCGGCCGTCGTCGGCGAGCTGGCGCACCTCGGTGACGATGTCCTGGGCGGTGTGCGGATCGAGGCCACTCGTGGGCTCATCGAGGAACAGCACGCGTGTGGTGCGGGTGAGCAGCTCTTGGCCGAGGTTCACGCGCTTGCGCTGACCGCCGGAGATGCCGCGCGCCAGCGAGGTGCCGATGCGCTGATCCTGCACCGCCGTGAGGGCCAGCTCGGCGAGCACCCGGTCGACTGAGGCCTCCACCGCGTCGGACGCTGTGTCGGGCGGAAGGCGCAGGCGCGCCGCATACCGGAGTGCCTCCCGCACCGTGAGCTCGCCGTGCAGCACGTCATCCTGCGGCACGATCCCCACCACCGACCGGTCGGAGGCGAGCATGGTGTGGAAGTCGGCGTGGTCGAAGCGGATCTCGCCGTCATCGGGAGGGGCGATGCCCGCGATGGCCTGCAGGAGCGTGGTCTTGCCGGCACCCGAGGGGCCGACCATCGCCACCACCTCGCCCGAGAACACGGTGAAGCTCAGGTCATCGAGGAGGCGGATCGGTCCGTGCGGACCCGCAAGCTCCCGCGAGACACCCCGCACCGAGAGCGCCGAGATCGCCTCGGCCCCAAACACCACCAGCGTGTCGCCGCCGCGCGAGAGCACCAGGCGGTAAGGACCCACCCGGAACTCTTCGCCGTGCCCCAGCGGTGAGCTGGAGATCGGGTGGCCCCGGAGCAGCGTGGGACGACCGCTGCCGAGATCCATCAGTCGCCAGCCAGCAGCCGTGCGCTGGAGGCGCGCATGGCGCACCGCCACCTGGGGGTCGGGGAGCCGCACCTGCGCAGGCGCATCACGCCCGATGAGCACCTCGTCCACAGCGCTCAGATCGAAGGTGAGCTGGCCCGATGCGTGCCGCGGGTCGTGCCTGCGAAACAGCAGCCCCACCAGCATCGGGTCCACGCCCAGGCGACGCGCGGCCTGCTGAAGCCGTCCGATCTCGGACGGGTCGATGCGACCGTCCACCGCACACACCGCGAACAGGCTGTCGAGCAGCAGCAGGGCCTCGGCCGGCCCGTAGCGGGTGGAGAAGCCCTCCAGGTCGAGCTCGTCGGCCACCGCGGCGCGCATGGCTTCTTCCGCCGCCACGCCGAACCGGGCGCCGAACGCCGCCAGCTCTTCTTCGGCCACCTCGGTGCGATGCTCCGGCGCGAACGCCAAGCGCAGCAGCACCTCGATCTCGGACGGCGACAGCTCGGTGCGCGCCGCGACCGCACGGGCGACGGCCTCAGCCGCCTCGGGCGGCACCACATCGGGCAGGATGCGCACCAGCAGCTGGGCGAAGGCCACAGCGAACCGGATGGAGGTCGCCCGCTCAGGCGTAGCGGCGTCTCCGAGCGCGGCCTGGAAGCGGTCCTCGAGGGCCGCTGCGAGCATGTGCCCTACTTGTGGGTGACCGCGACGGCCACCCCGCCGAGACCCGGCGCCACCAGGCTGCGGACGTGCACCACCAGGTAGTAGGTGCCGGAGAGGTCGTTGACCTCCAGCATCGGCTGACGGTCGGTGGTGCTGTCCCGACGCACGACGTTGCCGTCCACATCGTAGAGCAGCAGGTCGAGGTCGCCCACGCCTTCGGTGCCACAGGCCATGAACCTGTAGCTACGGCCCGGGTACAGCGACACCATCGCGGTGCGGCGGTCGTTGAGCGAGAGCTCAGACCCCCGCATCGTGCGGAGCGACCAGCCGTCGGTGTAGCTCTCCCACACCTTGGTCTTCACACAGGCGAGCGCATCCGCGTCCTGACCCGCATGAGCGAGGTTCGCATGGGCGAAGGAGCAGGCAATCCACAGAGCAGCGAAGCGAGCGGTCATGGGGGCCCTCACAGGAGCGACAAGACGACGGTGGTGGCATCCACGACGATCTGCACGTCGTCGGCGTTCAGAGGCTCGGACTTCTCCGACACCTCGCGGAGCTTCGCCAGCATGATCTGCAAGGCGGTAGCAACCTCACTGGGCACGGCGCCTTCGGCGTTCTCACGCGCGTACGCCGTGAAGTAGGACACCACGGCCGGCTGCTTGAGGATCGGGTCGGCGGCGGCGGGCGTGTTCTTCTCCAGCGTGGCGCGGCCCACGAGGTTGGCGCCGGCGGTCCACGAGCCCGCCTGGATCAGGGGCACCACGCGGGCGACGCCGTTGAACTCCAGCTCGGGGATGGCCACCTGGGAGAGCTCTTCGAGCTCCTTGAGCAGCGCGTCGCGGTCGAGCGCGCCCGCCTGCACACGCTGAGAGAGGTCGTCGATGGTGGCGAGGAAGTCCTTGCCCGCCGACAGGCTCTCCATGCCCACGCGGATGGCGCCGAGCTGAGCGATGAGCTGAGCGTCGGGCGAGGTGCGCGCGGTGAGGAGCAGGTCGGCCATGACCACGCCCGTTCGCACGGCCACGCGGTCGGTGTCGGCCTCGGCGAGGTTGAAGCCACGGTCGCTCGGCACGAGCCCAGCGAGCTGCGTGTCGATGCCAGCGCCGAGCATCGCGGCCTGGGTCTCCAACGGGGAGGGCACGAGCGCGTACTTCTTGTCGGCCTCGGCTTCGAGGTCGGCAGGGTTGAGCTTGCCGAGCGCCTCGATGGCTTCGGGCTCAGGCACCGCAGGTGCAGGTGCCGGTTCCGGTGCGCTCCCGCACGCGAGCAGACCCCCAACGATGATCGCCACCACACCCAGCCGAACTGACTCCACGCGGCACCTCATTCCCCGACGGATCGCCATCGGTGGCAGCGAAGCTAGCAAGCCTGTTGCCCGCGAGGCAAGCACCGATTGCGTCAACCCATCTTCGGCACGAGCTCGAGGACCGAAACGGGCCCCAGCACCGGCGTCGTGCGGGACACCTGCAGCCCAGCGCTCGCTGCGAGGCGCTGCACCCTCGCCGGCGCGCGGCGCACCGACGGCCACCCGAGCAAGTGTGCGAGGAGCGGCTCGTCCTCGCCGTCGTCGAGCACGTTGGCGATGAGGCAGCCGCCGCTCACGAGCTGCTCCGCACCCCATCTCAGCACGGAGGTGGCGATGCGATCGGGGAGGTACGACAGCAGGTTGTAGAACAGCACGACGTCCACGGGGGCTACGTTCGCGTCCACCCTCCCCACCGCGAGCTGTACGACGCCCTCTTGCACCGTCTGCACCGTCAGCGGTGGGTCGTGCTTCGCGAGGTACGCTCGCGCCCCCTCCAGGCTCTCCAGGCTCGGGTCCACCACCACGAGCGCGCCACCCAGCGGGGCAAGAAGGTTGGCCAGCTCGCCCAAGCGCTGCGGCACCAGCGCGTCCAACAGCATCGCCCGCCCGCGGCCGGGCCCAACATGCCGGCTCACCGCCTCGATGTGGACCGGATCGGCGTGGCGTCGGCCCGCCAGCGCGGGACGATCGAGCAGCCACCTGTCGATGTGCGTGCCGATCAGGCCCTCCCCTCGGGACACATCGGCCAGCACCTGCTCGATCACCTCGACACCCACCACCTGGTCCACCCGCTCCCGTAGGCAGCGCTCAGCCAACGCCGACCGCGCCAGCCACGGCCGAAGCTCCCGTCGAATGCGCCGCGAGAGCATGCGCGCAGACTCGGCCGAGGGGCGTGATGCGTAGAGCGCCCGCAGGTCCTGCGAGAGGCGGTCGAGCACGTGCCGCACCCCGGTGACGGACGCGCGATCGTAGGGGCGCGCCCGCAGCTCAGCATCGGCCAGCTCCAGGCCCTCCTTGGCCCTCTCGATCAGGTCGTGCGCGTCTTGCTCTTGGTCGGAGCCCACATCGGTGAGCCCGCCCGAGCGCGCATCCGGCCGCGGCATCGCGACGTCGTTGAGGTTGCGCACCCGAAGCGCCAGCGTGCGCGCCATCTCCTCGAACAGCCTCGCTGCCACCTGGGGCTCCCGCTCCACGATGCCCCGCACATCTTCCAGCGCCCACTTGAGGATGCGGCAGCCCTCCCGTGCCCGCACATCGGCCGTTCGCGGCGCGTCGTCCAAGAACGACACCTCCCCCACCACCGCGCCCGGCCCCAGCACGGCCAGGATCATCGGGGCGCCTCCGCTGGTGTCGAGCACCTCCAGGGTGCCTTCTTGCAGCAGGAACAAGTCACCGCCAGCATCGCCTCGACGCAGCAGGTACGAGCCCGCCATCAACGTGACCGGCGATCCAAACGCCTCGAAGCGCTCTCGCGTGCGGCTGTCCAGGCGCTCCAGGAAGCTCATGCTCTCCCCGTCCGTGGGTGACCCGCTCCCCCCTACCCTGCGCCCCAAGCGCACGGGCAGAGGTTGACGTTTGCCCCGTCCTCCAGGTACGCCGAGCCCTCCCCCTGGAGTCTCGATGCGCCGCGCCCTCCCTGTCCTGGCCATGCTCGCCGCCTGCACCACCCTCGACGACCCCACCACCGACACCGACACCGACGACACCACCGACACCGACACCGACACCGACACCACCGACGACACGGACGTCGACGCGTGGTTCACCGTCGCCGAAGACCTCCCCGCCTCCCTGCTCTCCATCACGGGCACCGGCACCGACGACGTGTGGACCGTGGGTGCCGACGCCGGCACCGGCCCGCAGGCCCTGCACTTCGATGGGTCCTCCTGGAAGGCGCTGGAGGTTGCCTCCGATGGTGATCTGTGGTGGGTGTGGCGTGGGCCCGACCAGGTGGCGTGGTTCGCAGGCAAGGGCGGGCGGGTCATCCGCTACGATCTGGCCGATGACAGCTCGGTCGCCGAGGTGCTGGATCCCGCGGTCACCCTGTTCGGGATCTGGGGCACGTCCGAAGACGACCTGTGGGCTGTGGGCGGCAACATCTCGCTCTCCGCGAACGGAGCGGCGCTGTTTCACCGTGAAGAAGGCGCGTGGACCGAGGTTGAGCTGCCCGCAGGCGCGGCCTCGAAGTTCGCGATGTACAAGGTGTGGGGCTCCTCGGCGACCGACGTGTGGATCTGCGGAATCGGCGGCGCCATTGCGCACTTCGACGGTGACGGGTGGTCCGACGTCGAGAGCGGCACCGACCGCGATCTGTTCACCGTGTCAGGTGCCGGCACCGACGAAGCGTATGCCGTGGGGGGCATCGCGAGCGCCGCGATCACCCGGTGGAACGGCACGGCCTGGACCGACGAGTCGCCCGACTTCGCTCCACAGTTCAACGGCGTGAGCATGACCTCGGATGGCCCCGTCGCGGCAGGCCGCACCGGGGAGATCTGGCACCGCGCCGAGGATGGCTCCTGGGCGCGCGACGGCCGCGGGATCGCTTCGTTCAAGGACTTCCACGCCACCTGGGTCGACCCCGACGGCGGCATCTGGGCCGTCGGCGGCAAGCTGTCGTCGAACACCGAGGGCACGCTCGTCTACGGAGGCAGTGACACCATCCCCGCCTACGCCCCCTAGGCCCGGTCCGGCTCTGCGGGCGGTCGTCACCGGTTCCAACACGTGATCGTCACTGCAAAGAAGTTGTCAACGCCGCAACGAACCGGACCGTCCGGTCGGGCGCTCGGCTACCATCGCCTCGACCCTTCGTTGAGGACTCCATGAACCGTCACAGCTCCTTCGTCCTGCTCGTGTCCGCGCTCGCCGCGTGCGCTCAACCCGTGGACGACGACTCCACGGAGACCGACGACACCAACGAGACCGACGACACCACGGAAACCGACGACACCACGGAGACCGACGACACCGACGAGGAGGAGCTCTCGGTCCTCCGCGACTGTGCCCCCACCGTCGGCAACATCTGCCCGTACGCCGGTGCCTCGCGCAACGGCTACAACAGCGACGGCAAGGACCGGCTCGACACCTGGTTCTCCTTCCCGATGAGCGTCACGTTCTCGGAGCTGGGTCCGCCGGCGATCGCCGACTGGAACAACCACAAGATCCGCATCATCGAAGACGACGGCAAGGTCCGCACGGTGATGGGCTCGAACTTCCTCGGCGATGGCGACCCCGACCAGCTCGACCTCACCGAGGCGGGTGCCCCCGGCACCACGGTCAACCTCAACCACCCCACGCAGCAGGTCTACCTGCCCGATGGCCGTCTGCTCTCCGCCTCGTGGCACACCCACAAGCTGCGCACCTGGGACCCCGAGACCGAGCGCGTCAACGTGTTCCTGGGCGGCAACCCCGGGTTCAATGAGCCCGCCGATGGCGTGGCCGGCACCGCCTACGATGCCGACACCTGCAAGATGAACCAGCCCCGCCAGGTGCTGCTGGATTCCGACGAGAACGTGTGGATCCTCGACATGCGCAACGAGCGCATCCGCCTGTTCGACCGCGACGCGTGGACCGTGCGCACCATCGCGGGCAACGGCACCAAGGGCTACTGCGGCGAGGGCGATCTGCTCACCACGTGCTTCAACTTCCCGAAGAACGCGAACCCCGAGCCCGGTGGGGCCATGGTGTTCAGCGCCGACGAGACGAAGCTCTACATCGCCGACACCGAGAACCACGCCATTCGGGTGCTCGACCTCGACGCGGGCACCTCCTCCCTGCTGGCGGGCCTACCCGGCACGGCGGGCGATGTGGATGGCGCGGCGGATGTGGCGCGCTTCACCTTCCCCACGGGCCTCGCCCTGGATGGCACCACGTTGTTTGTGGCCGACACGAACAACCACAAGGTCCGCGCTGTGGATGTCACCACCGGCGAGGTCACCACCTTCGCGGGCACGGGCGAGCCCACCTGCACCTCGGTGGGTCATGCCATCGACGTGCCCCAGGTGTGCGACGAGCAGTTCCGCGCTGGTGATGGCGGCGCTGCCACCTCGGCCACGCTGTACCGTCCGTTCGGCGTCGACCTGGATCTCGAGGGCAACCTCGTGATCTCCGACACGTACAACAACCGTCTCCGCACCGTCTACCGTTGAGGATGTCTCCCATGCGCATCGAAAACTTGCTGCTCGCGCTGGCGTTCCTGTGCGCCTGCGCCCCTGTCGAAGATGAGTCGGACGACACGGACGACACGAACGAGACCGACGACACCACGGAGACCGACGAGACCGACGACACGCAGCCCAGCGCGTGCGAAGACCTCGACGCTGCAGAAGTCGGCACCGTCTGCACGATCGTGGGCACGCCCAACGTGCGCGCCCTTGGCTACGAAGGCGTGCTCGCCACCAAGGCCGAGCTCTCGCTCCCCATCGACATGACCTACGGGCCCGACGGCCTGCTCTACGTCATCGACTGGAACAACCACCGCATCCGCGTGGTCAAGGACGATGGCACCATCCACTCCTTCGCCGGCACGGGCTTCCTCGGTGATGGTCCCGAAGGCCCCGCGGTGGATGCGGCCTTCAACCACCCCACGGATCTCGACTTCCACCCCTCAAACGACGACCTGCTCTACGTGTCGGCCTGGCACAACAGCCGCATCAACGTCGTCGATCTGTCGGATGGGTCGATGACCTTCGAGGCCGGCACGGGCGGACGCTCCTTCGGCGGCGAAGGCGGCCCGGCCCTGGCGGCCGTGTTCGATCTGCCCGCTTCGATCGAGTTCGAAGAGGATGGCTCGTACTACATCGCGGATCAGGCCAGCCAGATCATCCGCAAGGTCGACCTGGAAGGCATGATCACCACCTTCGCCGGTGCCAAGCCCATCCCGAACCCCGATCCGCCCGCCGAATGCCCGCCCCCCTGCCTCATGCGTCAGCCCGGCTGGGAAGGGGATGGCGGCTCCGCGTTGGAGGCCAAGTTCAACTGGTCCACCAACCAGGCCGCGTTCCCCGGAAGCCGCATCAAGCGGGACGGCCGCACGCTCTACGTGGCCGACACCTTGAACCACGTCGTGCGCGCCATCGACCTCGACACCTCCGTGATCAGCCACGTCGC
>CAYNFK010000107.1:0-16265 GCA_964396405.1 uncultured Enterobacteriaceae bacterium
GCCTGGACCCGTCGGTGGAGAGCTTCGTCCAGAGCACCGACAAGGGCCTCACGCTCACGGTGCGCGTCACGGCCCCCGCCTCGTCCACGTGGTCGGTGACCGAGCCCGAGGTCCAAGGCCTGCGCATCGTGGCCGAGCCCGAGCGCACCGAGCGGGCTGGGGATGCGGTCGTGGTCACCCGGCGATGGGCGCTGCGTGGCGCGCCGGGACCCTATGTGGTGCCGGCGGTGTGCCTCACGGTGGAAGGCAGCGCCGACCCCGCCCCCTGTGCCGAGCCGATCTACGTCGACCTTGGCACCCGCCCCGATCGCAGCGCCATGGTCGACATCGCCGACCCTCCGCCCACCTGGCCTGCGCTGCCGTGGGTGCAGGTGCTGGTGGGGCTGCTGGGCGTTGCGGCCACCGTGTACGGCGTGCGCGGGCTGCTCCAGCGTCGTGCGCCCGCGGAAGCGGTGCCCGTCGCTGTGGATCCGCCCCATGTGGCCGCGATCCGCGCCTGGGAGCGTCTGCGCGATGACCCTCGCCTCACCCCTGAGCAGAAGGCGCTCGGCCTGTCCGACGTGTTCCGCACCTACGTGGAGCTCACGCTCGACTTCCCCGCCCGCGCTTGGTCCACCACCGAGACGATGGCCCACCTGGAGCGCATGACGGCGCTGGCCCGCACGAACCTGCCGCGCGCCAAGCGCCTCCTGCGCGCCACGGATCGGGTGAAGTACGCCGAGGTCCGTCCCGGCGGGGGCTACTTCGAGGAGCTGGAGGCCGATCTGCACGCGTTCATCGACGCCACGCGGCCCCGCTCGATGGATCCGGAGGCCTCCCGATGACGTCGTGGGGCAACCCTTGGGTGCTGCTGGGCCTGATCGCCGTGGCGCTGTTGCCGTTCCAGCCGCGGTGGACCGGGAAGCTGGCGCTGACGGTGCCGGGTCTCAAGGCTGTGCGCGCAGGCTGGACGGCGCGGCGGGCGCTGGCGTCGGTGCCGCTCGTGCTGCGGATGCTCGGCCTCGCCTGCGTGATCGTGGCGCTGGCCCGTCCTCAGATCCGCCACGATCACGTGCGGGTCACCTCAGAAGGCCTCGACATCATGCTGGCCATCGACACGTCAGGCTCGATGCGGGCCGAGGACCTGTCGGTGGGCACGCGGGCGGTGAACCGCCTCCAGGTGGCCAAAGAAGTGATGGCCTCGTTCATCGAGGGCCGCCCCTACGATCGCATCGGCGTGGTGGTGTTCGGCGCTGAGGCGTACACGCACGTGCCGCTCACCCTCGACCACGACACCCTCCTGGCCACGCTCGACGCCATCCAGATCGGCGTGGCCGGCGAAGGCGCCACCGCGGTGGGATCCGCGATCGCCGTCGGCACCAAACGCCTCAAGGACCTCGAAGCCCCCAGCAAGATCCTGGTGCTGCTCACCGACGGTCAGAGCAACGCCGGTCGGTTCTCGCCCATCGAGGCTGCCGAGCTGGCCGCCCAGCTCAAGGTGAAGGTCTACACGATCGGCGTGGGCGCGTCGGCGGGTCGTGGGCTCGCGCGCCTGCTGGGCGACGGACCGGATGAGGCCACGCTCAAGGCGGTCGCCGAGCGCACCGGCGCCCAGTACTTTCGGGCCACAGATGCCACCACGCTGACCGGCGTCTACGCCATGATCAACGAGCTGGAGCCCTCCCCGGCTGAGGTCGAGGAGATCGTGGAGCACGAGGAGCGCTTCCGTCGCTGGCTCGTTCCGGGCTTGCTGCTGCTGCTTCTCGACACGCTGCTGTCGTCCACCTGGCTTCGGAGGACGCCTTGACCTGGGCCGAGCCGACCTGGTTCTGGGTGCTGCCCTTGCTGGCCGTGCTGGCTGCGCTCGCCACGTGGTTCACCCGACGAGGTCGAGCCGCGCTGGCCGCTCAGTTCGGCCCCGCCTTGCTGGAGCGGGTGCTGCCGCGGGCCGTGCGCCTGCGCCGGAGCGTGCGGACGGTCGCGTGGTTTGTGGGCCTGGTGGCCTGCGTGATCGCCCTCGCCGAGCCGCGCTTCGGGAAGCGCCTGCGGGAGGTGGAGGCCGAGGGCGTCGACCTCGTGCTGGTGGTGGATCTGTCGCGGTCGATGGATGCGCAGGATGTGGACCCCTCCCGGCTGGAGCGAGCGCGGCGCGAGATCCTCGATCTGGTCGACCTGATGCAGTCCGACCGCGTGGGCATGGTCATCTTCGCGGGGGGCGCGTGGCCTCGGCTTCCGCTCACCCTGGATCGCGGCGTGCTGCGTCAGGTGGTGCGGGAGCTCGACACGCGCACCTTCCAGGCCCAAGGCAGCGCCCTCGATGAGGCGCTGCGGCAGGCGGCGAAGCTGCTGGTGGGTCAGCAAGGCGAAGCGGGTCAGGCGATCATCGTGCTCTCGGATGGGGAGATCCACGACCCGCCGTCGGCCTTCCGCGCGGCCGACGACCTCGCTACCCAGGGCATTCCCGTGTTCGGGTTGGTGATTGGATCGGCCCCCGCCCCCATCCCCAACGAAGAAGGCGGTCCCCTGCGGGACCCCACCAGCGGAGAGACCGTGACCACCACCCCGTCCACCGAGACGCTCGGCGAGATCGCGCGGCGAACCGGGGGAGCGGTGGCGCGATCCGTGCCCGGGAACGACGACGTGCGCAGCCTGTACGAGGGCGAGATCCGACCCGCCCTGCGGGCCGCGGTGATGCGTCAGGGCACGCGTGAGACCTGGCAGTCAGCGTTCCAGACGCCCCTGGCCGTGGGCACGATCTTGCTGCTGCTGTCGGCGTGGCTGGGGGATGGCCGCCGTCGCACGGCGCTGCTGGGCGTGCTGCTCGCAGCGGGCCTGGCCTCGCCCGTTGCGCAAGCCGCCACGGTGCGCGATGGCGACCTGGCCTACAGGGCCGAGGACTACGAGGAGGCCGCGCGCATCTTCACCGAGCTGGCGCTCGCCCACCCCGACGACCCCGAGCTGCTCGAGCGGCTGGCGGCGGCACGCTACCGGGCGGGCGATCCGGTGGGCGCCGCGCGGGCGTTTGGTCGTCAGGCGGATCTCACGGGCGACGCCGACGCGCGCTTCCACGAGGGCAACGCATGGTGGCAGGCGGGCCAGCTCGACCGCGCGCTGGAGCGCTACGACCGCGTGCTGGCCGAAGCACCCGACCACCCCGGGGCCAGCAACAACCGCAAGCTGCTCGAAGAGGAGCTGTCGCAGCGCCTGGCGCAGGCCCCGCCGCCGCCGCCGAAGTCCGATGAAGGCGAGGCCGACCCCAACAGCAAGCCCGGTGACCCCGGCGAAGGCGAGCAGAGCGGCGAGTCGGAGTCAGCACCCGAGCCCAGTCCGGGCGAGAAGTCCGATCCCCAGAGCGGCTCGTCGTCCGAAGGTGAGCCCGGCGAGCAGGGAGACCCTGCCGAAGGGGAGCCTAAGAGCGGGCAGCAGGGCGGACAGCCTGGAGGGGAGCCCACCCCAGCACCCGGCGACGCCGGCACACGCTCCGAAGAGGGCGACGCGCAGCGCGCCGAAGGACAGGCCACCGAAGGCGAAGGCGGCCAGGAGGGCGAGCCCGGCGAGGTGCCAGCGTCCGGCAACGGCACGCCCACGGAAGACATGGGGGCCGAGCAGGCCGGTCGTGTGCTCGACGGCGTCGAAGAGGGTCGGCCGCGCGTCTACATCCCCGGTGAGCGGAGCGCGAAGCCGTGGTGAGGATCTTCCCGGTGCTGCTGCTGTGGTGGGCGATGGTGGTGTCGCTGCCAGCCTGGGCGCAGTCGCTCACGCTCTCCGCCGACAGCGTCGACCTCGTGGTGGGACAGACCATCGGGGTGAGCGTGGTGGCACGGGGAGGGCGGATCAGCGGGGTTCCCGAGCTGCGCACCTCACCCGGCCTGGAGGTGGCGTTTGTCGACCAGTCGTCGAGCATGTCGATCATCAACGGACGTGCCGACAGCTTCGTGAAGTTCCGCTACGCGGTGGTGGCCGCGAAGACTGGGTCCTGGCAGCTCGGGCCTGCGATCTTGGCCATGCCGAATCCGTCGGGGTCTGGCGGCCGCACCATCCAGTCCGACGTGCTGGAACTGCGGGTCGTGCCGGCGCCGGCGGGGGGCCTGCCCACCGCGCCGATCACGGTGGAGACGTCGTTTGATCGGGCGCAGGCCTGGCAGGGGCAGGTGGTGGTCTACCACCAAGCCTTCCGATCGCGGCTGGAGCTGGCGCACGCCGGTTGGCTGAAGGAGCCGGACCAGGGCCTGCTGGCGATGTCGAAGGACCGGCCCGACCTGCGCGAGTACGTGATGCAGGACGAGCGGGGGGCGTTGCTCGTGCAGGAGTCGCGGCGGCCCTTCCTCGTGATGGAGGCGGGCAAGCTGAGCTGGGATGCGCCCGTGCTGCAGGCCGACATCGTGGTCAGCGGCGGCGGCGGGCTCCTGGGCATGTTCCAGCGCACCCGACGCGAGCCCGTGGTGGGGCAGTCGATGAGCCTGGACGTGCTGCCGCTGCCGCCGGCACCGCCGGGGGCGTCGAGCCTTGTCGGTGACTTCACCCTGGACGTGCGGCTGGATCGTGAGCGTGCGGCGGTAGGTCAGACGGTGACCTGGCGGATCGCGATCATCGGGAACGGCAGCGTGGACGGCTTCCAGCTCCCGCTCCCCGGCGAGGTCGACGGCGCAAGGGTCTACGAGGGTGTGCGCGGTCAGGCGGGGGCCGTGGTGCAGGGGGCGTACCAGGCCAACGTGGTGTTCGAGCGCGAGGTGGTGCCCACCCGCGAAGGAAAGGTGGAGCTGCCGCCGATCGAGGTCATCGCGTTCTCGCCGTCCCGCGGGGCGTGGGTGTCGCTGCAAGCGCCGGGTCGCACGCTCACGGTGCGCGCCGGCGAAGCGCTGGACCCCGAGCTCACCTCCTTCGCGCAGAAGGAGCTCCCCGACCTGGCCGACACGGTGCAGACCGGGCCCCGCGACCTGTGGCGCAGTGGCCCTGGCTACCGTCTGCCTTGGCTGGAGGCGCTCCCCGGAGCGATGGCGTTGGTGGCCGCTCCCGGCCTGTGGGCCGTGCTGTCCGCGTTGCTGACCTGGGTGCGACGGATTCGTGCGGAACGGCAGCAGCGCTCGGTCCGCGAGCCCACGCCGCTGGAGCGCATCGCCGAGCTGCCCAGTGACGGTGCGGCGCGTCTGCGGGTGCTCGATGAAGCGCTGCGCGCGGGGCTGGCTGCAGGCACGCTGCCTCCCGACTGGGAGCCGGAGGTGCGCAGCCTTCAGGACGCCCTGGATCGGGCGCGGTTCGCGGGCGCCCAGGCCCCGGCCGACGTCGTGTCGCGCGTGCGCGCCGTGCTCGAAGTGCTGGAGGCCCGATGACCCGCTGGAGGTGGAGTGGGGGCGTCCTGGCCGCGGTGCTGATCGTGCTGGCGGCGGTGCTGCTGCCCGGTCGCTCCGCGATCGAGGCCGGCATGGTGGCTTACGATGAAGCGAAGCCCCAGGCGGCGATCGACGCGCTGCTGCCGCGCACCGAGCTTCGTCCCTCGTCCACCGCGCTGTACGACGCGGGCACCATCTGGATGGAACAAGGCGACGCTGCCCGGGCGCTCGCGGCGTGGCTCGCTGCACGGGATGTGGCACCCCGCAGCGACGACCTCGCTCACGGCATCGCGCTGGCTCGCACGCAGCTGAGTGGCGCGCCCGCGCCGTCGCAGGCCGTGCGCCCTTGGATGGACGTCCTCACGCCCGGCGAGCTGGGCCTGCTGGCCGTGCTCGCGTGGGCCGGCATGTCGTGGCTCGCCCGCCGCGCACGCACCGTCGTGGACTGGGTGAGCGTAGGGGGCGTGCTGCTCCTGGCGGCGGGTCTGTCGGCTGTGGCGCTGGATGGACGCGCTGCCGTGCTCACACACCCGCCCGCCGTCACGCTGGAGGAGGCCGTGGCGCGGGATGCCCCCGAGCTGGGTGCGAACGAGCGCTTCACCCTGGCGCCGGGTGCCGAGCTGCGCGTGCAGCTGCGCCGCAACGCCTTCGTGCTGGTCACCGATGGGCTGGGCCGGCGGGGCTGGGTGCTCGCCGAGACCCTGTCGCTCGGCCACCCTTCTGCCATCGCACGGGTGCCGACGGAATAGCGCGCGGCGCTCGCTCCGTTAGGACGTGTGCCCTCCCTCCTTGGAGCCCCCATGCGCGCCCCGCTCCTGCTCGGTTGGTTCCTCGCGAACACGGCCCTGGCTGCCCCGATCGACCGCCTCGCCGACGACGAGCGTGCGGCCTTCGAAGCCTTGTCGGTCTACCTCGACGCTAAGCAAGAGAAGTCGTACCTCAAGCTCAAGACGCGCGAGGCCCGCGATGCGTGGCTCAAGGGCCAGGGCGTCTACGACCAGTACTGGGCCCTGCCTGCCGACCGCCGCGAGGCCATCGCCTCTGGTGCCGTGCGCACGGGCTTCTTGCTCGACGAGGTGCTGATGGCGTGGGGCACGCCGTTCGAGCGCCGTCGTGTGGTGGTTCCCAACGTGCACCGCGCCGAGGTGCTGCTCTACCGCCTGGAGGTCACCTCCGGCGGGCGCGTGCTGGTGTGGGAGGAGGGCAGCAAGTCCACCCACAACGCCATCGACCGCTACCGCTGGTCGCTCGACGTCCACAACGGCATGGTCGTGAAGATGACCAAGATGCCGGGCTGGGAAGCGAACTGACGCTCTCGCAGCGGGCTCAGCGAGCCGTGCTGACCAGCGAGATCGAGGCCACACGGCGACGCGACTGCGTGTCGCGCAGCGCCTGCTTCTGATCCGCCCAGCGCGCCTGGACCTGGGCGATGCGCTCCAGCTCCACAGGATCCTCCGACCACGGCTGATCGGCGCTCAGCTCCACGAGGCGATCCCAGGCCGCGGTAGCCAGCGGCGAGGAGGCCCAAGCGAGCACGAACGCCCTGTAGGCCGCCGTGCGCTCAGCCCCTTCGAGGCGGCGCTGCTCCAGCGAGATCCACGCGCCGAGATCTTCGCCTGAGGCCACCTGAACCGGCTGCGCATGCGCCAGCTCCGGGACGGAGACAGCACAGAAGGCGATCAGAAGGGGCATCAAGAGCCGAAGAATCATGCGGGTCCTCCGCAGGTCGAGCGGGGTTTACCCCAGGGGCCTGCATCGTCAAGCGCTGTCGGACGGGTCGTCATCGGATCCGACGTCGCCGATCTGCGCCCAATCGGCTTCCCGCCGATAGATTGTGCGGGCGGTGATGCCGAGGAGCGAAGCTGCAAGGTTCTTGTCACCTTGGCAGTAGCGCAGCGTCTCGATGATCATCCGACGCTCGATCTCCTTGATCGGCGTGCCCACTTCGAAGGCCACCCGACGCTTGCCGGTGCCCTCGCGCAGGGCCGGTGGCAGGTCGCCCAGCGTGATCTCCCCAGCACGACACAGCACGACGGCCCGCTCCACGGCATTCTCGAGCTCGCGCACATTGCCGGGCCAGGTCCACGCATCGAGGGCGTCGAGCGCATCGGGAGAGAAGCTCTCCACGGTCTTGTGGTTCTTGCGGGCGAAGCGTCCGAGGAAGTGGTGGGCCAGCAGCGGCACGTCGCCATCGCGATCCTTGAGCGGCGGCACCGAGAGGCGGATCACGTTGAGGCGGTAGAACAGGTCCTCGCGAAAGCGGCCCTCCCGCACCTCGGTCTCGATCTCGCGGTTGGTGGCAGCCAGGATGCGGACGTCGGCGTGCAGCGTCTCGGTGCCGCCCACCCGCTCGTACTCCCCATCCTGGAGCACGCGGAGCAGCTTGACCTGCAAGGACGGCTGCATCTCGCTGATCTCGTCGAGGAACAGCGTGCCGTGCTGGGCCAGATCGAAGCGGCCCTCCTTACGACGGGTGGCACCGGTGAACGCACCGGCCTCGTAGCCGAACAGCTCGCTCTCGAGCAGCGCATCCGGAATCGCAGCGCAGTTGACCACCACGAACCGGGCAGCCCGACGGCGGCTGGCTTCGTGGATCAGGCGCGCCAGCCGCGACTTGCCGGTGCCCGAGGGGCCCGAGAGCAGCACGGTGGCATCGGAAGGCGCCACCTGCTCGATCTCCGCCATCACGGCGCGCATCGCGCCCGACTGACCGACCACGGGCTGCGAGCTGGCTTCGCCCAGCCGCTCGCGGAGCTGGCGGTTCTCGATGCGCAGCGCGCGCTTCTCCAGCGCCTTGCGGAGCGCCTTGAGCAGGTCGATGCGCTTGATGGGCTTCGCCACGAAGTCGTACGCGCCCTCTTTCATCGCCTCCACGGCCGTCTCCACCGTGCCGAAGGCGGTCATCACCACCACCTCCACATCGGGGTCGAGGGCGCGCACGGCCTTGAGCAGGTCGATGCCGCTCATGCCGGGCATCTTCAGGTCGGTGAGCACCAGGTCGACAGGACCGGCGCGCAGGCGCTCCAGCGCGGCACGACCGCTGTCGGCATGCACCACGTCGAAGCCCTCCCGGGCCAGCAGCCGGTGCAGCGTCTCCCGGTTGGCGGCGTCGTCGTCGACCACGAGCAGCGTTGCGGCCATGTCGTCCCCCGCCGCTTCATACCGCGTCGGGCGAGCGCGGGAGCACCAGCGCGATGGTCGTGCCACCGCCGGGTGAGGAGCTCACGCGCACCGAGCCGTCGTGGTCTTCCAGGATCTGCCGCGTGATGGCCAGCCCGAGGCCCGTCCCGCTCGCTTTGGTGGAGTAGAAGGGGTCCGTAGCGTGCTCGACGCTCTCGGGATCCATGCCGGGTCCGTCGTCGACCACGACCACCGACACCTCGGCCTCATCGGCGTGCACCGACACCGCGATGTGGCGGCTAGGCGCTTCGAGCGCGTTTCGCACCACGTTGATCAGCGCCTGACGGAGCTGGTTGCCATCCAGCGCCACCTCGGGGGCCAGGCTGGCGTCCACCACCAGCACCGCGCCTTCGGCCTCCACCTCGGGCCGGAGCAGACGCTCCACATCCTCCACGAGCCGCCGCAGATCGGTGCGCACCGGCTGAGCGGGCGGTCGACGAGCGAGCTGGAGGTAGTGACCCGTGACCTCGGTGAGGCGCTCCACCTCTCGGGCGATCATGGCGAGCGTCTCGGCAGCGCCGGTGCGGCCCTCGGGATCCAGCTCACTCACGTCATCACCGAGCAGCTCGGTGTTGAGCGAGAGCGCGTTGAGCGGGTTGCGCACCTCGTGGGTGATCTGCGCCAGCATCTGACCCACCAGCGCCAAGCGCTCCGATCGGGCCAAGCGCTCCTGGTTGCGCGCCTGCTCGGTGACATCGGTGAGTACGGCCACGACGCCGTCATCGCCAAACGCCACAGCACGAACCTGAGTGCGACCTCCAGCGCCGGTCAGCAGGTGGGCGCCGGGCACCAGCACCTCCCTCAGGGCCTCGGGCGGCCCTTCGTTGGGCTCCACCGACCAGCCCCGGCGCGCGGCCGGGTTCGTGAGGGTGACCCTGCCGTGCTCCACCACGACGATCCCCTCGTCCACGGCGTCCACGACGCTGGCCAGGTAGCGCGAGAGCCGATCGAGCTCCTCAGCGCGCTGGGTGAGCGACCTGTCGCGCTCCTCGATGGCGTGCGCCATGGCGTTGAACTCGGCGGCGAGCAGGCCCACCTCGTCGCTGCCGCTCACGTCGACGCGCGCACCCCGCGCACCCTGCGCCACACGCTGCACCTCAGCCGTCAGTCGGCTGATGGGCCGCAAGGCCACCAAGGTGGCGAGCAGCAGCGCCATCGCGAAGGCCACAGCGCCGAGGCCTACCACCACCGCCACCGCCGTAGCCCGACGCTGGAGCTGCTCGGTGGAGCGGGTGAGCGCGAGCACCCTCCCTTCCACGGTCTGACCGAGCTTCGCTGTGGCCTCGGCAAGCTGACGACCGGTGGTGCGGAGCTGGCGCTTGTCGGCTTCCAGCGCTTCAGGCGGTGCTCCGGCCTCCAGCTGCGCCACCCACAGGGCGGAGTCGTGCTCGTAGGTCTGAAACAGCTCCTCGATCTGGCCCACGTAGGTGAGGGCCTTGCCGAGCACGGCCGTCTCGGCGGCGGGCAGCTCGCGTTCCTGCATCGACCGCAGCAGAATGCGGGCGATCTCCAGGTTGTCCTTGAGCTCCTGCGTGTAGATCACCGCCGCCGACGCATCCCCGGTGGCCGGGCGGGGGCGGTTGCGGTCGAGGCGGGCCAGGTCGCGCTGCACCCGCTCGTGGTCCTGCTCCAAGCGCGCCACCTGCTGCGCCAGCGGGAGGTAGCCTTCGGTGACCAGACGCAGCGAGAGCGCGACCGGCTCCTGCTGCACCACCAGCCAGGCCTGGGCCCCGGCCAGCGCCAGCACCGCCGTGGTAAACGCCAGCGCGATGCGCGCACGAATCGACCGAACCGGGACCACCACGGGAGAGCGCGCGAGCCCCACCGGGATCAGCCGCCCGCGATGAACGCGACACAGCTCCCCGAGGTCTCCGGCATGCGGCCCTCGGAGATCTGGGCGACCGCTTCACCGCTGGCGCGAACCTGCAGCGTGCCGCGCGCGAACACCTGCGTGCCGTCGACGTTGCGGATCGAGAGCTCGTGCTCGCCGGGAGCCAGCGGCAGCGCCACACCTTCGCCGGGGCCCACCAGCACGCGCTGGCGGTCGACCTGCACCATCATCCGCTCGGTGGCCGACACCCGGAACCGCACCGAGCACAGGCCGCCGGCCTCGGCCGGGGCGGAGGCCTCGGGCTCGCCGACCGTGGTGCCTGTGCGCCCGATCAGCACCACCACCTGGCCCTCACCCACCACCAGATCGTAGCTCTGGACCGAGTTGGCCACCGTGACCGAGAGCTGGTGCGTGCCAGCCGCCACCGGCACACGGAGCACGCTCTCGACGTGCACCTCGGCCACGGACTGACCATCCAGCACCAACCGCGCCGGAACCTTCAGGTCGAACACCACGTCGCCGGCGAGCGCCGCTTGGAGCAGGAGCCACATCATGCGGTGCGCTAACGCCGCGCAGCGCTGCCCGCCCGTTGGCCCCGGGTTCCTCTCAAGGATACCCCTTGCCGGTCGATAGGGTCGGCGTCTCCGGAGGTCCTGTGTTCACGCTGCTTCGTTTGGGTACCCCAGTTGTCGTGCTCTCTGCACTGCTCGCGTGCACCCCTGCGGGTCCTCCCGCAGCGCCGCGCCCTGCGCCCACGCCCGAGGTCCTCGTGGGCGATGCGCTCGCCACGGTCAACGGCTCGAAGGTGGGCTCGGTGGGCTGGACGCAGCTCGTCGACCACAAGCAGCCGGAAGACCCCACCGGCTGGTCCGACGAAGAGAAGCGCAAGTACCTCGAAGAGCTGATCGACGAGGAGGTCCTGTTCCAGGAGGCCTTCGCCCGCGGTGTCTACCAAGACCCGAAGGTGCGCCGCATCCTGCTCAATCTGCTCCTGCGCGAGCAGATCTACGAGCGCGTGAACGCCGTTGAGTTCACGGATCAAGAGCTGCAGGCCCACTACGAGGCCAACAAGGATGACTACATCATCCCCGAGAAGGTGCAGATCAAGCGCATCTTCGTGGCCGTGGCCGGTCAGGAGCGCGCGGCGGAAGCCGCCAAGGCCCTCATCGACGCCGCCTACGCCAAGGTCAAGGCCGATCCCGCCAGCTTCCGCGATGTGGCCACGGCCACGTCCGAGGATCCGTTCGCCCGCCGCGGCGGCGACATCGGCTTCCTCGAGCGTGCTGGTCGTGCTGGCGTGCCGCCGATGGTCGTGGAGCGCGCGTTCGCCCTCGAAGAGGGTGGCATCACCGAGCCGTTCGAAGATGGCGGCGGCTGGAACATCGTCTACGTGCCGGCACGTCGTGAGCGCGTGGAGCGCAGCTTCGACACGATGAAGGGCTCCATCCAGCGGCGCATGCGCAACGAGCGCTTCGAGGCCGAGGCCAAGGCGTTCACCGAGAGCCTGCGTGCGAAGGCCGCCATCACGATCGATGAAGCGGCGGTCAAGGCGTTCTCGCCGCAGCTCCCCCAGAAGCCCGGCGCGATGCTCCGCCCCGATGGCATGGCGCCTGCGCAGAAGTTCGCAGAGCCCCCGCCCGGCTACGATGGCCCGTCCGAGGAAGAGATGCAGGAGGCCGCCCCCCGTGCAGAGGAGTAGCCTCCTCGTGGTCAGCCTCCTCCTGGGCGGGGAGGCGGTTGCTGCCGAGCGCGTGGTCGACCGGGTCGCGGCCGTCGTCAACGACGACGTGATCGCGCTGTCGGAGGTCTACGAGATCGGCAGCGACGAGATCACCAAGCGCTGCCCCTTCCAGGGCGAAGCCTGCCTCGCCGATGCCGAGGGCCAGGTGCTCGAAGCGCTGATCGACAGGGCCTTGCAGCGCCAGGAGCTGCA
The DNA here is from genome assembly GCA_964396405.1 of uncultured Enterobacteriaceae bacterium. GTDB lineage: Bacteria > Myxococcota_A > UBA796 > UBA796 > JACKEO01. The sequence continues at coordinate 12,254 of CAYNFK010000107.1, forward strand.
GCGTCTCGGGATGGATGTCACCGCCGAAGAGGTCAACGCCGCCATCGACGACGTGGTGCTCACCTACGACTTCCCCGACCGCGACGCGCTCCGCCAAGAGGTTGAGGGCCGCGGCTTCACCTGGGACACCTACAGGGCCCAGCAGATCGAGGGCCCACTGCGCGAGCGGAAGTTCGTGGAGGTGGTGCTGCGCAACCGTGTCACCATCACGCCCGATGAGATCCAGGACGCTTACCAGCGCCTCGTGCGCAGCCTCGTGCCGCCGCCAATCGCGCGCATCCACGCCGCCGGGCGGCGCGTCGACGCGCAGGGCGGTCCCGATGCTCTCCCGCTGCTGCTCGCCGAGGCCCGCGCCCTCGTGGAAGCGGTGCGGGCTGGCACCACCACCTGGGACGAAGCCTCGCAGACCTGGGACACCGCCCGGGTCGGCCCAGCGTTCGCCGGCGTGCGCTTCGAGCGCGGCGACCTCGCCGATGCGCTGGCCATCGCTGCCTTCGACAACGCGCCGGGCACGGTGGTCGACCCGATCATCGTCAGCGGCATCGTGATGCTGGTGCAGGTGGTGGAGCACGGCGAAGGCAAGCTCGACGTGCGCAGCTTCGAAGACGCCAAGGACGAGCTCACCGAGCAGGTCTTCATGACCAAGGTCACGCAGGCCGCCGATGACTGGGTGGTCACCACCCGCCGTCGTGCTGCGATCCGCACGTTCGTGGGTCCTAAGCCGGCCGCCGCCGAGACGCCGAGCTCCGAAGCGCCATGATGGGCGCCCCGGCGCGCCCGCTGGTGCTCACGCCGGGCGACCCGAAGGGCATCGGCCCGGAGGTGGCCTGCCGCGCCCTCACCACCTGGAGCGAGCGCCCGGTGGTGCTTGTGGGTGCGGTCGATGCGATCCTCGACGCGGCGGGTGCTTGCGGCCTGCGTGCGCTCCGCGTGACGTCGCTGAATGCGGCGCTCGCTGCGCGCGGCTTCACACCCGTGCTCGCCCCGCCGCTGGGTGAACCGGTGGAGGTTGGGGCCATTCGGCTCGGCGTGGCGGCCTGCTTGGACGGCCATGCTGCGGGCCTCGTGACCGGGCCGATCCACAAGGCCCGCCTCGCAGCCCAAGGCTACCCGTTCACCGACCACACCACCTTCCTCGGTCACCTGTGCGGCGTGCCCTCCCCGGTGATGGCGTTTGTGGGAGGGAGCCTCCGGGTGGCGCTGGTCACGGTGCACCTCCCCATCTCCCAGGTGCCCGCCGCGATCACGTCGGAGCGGGTGCTCCACACCCTGCGCACGGCCCACGCGGCGCTGGTGGGTCAGCTCGGGCTGGAGCAGCCACGCCTGCTCGTCTGCGGCCTGAACCCGCACGCAGGCGACGACGGCCTGCTGGGCTCGGAGGATCGCGAAGCCATCGCGCCCGCCGTGCACGCCGCGCAGGCCGAAGGCATCCACGCCATCGGTCCGATCTCGGCCGAGGCGGCCTTCTTGGGCGCGCGTCGCGGACAGGGCGACCTCGTGGTGGCGATGTACCACGACCAGGGCCTCGCTCCGCTCAAGGCTGTCGACTTCGGGCGCAGCGTCAACTGGACGCTCGGCCTCCCGATCGTGCGCACCAGCGTGGACCACGGCACCGCCGACGACCTTGTGGGCACCGGCCTCGCCGAGCCCCAGAGCATGGTGGCCGCGCTCGATCTGGCGCACCAACTGGCGCGCTGATCAGCCGTCCGACGGCACGTCGGAGTCGCTGTCGTCAGAGTCTGTGTCGCTGTCGTCCGAGTCCGAGTCGTCCGAGTCCGAGTCGTCCGTCTCCACCGGAGGGTCGATGCGGGTGGGACAGTCGGGCACGCCCTCCAGCTCCAGCAGCGGCTCAGGCGTGGGTCCGATCTGCCAGCAGTCGGTGGGCTGGCCGCCCAGGTCCTGGACCCAGATCAGGGAGGAGGGTGCGGTGCGGCAGGTGAACGCCGTGCGGCCGTTACCCGCCGGGCGGAAGTCCGAGACGATGCCCACGGTGTTCTGCAGCAGGTCGGTGGAGCCATCCTGCGCCGCCTGCACCGAGCGGAATCCGTCGTGACGCTCGACGTACGCGCCGTCGAGCGTCCACAGCAGCACGGCCCCGCCGGCCCATCCGCGGGTGGCGATGTTGATCGACCAGGTCCCGGCTTCGGGGTCGCAGCCAGCCACCACCTCGACAATGGCAGGCGGCTCACTCACCGCATCGGTGTCGAGCCCGGCGTCGCTCCCGCGCGGGAAGCACGCCGACAGCAGCCCAGCACCGATCGCCCACCAACGCATGCCCACCCTTCACCCGGCGGGCCGCGTTCGTCGCCCCCCAACGAGAGCGCCCCGCGCAGACCCGAAGGCCGGCGCGGGGCGCGGGAGCGAACCCGAGGGTTCGATCAGTCGACGACGCGGCAGTTGGACTCGGTGGCCCAGCTGGGGAGCGAGCGGTCGGCGCCGCCGCCCGCAGATCCGCCGGTGTAGCCGTCGTCGAGGAGCTCCTGGGCATCCTGACCGAAGACGATGCAGTCGGCGGGAGCGTCGGTGGAGCTGTCGTCGTCCTCACCCCAGACGGCGAGCGCGAACGTCGTCTGGAAGTTCGCGGCATCGGCCGGGTCGAGCGAGGGGGCGTCGGGCGAGCACTTCCAGAGGGTGCTGGAGTCGGCCGTCTGGCCGCCAACCGTGGCGCCCGTGGTGAGCTCGCGGGAGAAGCTGGAGAAGCCCTCGCCGTCGTTGTTGGCCGAGGTGCCATCCTCTGCGAAGGTGTGCAGCTCGTCCCAAGCAGGGAACGACGCGTAGAAGCGGGTCTGGGTGATGTAGAGCGCGGCGTCGAAGCCCCAGTTCTTGGTCTCAGCGGCGAAGGTGACCTTGCCGGAGGTGCCGCAGTCGACGAAGTCTTCCCAGCCGGTGGTGAAGGCGCCTTCGTTCCACTCAGGGGTGACGTCGACGATGTCGGTCTCTTCGTCGGTGTCGGTCTCCTCGTCGGTGTCGGTCTCGTCGGCCGTGTCGATGGCGGTGTCGTCATCGTTGAGGGCGTCTTTGAGGACACCGCATGCCGAGACCGTGGTGAGCGTAGCGAGCCAGAGCATCGCGTTCAGGGACTTCATGTTCTCCTCCTGCCCAGAGATGGGCGCGCGTGGGTCAACCCACGACCGCCTTGACCTATCCCTGACGTTTCATGGCAGCAAGGTGTCGGGGTCTGTCAGCGCGCTGACACCTTCCGGATCTTCGACGAGCGCCAGGCGCGTGCGCTCGGCAGCCCGACCGAGGAACACCTGGCGTTCGACCTCGATCAACAGCTCGCCGAGCCCCTCCCCCAGCAGCGCCGAGACCGCAAGTCCACCGTGGCGATGCAATCGGTGCCTAAGCACGTCCGGGTCGGCCACCTCGGCCTTGTTCCACACCAGCAGCGAAGGCGTGGCTTCTAAGCCCAGCTGCTCCACCACCGACTGCACGGTGAGCAGGTGGGACTCCACGTCTTCGTCGGCGGCGTCGAGCACGTGCAGCAGCAGGTCAGCGTCTTCGAGTTCTTCCAGCGTGGACCGAAACGCCTCCATCAGCGTGCGCGGCAGATCCTCGATGAACCCCACCGTGTCGGTGACGATGATCTCGCGGTCCATCGGGAACCGAAAGCGCCGCGAGGTGGGGTCGAGGGTGGCGAAGAGCTTGTCTTCAACGAGCACCTCGGACTGCGTGAGGCGGTTGAGCAGCGTGCTCTTGCCTGCGTTCGTGTAGCCCACCAGGGAGACCACCGGCAGCTCGGCGCGGTTGCGCTGTTTGCGCCGGGTGGCGCGCTGCTGACGCAGGTTCTCGAGCTCCCTCTCCAGCCGGGTCTCCCGCTCACCCGCACGGCGTCGGTTGATCTCGAGCTTGGTCTCGCCCGGACCTCGCCCGCCGATTCCGCCGGTGAGGCGCGACATCGCGGTGGGCATGATCGCGAGCCGGGGCGCGCGGTAACGAAGCTGCGCCAGCTCCACTTGGAGCTTGCCCTCCCGCGAGGTGGCGTGCTGGGCGAAGATGTCGAGGATCAGCT
>CAYNFK010000108.1:0-15827 GCA_964396405.1 uncultured Enterobacteriaceae bacterium
GGGTGAGGTGCCGACGCAGGAGATCCAGCGCAGCGAAGGACGACAGGGACTGAATACGTTCGCGCTCACCGGCCAGCTTGAGCTGACGATGCTGCGAGCCGGAGGAGGTGGACAGTGCCACGTGCACGGTACCGACAGGCTTGGTGGGCGTGCCACCCTCGGGACCGGCGATACCGGTGACAGCGAGACCATAGGTGGATCCCGCTGAGGTTCGGACGCCTTCGGCCATGGCGCGAGCCACGGCCTCGGAGACGGCCCCTTCGGCGGCGATCAGCTCGGCCGACACCCCGAGGCGCTGAACCTTGGATGCGTTCGCGTAGGTGATGACGGCCTCGGTGAACCACGCGGAGGCGCCTGGAACTGCCGTGCAGAGCGCTGCCACCTGCCCCCCCGTGCAGGACTCGGCCACGGCCAGCGTGGCCCGCTGATCACGAAGCGCTACGCCGACCACGGTGGCGAGATCGCCACCGGGCCCTCCGAGCCCCTCCACCGAGAACACGGGCGAGCCGATGCGCGCCGCGATGGCCTCCACCTCGGAGCGAAGCTCGGCTTCTGAGACCGTGGACAACGCGCGGAGCTTGATCTGGTTCTCACCGACCATCGTGCGGTAGCCCAGGACGATGGCTGGGTGGGCATACGCACCGATGCGATCCTGGAGCGCGGACTCGCCGATGCCTGTGGTGCGGAGGACGACCAAGCGGCCGGGCGTGAGCGCGAAGCGCGACACCAGCCGAGGACGCACCTGCTCCTCGAACATCCGCTTCATCTCACGGGGCACACCCGGAAGGCAGCAAACGAAGGCGGGCGGTGCCACCACGGCAAACCCAGGCGCGGTGCCGATGGGGTTGGCCAGGCGCTCGCAGCCTTCGGGGAGCCAGACCTGCTTACGGTTGGAGAGGGGCATCTCGCGGCCCCAGGCCGCGTACTGAGCTTCGAGGATGACGAGTGCAGCTTCATCGAGACGAAGAGGCTGACCAAAGGCCTCGGCCACGGCCTCAGCGGTGAGATCATCCTGGGTGGGCCCGAGCCCGCCCGTGCAGATCACCACATCGGCGCTCCGAGCATCGTGCAGCGCCTGCCGGATCGCCTCGCGATCATCGCCCACCGTGAGGCGGTAAGGGATGCTGAAGCCCAGATCGACCAACCGCTCAGACAGCCAGGACGCGTTCGTGTCCACGGTCTGCCCGGTGATGATCTCGTCTCCTTGGGACAGCACGACGGCGGTGGGCACTGATCACTCCTGAACGGACGTACAGCATCTACTTCAACCCTGTCCTCCTGTCTAGCATGACCGGTCATAAACTGTCCGGTCCATGAACGGGTGTCAGCGGTTAGTACGAGCCAGGGAGTTGAATGTGGCGCGCGCAATGGCACTGGACGTGGGCACGAAGACCATCGGTGTCGCGCTCTCCGATGAAGACGGTCGGCTCGCTTCGCCCCTGATCACGCTCACCCGGAAAGGGGTACGCGTCGACTGCGATCGGCTGGCCCAGATCGTGAAGGAGCGGGAGGTTGGTGCGGTCGTCGTCGGTCTTCCTCTGGAGCTCGATGGCACCGAGAAGCGCTCCGCCAAGCTGGCCCGGCAGATCGGCGATGCGATGAACGAGCGCACGGGCGGCATCAGTCGCTACGTCGACGAGCGCTTCACGTCGGTCGAGGCCGAGCGCCGCTTGATCGAGGCGGGTGCGTCGCGTGCGCGGCGCGCACAGGTGATCGATCAGGTGGCAGCGTGTCTCATCCTGCAATCCTGGCTCGATCACGGCGTAGCGGTAGAGATCCACGGGCATGGAGACGAAGCATGAGCGGCTGGACCTGGGCGCGCGTGGCGGTGGTGGCCGGTGCAACCTTTGTGGGCGGGCTCGTGGTGGGCGGACTGGGTCCGCGGTCCGAGGTGCGTGCGCTCGAGGCCGAGAACTTTGAGCTGCAGCGCAAGTCCACGCGGTCGGGTGGTGCGGGGAGCGACCTCGCCAAGCTCCTCTCCGGAAACCTGGAGCCTGGGTTGGCCGAGCCGGGCAGGCGCCGGCGTGGGGGCCCTGGGGAGGGCAGCGTCGCGGATCCCACCGATGCGGCGGCAGCAGAGGTCGGTGCTAGCGAGCTGGACGCCGAGGCGCCCTCGGCCGATGGTGCCGACCCAGCGACTCAGCCTTCGATCGAAGACACCCGCGCCGCGATGCGCGAGATGGTGGAGGCTCGCGCTGCGCAGGCTCGCGCTGCGCTCGACGAGGACGTGGATCCATCGCCCGAGCAGCTCGCGGTGATCGATCAGGCCGTGGCCGACATGAACACCTCGCTGCAGGACATCGCGCGCGACTTCGTGGACCGCTCGCGGAGCGGGGAGGTTGTGGGACGTCGCGAGGCGATGGGCTTCGGCAGCGAGCTGATCGATGTGCTCGTGACCACGGAGGACCGCATCCTCGGCGCGCTCACGCCTGAGCAGCGCGCCGTGGCGCGCGAAGAGGCCACCGACCCCACAGCATTTGTCGATGCCAGCATCGTCGACATGCTCTCTGAGCTCGAGAACACGCAGGTGGGGTCGCGCGGACCGTGAGCTCCCTCCGCGACAGCCTGATCATCGCGCGCTTCGAGGTGCTCCGCGCAGTGCGCTCCTGGCAGGCCGTTGCGCTGGTGGCGCTCTACGTGGTGGCGATCGTCGGCGGTGCCTACCTGTTCATCGAGGCGCTCGCCGAGCTGGAGGGCGCGCTCGCCGACACGATGGGCGTGGGCAGAACCCGCTGGCCGGGCCCGCTCACCGAGTCGCTGCGGGAGGGCGAACAAATTGGGAAGATGCTCGACTTCCTCACGGGCGACGAGGAGGTCTCCAAGCGGCTGCGGGGCGTCCCGCTTCTCGCCATCTTCGTCCTGTGGGAGGGCATCGGGCTCGCGCCGTTCCTGGCAGCGATGTCCGCCTCGGAGGCGATCGCGGGCGACGTGCGTTCTCGGGCCGTGCGGTTTGAGGTCCAGCGCACAGGACGGAGCGAGCTCGTGGTGGGGCGCTTTCTGGGTCAGCTCGTGCTCATTGGCGGGGCCACCTTGGTCGCGGTCCTCGCTGTCGGCGTTCTGGGCATGGCGCTGATGGGGCAGCAGGATCCCGTTCGGTTGTTCGGGGCACTCTTCGGCTTTGGGCTCCGGGTGGTGCTGTTCAGTGTGCCGTTTGTCGGCGTCGGGGTCTCGTTGTCGGCGATGACGGCGTCGCCGGCTTGGGCGCGGGTGATGGCGCTGGCCCTCGTGGCGGGCAGCTGGATCCTCTACGGTGTGTGCCAGATCCCCACCGAGGGCATGCAAGCGGTGGTGGCCGATGCGATCATGCCATTGCTGCCGCAGGCGCAGGTGGGCTCGCTGTGGCGCTCCGGTGTGCCTGGCGCGACCGGTGCGCTCGTGCTCCTCGCACTCGGCGTGGGAGCTCTGGCTCCTGGACTGTGGCGCTTCTCGGTGCGTGACCTGTGAGCGACGCCCTCATCTTTGAGGAGGTGCGCAAGCGCTACGGCCGCTCGGGTGCCTGGGCCCTCGACGGCATGAGCTTTCGGGTTCCCAAGGGTGCCGTGTGCGGCTTTGTGGGCCCCAACGGCGCAGGCAAGACCACGGCCTTCTCGGTGGTGAGCGGGTTCTTGCCACCCGATTCCGGCCGGGTGGACCTGCTCGGGGAGGGCCCTTTTGATCCGTGGCGCTTCAAGGGACGCCTCGGCATCTTGCCTCAGGATGCCGAGCTCTCCGATCGGCACACGCCGCGGGAGCTCCTGGTGCATCTGGCCCGACTTCAGGGCCTCTCGAACGGAAAGGCCCAAGAGGAGGCCGCCCAGCGCCTCGAAGAGGTGAGGCTCCACGATCGCGCCGACGCACGCATTGCGTCGTTGTCGCACGGCATGCGTCGCCGGGTTGCTGTGGCGTCGGCGCTGCTGGGGTCGCCTGAGCTCGTGCTGCTCGACGAGCCGAGCAGCGGGCTGGATCCGGTGCAAGCGCGCTCGCTGCGCGATCTGCTGCGCACCCTCGGCGGCGTTCAGACGTTGGTGGTCTCCAGCCACAACCTGTTGGAGCTTGAGCAGATCTGCGACTGGGTGGTGATGGTGGCCAACGGCCGCTGCGTTCGCCAAGGCAGCGTCGGAGAGGTGACCGGGGCGGGCGAGGTCGTCACCTGGCAGCTCGGTCCGGGGGGTGTGCCCACCCAGGCCCTCACGGCGGCCCTGCCGACCTGTCGATTTGTGGTGGACGGGCAAGAGCTCGAGGTGGTGGTGCCGCTCACCGAAGACATGGATGCCGTCAGCGTCACCATCATGGGCATTCTCGCAGGGGCGGGTGTCTCTCTGCGCGGCCTGCGGCGCGGCGTGAGCCTGGAGGAGCGCTTCGTGCGCGACACCCACGGCGCGCAGGGCGGCTAGGCCTCAGCGCGGGGTGCCGCCGTGGGTGGCTGCCACGCGGTCCACGACCTCCCAGAGCTTGGCACGGTCGAGCAGCTCGGCGGCGCGTGCGTTCTGCTCCACCTGCTCGGGCCCCTTGGCACCCGCGATCACCGCGGTGACGCCAGGGCGAGAGGCCACCCACCCGATCGCGACGGCGGCCGTGGGCACCTCCAACTTGCGGGCGATCTTGGTGAGGTCGGCGGCCAGGCGCTGCCCGTGTGCGAACCGGTGCGCCTTGAAGCGGTCGTCGCGGGAGCGGAGGTCCGTGTCCGGGAAGTGAGGCTCGTGGGTGAACTTCCCCGACAACAGGCCGCGGCAGAGGGGCTCGTAAGCCAGCATGCCCGCACCCACCTGCGCGCAGGCCGCCCGGTGTGGGCCCTCGAACTCCCTTCGAACCAGGCTGTAGCCCATCTGCAGCGACACGATCGGCGTGATGGCGGCGATCTTCGCGAGCGCATCGGCGGGGTAGTTGCACACACCGAGGTAACGAAACTTGCCCTCGGCTCTCAGCTGGTCCAGCGCGCCGAACGTCTGCTCCAGCGGGGTCCCGAGCTCACACGGCCAGTGGACCTGGAGCAGATCGATGGTCTCGGTGCCCAGTCGCACGAGCGTTGCCTCCAGGTCCGCACGGAGGAACGCTGGCGTGAGCGTGCTGGTGGCGTGGTTCTCGACCCTCGCCACGCCCACCTTCGTCGCGATCGTCACCCGGTCGCGCACGCCATCGAGGGCTTTTCGGAGGACCTGTTCAGACCGGCCCCAGCCGTAGACCGGCGCCGTGTCGAACCAGTTGATGCCGACCTCGACGGCGCGTCGCACGGCTGCGATCGACCTCGCTTCGGTGACGTCGTCGCCCCACCACGTCTCCCCGATCGCCCACGCACCGAATCCCACCACCGAGAGGTCCAGCGTGGTGCCGGGCAGGGTCCGTGTGCGCATGGCCACCTCGCCCAGTGCCTAACGCATCGGTGACGGCTCACGGCACGCCGCGGCAGAGCCCCATGCTGCAGTGCACACGTACCGAGCCTTCGGCGGGGACCTTCACGACGCCGGCGATCTGGGGCCGTCCGGCGAGGTCCGGGGCGAGCACGGTGTACCGTCCTTGCGCGAGGCGGGCGGGGAGGGGAACCAGCCCGGCGGGGGTCTGCACGAGCAGGTCGACCGACTCGGAGTCGGGGTGGACCTCGACGCGGGTGCCCGCTGGCTGTGGAGGCGCGACCGGAGGGTCGGGCTCGGGCTCGGCGACCTCAACCGGCTCCGGAGCGGGACGGGGCGTTGGCGCAATGCGCGATGGCGCTGCGGGGGGCGGGAACAGGCTGTCGACCGCGGGGAGGGGCGCGGGAGCGAGCTGAACCTGCCGCCTCGCCTTCGGCGCTGCCGATGGCACCGCCAGCTCTTGGATCTCAGCGGGCTCGACGGTGGGTGGCGGCGCGACCGCGACGGGTTCGGGTTCGGGTTCGGGTTCGCCTGGCGTGACGACGACGGGTGCACGCGCTGTCGCGGGTTCAGGTGCGGCGACCGGGTCTGCGCCCTGCACCCACACCATGGCACCCCACCCAGTCGTCCCAGCGACGGCCAGTGCGGCGGCGAGGGCTACAAAGCGGGGCCGCTTGTTCGTCCTCGGCACGGGCGGCCAGGGTCCCGTCGATGCCGCGAGCGCATCATCCGGCGTCAGCTCCAGCGACCGGATCTCCAGGTCGTGCGTGGTGGAGAGCACCTCCAGCGATGCCGACACCTCCTGGGTGATCACCCCGGCCACCGACCATGCCGCGGGCAGGGGTTCAGCGGCGACGGGCAGCGGCTCTGCCCGCTCGCCTTCTCGGAGGATGCGGCCGACCCACGGGCCCTCACGATGGGCGGGCTCCACCCACGTCCGGTTCCGACACCAAGCAGACAGCGAGGGTCCTTCCAGATCGGGAGCCAACAACTCCAGCGCGCGCGCCACCGACGAGGCAGACGGCCGCTCATCGGGCATCCACGCGAGCCCGGAAGCGAGAAGCTCCACCAGCCCAGGAGGCACCTGCGCCGGGAGAACGCGCAGGCGCGCCTGGACCACCCGCTCGTACCGCTCGGGAGAGAGCGCGAGCGCTGCCAGCGTGTGGAAGGTGTGGTCGCGGAAAAGGCGCTCGTGGGTGAGGCCCTCGAAGAGGACGGCGCAGAGAGCGAACACGTCCTGCGACGCATCGGGTGGGGCCCCATCAAAGCGCTCGGGGGGCATGTAGACGGGGCTTCCCACGAGCGCTGCGGTCTGCGTCTCAGCGCAGCGTGCGAGCGCATCCGTCCATGCGATGCCGAAGTCGAGAAGGCGCGCCGTGCCGTTGCGCGCGATCCGGAGGTTGGCCGGCTTGAGGTCGCGGTGGATGATGCGCGCGTTGCCGCCCCCGGGCAGGGGTGCGTGGTAGGCGGCGTGCAGGGCATCGGCGACGGTGGCACCGAGGTCGGCGAGCGCGCGCGCCCCGGGCGGGTCTGAGGCCCTCAGGCACTTGGAGAGGTCTTCGCCCTCCACGTACTCACTGATCAGGGCCAGCCGATCGTCGAACACCACGAGGTCGTGCACCACGGGGATCGCGTGGTGGCGCACGATGCCGAGCACCCGCGCCTCATCACGAAGCCGAAGCGCGGCCTGGCTTGTGGGGTCCACATCGGACCGCAGGACCTTGACGGCCACCACGGTCTCGAACCCCGATGCTCGCCGCATGCGGGCCCTGTAGACCTCGCCGAAGCCTCCCCGGCCAAGGCAGGTCTCGAAGACGAACTCGCGTGGCTCGGACGTGTTCAAGGGAAGGGCTCCGTGGGACACCGACCCTCTATCGGTCCGCTTGTGCCGGACTTCCGGGTCGACCTTCGGATTTCCGCGCACGGGCCGCAGGACCGCGCGAAGGTCGAAGCACTCAAGTTGGAGGTCGGCGTGGCGATGGACAGGCACTGGCGGTCGAAGAGCGACCGAGGAGGACTCCTGCCCCACCTGCAGATCCTAGAAGGGGAGCGCGTCGTCTTCACCTACCCGCTCGGCCCCGGCCGAACGGTTGTGGGTCGGTCGGATGCAGCGGATGTAGCCCTGCCGTCGGACACCGTGAGCCGCGAGCACTGCGCGCTGGAGGCGAGGTCGAGCGGGTGGTGGTTCACCGATCACAGCCGGCACGGAACCCGGGTGGACGGCGTGCTGATGCGCGAAGGTCCCGTCGCTATCGGCGCGGTGCTCGAAGTCGGTGCTTACCGCATCCGCTTAGCCGAGCGTGCTGTGGACGAAGCCCACCCCACGATGACCCGGGTGCTTACGCCCGCCGATCATGAGGAGCTCGTCGACGTCGCGAAGGGCGGGGTGATCCGCCGTGCTGAGCTTCGTGTGCTGGAGGGTCCGCGAAAGGGCGAGGAGCACGTGCTGAACCGTCCCCGGGTTCGTGTGGGGGGACCCGGCGCGCATGTCGTGCTCGACGGGCAGATGCCGCCCGACGCGGCCGTGCTGCGCGTGGTGCGAGGTCGGGTGGTGGTGGAGCCCGGAACGCGCCCGGTGTTCCTCGAAGGCCAGCGTGTGCGGGTGCCCACGCCCGTGTTCGACGGGGAGTTGGTGCGGATCGGAGAGCACGGCGTGGAACTTCGAAGCCGCGTGCTGGCCGAGAGCGTGGCGCCGGCCACGGAGTTCGGGAGCATGGTGGGCGGCAGCAGCATGATGCAGCGGCTGTACGCCACGCTGGAGCGTGTTGCGCGCCATGACGCCACGGTGCTGCTGCTCGGCGAAACAGGAACGGGCAAGGAGCTGGCGGCGCGCGGCCTGCACGACTCCAGTGCTCGCCAGGACCGTGCGTTTGTGGCCGTGAACTGCGCGTCGATACCGTCCACGCTCGTGGAGTCGGAGCTGTTCGGGCATGAGGCCGGCGCGTTCACGGGTGCGGCCAAGCGGCAGGATGGTGCGTTTCAGCGCGCCGAAGGCGGCACGCTGTTCCTCGACGAGCTGGGCGAGATGTCCCCGGACGTACAAGCCAAGCTCCTCCGCGCCTTGGAGAGCGGGGAGGTCCGCCGAGTGGGCGGCAAGGCTCCAGAGTTTCCCGACGTTCGCGTGGTGGCGGCCACGCACCGAGATCTCGGCAGGCTCGCCGACCAGGGGTCGTTCCGCCGTGACCTGCTCTACAGGCTGGCGGTGCTCACGGTGACGATCCCGCCGCTCCGCTCGCACGCCGAAGACGTGCCGGAGGTCGCGCGGGCGCTGCTGGCCCGGCATCACCCAGGGGCTCGCATCGAAGACGGCGCGCTCTCGTTGCTCGCCGAGCATCCTTGGCCTGGCAACGTGCGTGAGCTTCGCAACGTGCTCACGCGGGCCGTGGTGCTGTACGGGCCCGTGGTGCGGCGCGAACACCTCACCTTCGACCCGTGGTCGGCACCGCCCGAGTCTGTGGCGATGGGGGTCGACGCGGAGGCCGGCGAGCGGGTGCGTGTCGAGGCGGCCCTGGCCCGCGCTCGTGGCAACCGAGCCGAGGCCGCGCGCGAGCTCGGTCTACCGCGCACGAGCCTGCTCTACAGGATGCGTCGCCTTGGGCTGGCCTAGTCTTCCGACCAGGTCGCGCCATCGAGCGGCGGTGTGCCGTGGGCGGCGCGGACGAGTCGGTCGAGGATGGCCCCTGACAGGGCATCGGTCCCTGGGGGACACTCGACGACGATGAGATCCGCCCCGACGGCGTCGAGCCGCCGAAGCTCGCCGTAGAGCGCGCGCGCGGCCGCTTCCGAGGTACCCGTGCCCGACAGCATGCCAACGGCTGCACCTGTCGGGAGGCCGGAGGGGCCCACCCGACCTTCGCTCCCTGTTTGCCAGGCCAGCCACACCACCCGGTTCGGCGCACGGACGAGGAGCTCGGCACGCTGCGCGTTCGACAGCGCCCGCTTGCCTGCCTCCACAAGGACGACCGGCGTTCGGGGCGCGTAGTGGCTCGGGAGCAGGCCTGGGCTCGCTTCCCGCGGCTGGTTGGGCGCGGTGGGTCTGGCGTTGGGCACCGGCAGCGCCCCGGGGCGCAGGAGGATCTCGCCGCCGTCCGCGTCGATGCGGAGGACGGTGGACTCCACGCCAATGGTGCAGGCCCCCCCATCCACGACGGCGGCGATGCGGCCGCTCAACTCCTCGAGCACGTGCTCCGCGGTGGTGGGGCTCACCCGCCCGAAGCGGTTCGCGCTGGGCGCGACGAGCGGCCGCCCGAAGACATCGAGGAGGGCGAGCGCGAGCGGGTGGGCGGGCATCCGCAGCGCCACGTGCCCGAGCCCCGCCGTGATCGCGTCCAGCACCGCGGGGCCGCGGGGTAGGACGAGGGTGAGCGGACCTGGCCAGCTCGTGGCGATCCATGCGCGCGCGCACGCTCCCTGCGCTTCGGTGAGCGGACCCACCCACCCCGTCGACGTCAACGTCGCGAGCGGGTCGGCGCCTGCCCATGCCTGCCCGATGTGTACGATCAGCGGATCGTGGGCCGGTCGACCCTTCGCGGCGAACACGGAGGCTACAGCGACGGGGTTCGTGGCGTCGGCGGCCAGTCCGTAGACGGTCTCCGTGGGCATCGCGACGAGCGCGCCCTCTCGCAAGAGCGCAGCCGCTTGATCGAGGTCAGCGGCACCCAGCCGCAGCGTCACGGACCGGTCCGCGCCAGCTGCAGCTCCAGCCCGGAGGTGCCGGCGGAGACACCCTCCACGGTAGCGGAAGGATCGGAAGGCGGGCGCGACATCGCATCCCCATCCCCATCGAGGCGTGCCACCAGCACCATCTGCGCAGGCAGCTCTCCGCTGCCACCCATCATCGGGACGCGGTTGGCCGTGGTGATCTCAAACTTCATCGGAAACGGACCAGGGGCCAACACCACAGCCGCTAGCGGCGGACCACCCCGAGGATCGCGCAGCGACACAAACACGCGCTGGCCCTGTGCCGAGGGCTCCGCGAGGGTGAGGGTCCCGGACGCGAGCAGCGAGGGCCCAGCTGCGGCATCCTGCGGGGGCGCAGGGGTGGGAGCCGGCGGAGGTGCGGACGCCTCTCCGGACACCCGACGCCGTGCCTCATCGAGCAGCGCCTGAATCTGCGGAGACGGCTCCAGGGCCGCGGCGCGCTCCAGGACCTCGACGGCGCGCCGGGGATCCTGTCGGAGCGAGAGCAGCCCGCGGTAGACGTGCGCGCGCACGTTCGTGGGGTGCTCGGCGATCACGCCATCGAGGGCTTCGAGGGCCTTGGAGAGCTGCCCGATGAACGCGACAAGGACGGCACGAAACACCCGCGCGTCGGCGTTGGTGGGGTCGACGTCGAGAGCCTTCTGGTTGGCGCTCATCGCGCCTTGCTGATCCTCGCGGGACAGGGCCAGCTCGGTGAGCTCGTTGAGCGCCTCGATGTCCGTGGGATTCGTGGTGAGGCGTTGCTGCAGCGCGGACTCGCGGGGCGAGGCGGACGGGGCCGGTGGACGCTCGGCCTCGATCGAGTCGCCGCCGGTGATCGATCCGCCGGGGTCGCGGGTGCGCGAGCCCTGCGATGCTGCGAGGCCGATGAAGCCGACCACGGCGACCAGCACCAGGGTGGAGAGTGCGCCCCGCCACACGCCGCTCTGGCTGCCCACGCTGCCGAGGTTCGCGAGCTTGAGCGCAGCATCGAACAGCTCGGGGTCCGCCGCGCGCTCCTGTCGCAGGCGCAGCGCCAAGGCCTCCACCGACCCCGAGCCCGTGGGCGCCGTGCCGGGGGAGGTGGCACCCACGACGGTCGCTGCGCTCCACGCGCCGTCGTCGCCGCCCACCAGCCAGGTGCCTTCCGCGAGGTCGCGAGAAGCCGCGGCTCCAACCGACAGCAGCGTGGCGCGCTCTCGCGCGTAGTCGCCAGGCTCCATCTTGTGGCGCTCGCTCTCCAGCTGACGGAGCTGCTCGACGACCAGCCCTCGGTTGTCTTCGAGGTCCTGCCGGCGGGTCTCTGCGGCCTGCATCCGTGCCTCGCCGCTCGTACGAACCAGCAGCAGCATGACAAGGTTGCCGACGAACACGCCCAGGTTGGCCACCACGAAGCCCGACCACCACGGACCCAGGTCGGGCGACGTGGCGTCGAACCCGGCAGCCGAGAGGCCGCCAAAGGTGGCGAGTCCGATGGCCAGGTGGACCACCACCACCAACCGCACGAGGCTCTCACGCATCGTCGACGTCCTGCAGCAGGCGATCCAGGTGAGGGTCCGAGCCCGGCGCGAGGCCATGGGCTTCATCCACGACGGTGTCGGGGCCGTCATCGCTCGCGACCGTGCGCCGAACGAACCGACCGGCGAGGAACAGCCCACCCAGAGCTGCGGCGAGCGGACCCAGCCACACGATCTGGTTCATTCCGGTGGCGGGCGGCGCGAGCAGCACCCACTCGCCATACTTCGACACGAAGTACGCCTCGATCTGGGCCTCGCTGTAGCCTTCGGCGACCAGCTCGCGGATGCGCTGCTGCATCATCACCGCTGCGGACGAGGTGCTGTCGGCCACCGAGAGACCCTGACACACAGGGCATCGCAGACCTTGGCCGAGCTGATGCGCCAGCGCGTCGACCTGATCAGCCGGCGTGTGCGCCTCGGGCACCAGACCTGGGATGCCAGGCGGTGGGCCTTCTGTCGCCGAGGCTACGGCCGCGACCAAGCCGGCACCCAGCAAGAGAGCTCGCAGCTTCGTGCTCATCGCGGTGCCCCTACGCGCTGCAGCAGGGCGGCGAGGGTGGGCGTGTTCACGGGGCCGACTTGTTTGTGGACGATGGTGCCCTCGCGGTCGATGAAGAAGGTCTCGGGCACGCCAGCGACGCCAAAGTCGATGGCCGTTCGACCGCCCTCGTCGATGAGGTGGGGGTAAGCAGCCCCTGCACGAGTCAGGTAATCACGGCACTTCTGAGGATCGTCGGAGTAGATCACGCCCAGGAAGCGCACGCCTGGCGATCGGCGCGCCGCGTCCAGCAAGACGGCGTGCTCCTGCTTGCACGGCAGGCACCATGTGGACCAAAAGTTGAGCACGATGGGCTGGCCCCGAAGCGCATCGAGCGTCCAGGTCTTGCCGTCGAGATCGACCAGCGTGAACGGGGGGGCCGGCTGCTGCTCCATCATGCTGGGAACCGCGTGCGGATCGTTGCCAAAGCTCACCGCGAACAGGGCGACGAGACCCAAGGTGCCCCCGAGGCCCAACGCCAGCACCGTGGCGTTGACGCGGCGCTCGGCCTTCATGCAGGCTCCGCTTCAGGCGCGAGGGCCTCGGGCACCGCGCTGCGGGACGGCCAGGCGGCGATGAGCGACCCCAGCGCGATCAGGATTGGCGCGATCCACAGCCAGGCGATGCCCGGAACGGTGATGAGCCGCAGCACCACGTACGACCCCTTGGGATCGATTTCGACCAGGGACAGGTACACGTCGCGTCCGAGCGTGCTGTAGATGTCGGGCGTGAACACCGGCTCACGCTGGGTTGGGTAGTAGTTGAGCTTGGGCTCCAGGGACGCGACGGCCTCACCGCTCTTCGTGAGCGCAAAACGCGCGCCGACGGATCGGCGATGCGGCTGATCATCGACCACGACGCGCTCGAAGGTGGCTTCGTAGCCCGCCACAGCCGCGGACTCCCCGGGCCGCAGGGTGACATCGACCTCTTCCTTGAACCCCTTGTAGAAGCCCATCGACAGCACGGCGAGCACGATGCCGTAGTGAGCGAGATGACCCCCGTACCGGCGACGGGAACGTCGCAGCACGGCCACCGTGGCCACCACCACGCTCTCCTTTCGCGCCTTCATGCGCTGGCGAACGGGGGAGATGACCTCGCCGAGGTTGGCCCACGCTGCGAAGCCGCAGAGCGCAAACGTGATGCTCACCAGCGGACTGTAGAACCCAAAGGCGGCGAAGAGGCCGGCCAGTGCGATGCCTGCCGCGAGCGGGGGCAGCAGGCGCGAAGCGGCGCGGGAAGGTGCCAGACGTCCCCACGGCAGGGCGGGTCCGATGCCCATGAGGAACACGATGGCCCATCCCAGGGGGAGGGCCCAGCGGTCGAAGTAAGGCTCGCCTACGCTCACGCGTCGCCCATCCAGGGCCTCGGCGATGAGCGGGTAGAGCGTGCCGAGCAGCACCGTGAACGTGAACACGGTGAACGCCGCGTTCTGCAGCAGGATCGCGAACTCGCGGCCCAGCGGATCCATCGGCATGCCGAGCACCCGGCCCATCATCGACGTCTGGGCCTCGCGGGTCTCGGGGTCGTGCGCGAGCGTGTGTTCACGCAGGGCCAGCAGGAGCACCGAGAACACCAACACGATGCCGATGAACCAGAGGAAGACCGGGCCGATGGGCGACTGGGTGAACGAGTGCACCGAGTTGAACACGCCCGATCGGGTCATGAACGTGCCCACCAGCGTGAGCAAGAACGTGGCCATGCCGAGCACGAGGGTCCACACGCGCAGATCGCCGCGGCGCTGCATCACCATCGCGGAGTGCAAGAACGCGGTGCCGGTGAGCCAGGGCAGAAAGCTGGCGTTCTCGACCGGGTCCCAAGCCCACGGGCCGCCCCAGCCGAGCACGCCGTACGACCACCACGCGCCGAGGATGATGCCCACCCCGAGGAAGGTCCACGGGATCATCATCCAGCGACGGATGGGGACCATCCACCCCGCATCGAGGCGGCCGGCGAACAGGGCGGAGGCGATCATGCCATACGGCACGACCATCCCGACGTAGCCCAGGTAGAGCATCGGCGGGTGCACGGCCATCAGCCAGTGGTTCTGCAGCAGGGGATTCGGACCTGGGCCGTCCAGCGGGATGGGGCTCACGCGGTGGAACGGGTTCGCCACGCTGGACACGAGCAGCGAGAAGAACACCGCGTTGGCCAGCGTGACCGCCGTGGCCCACGGCATGTAGGCGCGGTGGCGGTTCCAGTTCGTGAGCAGGAACACCAGCACGTAGACGCCGAGGATGCCGCCCCAGAACAGGATGCTGCCGTTGAGCGACGCCCAGAGCGACACGATCGTGAAGTACACGGGCGTGCTGAGCGAGCCCACCTCCGCTACGTACCGAACCGAGAAGTCGTGCACGAGCAGCGCGCGGACCATCACGAGGTTCGCGAGGATCATGCACACCGCGAACCCCACGCCGGCCGCCATGCCTGCCAGCGCAGCGCGTCGGTGCTTCAAGGCCCCGCCCCAGACGCCCAAGGCGCTTCCGGCTGCAGCAAACAGGAGGGCACCGTGGACGAGGGCGCTGCCGATCTCGGGGGTCAAAGCGTACCCTCGGAGAGCGTCTTGTAGACCTCCCCTGGCATCTCGCCGTTGGTGGGGGGCTGGTACTCGTTGTTGTGCTTGACCATGACGGTGCGGCTGCGGAACACACCGTCGGCTCCGAGCTGGCCTTCGACGACGACTCCGATGCCCTCGCGAAACATCTGGGGCGGTGCGCCCTGACCCTGCACGAGCACCGACTTCGCACCATCGCTCACACGAAACGCGAGCGTCTGCTCATCGGGCTTCCAGTCGACGGTGCCGGTCTCCACCAAGCCCATGATGCGGACTGTGGCACCCTGGCTGGCCTCAGCCTTCGCGAGCAGCTCGGTGGGGGACCAGTAGTAGACCAGGTCTTCGCCCATCGAGCTCATCGACATCCACGCGACCGCACCGCCGGCGATGGAGAGCGCCAGCAGGGCACCGAGGCGTCGCTGAGTGTGAGCGTTCACGATGGACCTCCTCGTTGCGAGCGTTTCCAAAGCAAGAGGGCATATCCGCCCAGGAGGACCCAAGACAGGCCATACGCCGCCCAGACAAACGGGTCGCCGCCGGCGACGACGCCGGTGCCTACATCGGGGTTCATGCTGCGCTCCGCGCGGGGGGGAGGGGAGGCGCTTCGTTGGCCTGCGCCAGCGCCTTGGCGATGCGCCAGCGTCGGGCCACGAGCCACACGGTGAGGAACAGGAACGCGAACGCGTTCATGCGCAAGATCAGCACCATCGGCTTGGCCACGGTGTCGGGGCTGGACTGCATCTGATGCAGCGAGCGCCACCACTGCACTGAGAAGTACGTCACCATCATGCTGGTGGTGGCGAGAATGGCCCCCACGCTGGTCCACGTGGCCTTCCGATCGGGGTCGGTGAGGACGGCCCGCAGCGAGAGCACACCCAAGAACGAGAGCATCATCACGGCGGTGGACACGAGGCGAGGATCCCAGTCCCAGTAGACGCCCCAGGTGGGGCGCGCGAACAGCATGCCCGTGCCCTGAAGCAAGATGGAGAGCACCACGCCCACCTCGGCCGTGGCCTCCACGGCGAGATCCGCCCACCTTCGGCCGCTGACCAGGAAGATCACCGCGAAGATGCACGTGAACAGGAAGGTGACCATGGTCAGCCAGGCGCTCGGCACATGCACGTAGAGGATGCGGCCCACCTCGCCCATCATGCGCTCTCGGGGGGCGTCGACGAGGCCGAGGTACTGGCCATCGATCAGCACCGAGAGACCCA
>CAYNFK010000109.1:0-15708 GCA_964396405.1 uncultured Enterobacteriaceae bacterium
CGCGGCCCTCTTCGAGCTTGAGCGCACCGAAGTAGTGATCGAAGCTTCGGTTCTCCATCATCAGCACCACGATGTGCTGGATGGCGGTCAGCGGATCGTCGCTGCCGGTCTCACCGAGGGTGTCGGTGTCCGCAGCGTCACCGGTGCCCGGGGTGGTGCAGGCACCGAGCGCGCCTGCAGCGGCCATCGCCGACAGGGCCTGCAGGGTCTCACGACGGGACGGGTGGGTGGGCTTGGACAAAAGAACCTCCACCCAGTCAGCTTATCCGGAGGACGCTCCACCCGGTGCCAGGAACTGCGACGACGCGGTTACTTCGCGGCAAACGTGCAGCGGGTGACGGGCTGGTAGACGTCCTTGGTCTGCGGCGCGGACACAGCGTGCCAACACTTGCAGACATGCGCTGCGACAGAAGACGGCTGGGCGAGCAGGCTCCTCCGCGTCGCCACCTGCGTTCGCGGGTCCGCCACGCTATCGGGAGCGCGAGGCCACCGCGATGACCCTGCTCCGACGCTGGATCCAGCTCAAGGACCACCTCTCGCAAGACGTCGGAGGCGGGCCGCGTCCGTGGAAGTTCGCCTGGGTCATCAACGCGCAGAAGGGCCTCATGATGCCCTGGGTCGCGCTGCTGATGTACAGCTACGACGTGTGGACGCCCACAGCGTGGACCTACCTCGCCCTGCACGGCACCTACGGCCTGTGCTGGCTGCTCAAGGACCGCGTTCTACCCGATCCGGGCTGGGAGAAGTGGATCACCGTCCCCGCAGGGCTGTTCAGCTGGCTCGCCGTGCTCGGGCCCTACGCCGCCTTCCCGTGGATCCTGGTGTCGACGGGGTACGAGGCCCCCACGTGGTTGCTGGCTGTGGCCACCATCCTGCACACCCTCGGGGTGGTGGTGATGATGGGTGCCGATGCCCAGAAGTTCTTCGTGCTCAAGGTGAAGCGCGGTCTCATCACGGATGGGTTCTTCGCGCGGGTGCGGCACCCGAACTACCTCGGCGAGATGATGCTCTATGGGTCGTTTGCGCTGCTCGTGGGGCACTGGTTCCCCTACGTGGTGCTGGCGTGGGTGTGGCTCGGCGTGTTCACGCCCAACATGCTCGCTAAGGAGGCTTCGATGGCGCGCTACCCCGAGTGGGCGGCGTACAAGGCGCGCACCGGCATGGTGATCCCCTGGTTCTTCGGATCGAGCGCCCAGTCCTCGGCGCCTGCGGCCAAACCGACCCCGGCTTCCTCGGACGCCCAGACCGCGAAGTAGTCCGTGATGCCTGCACTCGACCCCCAGTGGTGGGCGCTCCGCTCCATCCCGCTCGCCGCGTGGTCCTTGGGCACCGTCGCCGCCGTGGTGGCCTCGGTGGTGCTGCGTCGCTGGCTTGAGCGGCTGGAGCGGGAACGGGAGGCCGACGAGCACCGCCTGCACCTGGAGAAGACCCTCTCGGATGCTGTGCACCCGGCCCGACGGCTGCCTCCCGTTCGACCGGCAGCACGGGCCTCGTTGTGGGTGCGCCTGCTTCCCGTGCTGGGCGGTGTGGTGGGAGGACTCGGCATCCTCGACACCCTCGACATCCTTGAGCTCGACGAGGTGGTGGCGTCGGTTCGAACGGCCAGCACCACCGAGCTGTTCCCCATCGGCTCGGTCTCGATCACGCCCGCCAGGCTGCTGCTCGTGCTGGCCACCCTGGCCCTGGCGCGGTGGGCGTCCAACTGGGCCCAGCGCGCAGCCGGCCGCGCCATTCGGAACAACGGGCCCGCGCGCGAAGGCGTGGTCGCGTCGGTGCAGCGCCTGGTCCACTACGGCGTGATGACCTTCTTTGGTATCACGGCGCTGCGCGAGATCGGCGTCGATCTCTCCACGCTGTTCGCCGCCGGCGCCGTGTTCGCTGTGGGCATCGGGTTCGGCCTGCAGTCGCTCACCCAGAACTTCATCTCGGGCCTGATCTTGCTGATCGAGCGCACCATCAAGCCCGGCGACGTGCTGCTGGTCGATGGGCGCATGGTGAAGATCAGCGAGCTCGGCATCCGGGCCACGATCGGTCGAACGCCCGACGACGACGAGCTCATCTTGCCGAACGGCAAGCTGCTGGAGGGCTTCCTCGTCAACTACAGCCTGCACTCCGAGGTCGTTCGCGCCCGTGCTACCGTGGGCGTGTCCTACGAGGCCGATGTGGACGAGGTGATGAGGGTGCTTCACCAGGCCGCTGTCGACTTCCCGAACCGCGTCCAAGGGCGCGATCCGGCTGTTCTGCTCAACGGGTTCGGCTCCTCCTCCCTCGACTTCGAGGTGTCGATCTGGATTGACGCACCGTTCCTGCGCCAGGCGATCGTCTCGGAGCTGCGCGTGGCGATCTGGCGTGCGCTGCGTGATCACCACATCCCGATCCCCTTTCCCCAGCTGGATGTTCATGTCGTCCGCGCTGCGGCCGAGGCGGCGGCGCGCGAATGAACCTACGGGTTGCAGGTGGGGTCTTCGCCCTCTCCATGGGCTCAGCGCGGGCCGAGGAGCCGTCGTTCACGCTCGACGTGTCGACGATCGTGGTGGCGCCGTTCGATGCGGCCGTCCCGTCCCTTC
The DNA here is from genome assembly GCA_964396405.1 of uncultured Enterobacteriaceae bacterium. Classification (GTDB taxonomy): domain Bacteria; phylum Myxococcota_A; class UBA796; order UBA796; genus JACKEO01. Next base: position 2,568 of record CAYNFK010000109.1, read on the forward strand.
GCCCCGACGCCGAGCGCGTCCGCGCGATCGTGGAGGATCGCCTCGCGGGGGGGCACCTCGTCATCCAGCTCGCCGACGTGCCCGCCTTCGCCGCGTACGGTGCCGACGTCTACGTGAGGTCCTGCCCCGCCGGTCGCTACGTGGACTGCGTGTTCGTGGTGGGACAGCGTGGCGGCGCGGACTGGGTGGTCGGAGGCACGCTGCGGGCGGTGGAGGGCGGCTTCGCCACCGACCTCGTGATCCTCGACGTCCGCACGGGGGCGCTGGTGCTGGAGCTGGAGGTCGGCTTCGACGGCTTCGATGATGCCGCCACCGCCGACACCCTCGTCCCCGTGTTCGATCAGGTGGTGGCCGGAGCGTTTGCGGCCACCGATGTGCGCGCCAGCGCCGAGGGTGTGCCCGTCCCCGAGCAGCTCGAGCGCGCCGATCTGATCGCTGCGGCCGACGAGCTGGATGCGATGGAGGCCGAAGAAGGTGCTGTGTCACGCGACACGCGGGAGACGGGCACGATCGTGAAGGTCACCGGGGCCGACGTGCGTCGTTACCGCACGGGCGAGGCCGAGCCGCCGTGGTCCGCCGTCCAGCTGTCGCCGCTCTCGTGGCAGCGCTGGCGCAACAGCGGGCGCACCCTGGTGGAGCATCGCTCACGGGCTCGCGGTCGACAGGGCGAGATCCTCGTGGGCCTGCAGCTGATCGGCATCGGCTCTGGTCCTTGGGGTCAGGACTGGGACCTGTGGTTCGCGCGCGACCCCCGCACCCTCCAGATCACCGAGCAGTACAGCCAGATGGACATCAGCCCCGGCCTCTCGCGCGCCTGGGAGCTGTCGCTCGGGGCGGGCATCCTGCCGTGGCTCGACCTGGCCGTGGTGGGCGGCGTGCGCCTGGTGCCCTGGCGCTGGAACCTGCGGCGGCTCACGATCGGCGATGTGGAGCGCCCACCCGAGACCGGCGAGCGCCTGGAGACCGCGCCCGTGGTGGGGGGTCGCATCACGTTCGCGCCGATGCCCGCGTTCCCGGCACGACCGATTGTTCAGCTCGGGGTGCTGCACGCGTGGGGAACGCCCAGCAGCCGGGTGATCGCGACGCCGGAAGAGATCCAGACGCTGCCCGCCGTGCGGTGGCTGCTCGCTCAGGTCAACGCAGGCGTGGAGGTGTCGGTGGGGAAGGCGCTGCTGCTGTGGGCGCGCGCCGAGGTGGAGATTCCGCTGGGCCGGTACGTGCCCGATCCGCTCCTGCGCGGCGGCGCGGCGCTGGAAGGTCACCCCACGCCCAACACCGCCGATGAGTCCATCGCCGTGGGCGGCGCGCTGGGTGCCACGATCCGCCTTCGTGTTCGTCCGAAGGGGCGGTAGCGGAGATCGGCGTCGCGCAGCAGCGGTGCCTGGTGCTACAACGGCGTTGTCCGCCGCGACTTCCGGAGCTCTCATGCGCTTGTCGGCCCTGGCCCTCCTGTTGTTCGCTGGGTGCTCCGAGCCCATCCTCGTCAGCTTTGATGAGCCCCCGATCGCCTCCATCCAGTCCCCACTCGACGCCACCGAGATCCCCGAAGGTGGCACGGTCACCTTTGTGGGCCGGGTGAACGACGACGGTCCCCCCGAGCGCGTGGTGGTCTCCTGGCTCGACAACGGCACCGGCGTGCTCGCTGAGAACGTGGTGCCCGACGATGATGGTCTCGTGTCCCTCACCACCGCCGCGCTCACCCTAGGCAGCCACGCGATCACCCTGCGCGCCGTGGACCCCACCAACCTGTCGGGCGAAGACAGCGTCTCCGTCACGGTGGTCGAGGTCTACGAGACGCCTGCGATCACGATCATCGTGCCCGGCGCGGGCTCGCGCGTCGACCAAGACGCCGACCTGCTGTTCGAGGCCACGGTCAGCGATCCGCAGGATCCGCCCCAGGACCTGTTCGTGGACGCCGAGAGTGATCTCGACGGGTTCCTTTGTGGTCTGGATGTGGCCACCGATGGCAACGCCACCTGCCTCACGAGCCTCCCCACCGTGGGCACCCACCGCATCACGTTCACCGTCACCGACACCGACGGCAACACCGCCAAGCGCACGGCCAGCCTTCGGGTGGACCCTGTGGCGCAGGTTCCCACGGTGGTGATCGCACAGCCGCAGTCGGGTGCCGTGCTGCGATCCGGGCGGCCTTCGCAGTTCACCGCCACGGTCACCGATCCGCAGACCGCGGCCTTCCAGCTTGTGGCCGTGGTGGCGTCGGATGCCGAGGGTGAGCTGTGCCGTCCTCCTGTGGACGGGTCCGGCCTCACCTCGTGTGCCAAGGCGCTCACCGTGCTGGGCACGCACCTGATCACGGTCTCCGCCACCGATTTGGACGGCAACACCGGCACGCAGTCCGTGCTGGTCACCGTGTCGGATGGCACCGACATCGACGACGACCTCGACGGCTTCACCGAGCAGCAAGGCGACTGCGACGACGGCGACCGCCTCACCTTCCCCGGGGCCGCGGAGACGCCGAACGGCGAAGACGACAACTGCAACGGCGACCGCGACGAAGGCACCACGCTCTACGACGACGACGGTGACGGCTTCTGCGAGAGCACCACCACGCCGTGCACGGATGGCTCAGTCGGTGGCGACTGCAACGACGGCTCGGGCAGTGCGTACCCCGGCCAGCCCGAGGTGTGCGGCGACGGCGTCGACAACAACTGCCTCTCCGGCATCGACGAAGAGGGCGCCGCCAACTGCACCACGTGGTGGCGCGACGCCGACAACGACAACTACGGCGATCCCGCCGTCTCGGGCTGCTCCTGCTCTGTGCCCGCCAACAGCGCGTTCAACGACCGCGACTGCGACGACGCCACCGCTGCGATCAACCCCGGCATCGCCGACGCGCCCGACGCCATCGACAACAACTGCGACGGGCGACGCGACGAAGGCACCCGGAAGTACGACGACGACGGCGACGGCTACTGCGAAGACACAGCGTGCACCACGCAGCCCAACGGCACCACCGCGCTCGGCAACGACTGCAACGACGCCGATGGCCTCGTGAACCCGGCCGCGCCCGAGGTCTGCGATGACGGCGTCGACAACAACTGCGACACCAACAAGAACGAGGGCGAGAACAACCCGGGCTGCGCCACGTTCTACCGCGACCAGGACGGCGACACCTTCGGGGCCGGAGCGGGCAAGTGCTACTGCGCCGGCACCGGGCTCTACACCGCCCAGAACAACACCGACTGCTACGACCAGAACCCCCTCGCGTTCCCCGGGCAGCAGGACTGGTTCACCAGCGCCCGCGGCGACGGCAGCTTCGACTACAACTGCGCGAGCGGCAACGAGCCCCGCTACGACGGGGAGTACACCTGCAAGTGCACCATCTTCTTGGGGCCGATCCCCGTGGTGGTCGACCCCTTCGAACCCGGCTGGGACAACCAGCCCAGCTGCGGTCAGTCGGGCACTTGGTACACCTCGTGCGAGTACCCTGTGGCCGACCTCGACGGCCTGGGGCTGTGCATCCCCGTGGGCCCCGCATCCGCCACCACGCAGAGCCGCGTGCAGTCCTGTCACTGACGGCCTCCTGACACGGCACGGTCCCTGCATGTGGAAGGATGACGAATCGTCAGTCCGGGATGTTCATGCGCCTCCTCCCCGTGCTCGCCCTCCTGGGTTCTGCCTGCCAAGCTGGCTCGATCGCGCTCGGCGATGATGTCGCCGACGACCCCGAAGACACAGGCTCCGACACGGTCGTCGACACCGACGACGCGGTGGAGACCGACGACACCGAAGACACCGAGGAGCCCGGCCCCGACACGTCGATGTACGACGGCGCGGATCTGGTGGTCACGCTCCCGGTCTCAGGCGCGATCTACCCGCTGTCGACGGGCTTTCCTTACGACGCGAAGGTGATGGGAGCCGACGGATCGCCCCTGGCCTTCGATGCGATCACGTGGACGATCCCAGGCGGCTCGAAGTCCGGGCGCAGGGGCGAGTGGCCTGTGGAGGCCGGCGTCTACAACGTGGGCGTGGAGGCGCTGCTCCCCAACGGGGATCGGCTGAAGTCGTCGATCGGGGCCGTGCGCGTTCAGAGCGCGCTCACCGGCGTGTGGAGCGGCACGGTCGGCATCGCGACGTTCACGGAGGTCCAGGACCAGACGCTGCGCACGGACTGCGTGGGCACCTTGGACTTCGACGTCGACCTCGCGGGCGAGACCATCACCGGCTCGGGAGGCTGCACCCTCGCGATTCCGCTCGTCGGCACGGTCAACCTCACGTACGACGTGGAGGGCGACATCGTGGGCAACACCATCGAGAACGGCTCCTTGCTCATCGACGTGCCCTTCTTGCAGGTCCCCGTGGCCTTCGATGGCGGCTTCACCAGCCCCAACGCGATGCAGGGGGCGTTCGAGGCCGACCTCACCGTGCTCCGGATGGAGGGCACGATCGCGGCCCGGAAGATCACGCCCTACACCCGGCCCTGACCGCCTCGGATAGGCGGGCTCGGGGGGTGGGATGAGCGTGAGCGAAGGCCCGGCGCGCCGAGGGGCGTGGGTGCCACGCCTCGGGCCTGCGACGCTGGCGGCAGCCTGCGTGGTGCTTGCCATGTCTTCGGCGGACGCAGGCATCGGGCCGGACGCGGCAGCCAACCTTCGCATGGCCACAGCGATGGCCCGCGGCGACGGCCTGCTTCAGCCCGCCGCGACGCCGACGGGTCAGGCGTGGTTCGGCACTTGGCCGCCCGGCTACCCAGCACTGGTGGCTGTCGGCGTTCTCGGTGGCCTGGACCCGTGGTGGGCATCGAAGCTCGTGGGCACGGGCGCGTTGCTGACTTGTGCAGCGCTGCTGCGACGACTGCGGCCGGATGATCCCACAGCAGCCCTGGCTCCCCTCGGGTTCGCGAGCGTGCTGCACACGTTTGCCGGCTCTGCATCTGAGGGGCCGTTCGTGGCTTGCCTGTTGGCGCTGGCGTGGGTGCTCGCGGAACCGATGCGCGCCTCGCGGCGAGCCAGTTGGGCCGCGGTCCTGGGCCTCACGGCCTTTCTCCTTCGCTACATCGGCGTGTTGGTGGTCCCCGTCTTCTTCGCCGGGGGCGTGCTGGCCTTCCGGCGCGGGGAGCGAGCCCAAGCGCTGGGTCTCTGGGCCGCCACGCTCCCGACCGTGGCCGCTGGGTGGTGGCTGGGACGACTCAACCTCGAGCACACGGGTCACCTCACGGGTGTGGCCCGACTCCCCGCACCGGAGTCGTGGTCGGCGTGGGGCGCCGCCCTCGGGCGAGGGGTGTTCGCTTCGCTCGTTCCCACCGTGCGGGTGCTGTCGTCGGCCCCTGAGGCGTTGCTGGCGCTGCTTGTAGGCATGGGCGTGCTCGCAGCCGGCCTCCTGAGCGTCTGGCGTGCTCCCGACCGGTCCATGCCCGCCTGGACGGCACAGAGCCGTGCCCTCGTGGGGGTGGGAGGCACGTACCTCCTCCTGCTTGTGGTCCTTCGTGGCGTGCGCCACTTCGATCTGTTCACCACCCGTCTGCTCGCTCCTGCCACGTTGCTCGGCCTCGCAGCCCTTGTTGCCGCCGTGGGCACGCTGCCTCCGATCGCCCGCCGGCGCGCGGACGCAGCCCTAGGAACGGCCTGCCTCGTCGGGGTGGTGGCGGCGTTGGTGCTGGCGCGGTCTCCGAGCGGGGGATCGGCCCACGACACCTTGGCGCGCATGGCGCACGACTACCGCGATGTCGTGCGGGGCTGCGTCGTGGGCCCCCATCCTGTGCAGCTCCCGATGGTCCGCCCCGACCTCATCCCCGCGATGCCCCACGCGCCCCCCTACCAGGCCGAGGCCGAGTCGGTGGAGGCGTTCTCGGCGCGCCTGCTCAACACCCCGTGGCCCTGCGTGCGGCTCGACCGTCGTGTGCCGCTCGATCCCCGTCGTTACCACCCCTCGTGGTTCGACCCCGACGACCCGCACGCGGGCACTCTGCAGGTGCTACGGTAGCGCGCCCTTGGAGGTCCCCCGTGCGCTTCCCGTTCTTACTGCTCCTGGCGGCCTGCTCCCCCTCGGCCCACAAGGTCCTCACCTCGTACCTCCAGGCCGAGCAGTCAGGGCGCTACGACGAGGCCTACGCGCTGCTCACCACCGACGACCAGTCTGCGCGCACGCTCGACACCTACGTCACCGAGCACCTCTCGGCGGGCCCTGTGTGGCTGGCCGTGGCACGTCGCACCCGCTTTGAGCTGGCCACCCCCCAGGCCACCCCCGACGCCACGGTGGTGCCCGTCACAGCCCTCCACGCCGACCTCGAGGCGCTCGGCAAGCTGCTGCCGGCTCCGTCCGCCGAGCAGCTCGCTGCCGCTGAGGACCGCGTCGCGTTCGAGCGCGCGTGGTACGAGGCCGAAATCACGAAGCACGAGGTGGGCGAGGTGGCCGAAGCGCTCACCTACAGCCTGCGCGACGAAGGCTCAGGCTGGCGTGTGTGGCTGGGCCTGGATCGTCAGGACGCTGCGCTGGCGCTCTGGCGCCAGGCCGACGTCGCCACCGACGCTGGGGACGCCGTGACCACGCGCACAGCGCTCACCCAGCTGCTCACGCTCCCGCACGACCCTTCCGGCGTGGTGCAGGCGCTCCAGACCGAAGCGCGCCAGCGCATCGCAGCCCTGGATGCCCAGGGCCGATAGGCTGTTCAGCCCGCGGGCTTCTCGGGAGGCACGGCGCGCAGCTCGACGATGTCGATGCTGGCGGCGGTGAAGTCGACCGTGGCCATCTTCACCTCGACGCCCTCGGTGTAGTCGAGCTGGGCTTCGGGGTTGACCTTGGCCGCGGCTTCGACCTCGGCCTCAGTGACCACGCGCTTGATCTCGGAGGTGGGATCCAGCAGGGTGCCGATCATCGAGCCCGCGCCGGCGGGGATCGTGCCCTCCACGACGAACTCGACCTGCTCCAGCTCCTGGCCGTGGCTGTCCTTGATGCGGGCGGCGAGCACGAGGCCCGACATGTCGTACATCGAGTTGTTCTGCAGCCGAACCTGGAAGATGGTGAGGCCCTCTTCCGCCTGCTCGGGCATCTGCATCCAGGAGGCGCCCGTGACGAACAGGTAGCGGTCGGGGTTGTAGAGGGGATCGTGCTCCTTGAGCACCTCGCCCCCGCCGAGCAGGTAAGCGGGCACCACCTGATCTACGCCGATCCAGCCTTCGGCCCCTGTGGCCGGGTCGCGGGCCTTGTAGAAGGTCTTGCGCTTCGCCAGAAGATCGAGGACCGCACCGCTCTGCAGCGTGGCGACCACGGCCGCGTTCGCATCCGGCTCTCCCACCAAGCGCGCGCCGCCCTGGTCGGTGACGACCATCTGCGTGAACGACACCTGGTCGAGCAGCTGGCGCTCGGGATCGGGCAGCTGACCGGCGTACTGGTAGGCCATGTAGCCGCCGCCTGCTGCGATGCCGGCGAGGAGCAAGGCCGCCACCCCGGCGAGGCCAAGGTTGCTGCGGCCCGCGCCGTCGTCATCGCGGTCGGTGACGTGCGCCGCACCCGAAGCGAGGTCGGCCTTCAGCTCGTCGATCTCCAGGGCGTACAGCCAGTCGACAGCACCCGGCGGCTGGACGAGGTCGCCCGGCGTGAGCTGGCCCTCACGCGCCAGGGCCCGCAGCTCCACGAGCCCATCCACGCCCACTTGGCGATCACGAAGATGCACGAGCCAACGGGCCATCGGAACCCCACACAAAGGCCGCGGTAAGCCGGCCCGATCGGGCTGCGCAATCACGGCCTCGACGGTGTGACTTCCCTTTTACCCCGATGGCCGCGCGTTTCGCGAAACCCGCAGCCCAATCGCGGGTTCAGACGCCGCGTTCGTGGTCATGCCGAAGTGTTGGGTACCCGATCTGCGCCAGCGCCACGAGCTGGTTGTCGGTGGGGCACAGGTCGACCTCTTTCTTCGTGCACGCGCCGCAGGCGATGACTTCGCCGTCGCTGTCCACCACGTCGGCCCCGCACGAGCCCTTCAGGCGGCGACCCGCCACGATCGTGCCGAGGCCCAGCCCCGCCATGCAGAGCGCGAAGAACACGATGGTGAGCAGCATCACCTGCATGACGACCTCGAAGACCCTTTGCTTATGGCGCAGGCCGCGCCGCGCCCATCCCTGCGGACGGATGCAGACGCGCGCCGATGCCCGAGGTGCCGCGTGTGATGGGCCCGTGCGCGCCTGGGAGCACCAGCCACGCCTCCACCATGGGCTGCGCCTCCGCCAGCGGGAGGCCCGCTTCCCCGAGCACCATCAGGGCCGTGGCCCAGCCGTCTGCCGTGCGCGCATCCGACGCCACGACCGTGGCCGAGAGCACGCTCGCTGTGGACGGACGGCCGGTGCGCGGGTCCATCGTGTGGTGCACCTCGCGGCCCTCCAGCAGGTACCGGGTGCGGTAGTTGCCCGAAGTGGCCAAGCCCCCGTTGACCAGCCCAACGATGCCGACCGGGTTGGACCCCGGCACCGAGCCCACCTCGGGCGCCTCGATGCCCACCCGCCAGGGGCCCCCTCGCGGCGCGCGTCCGGCTACCCGGATCTCGCCGCCGATGTCGACGTACGCGTCGAGCACGCCCATGCCGGCGAGCGTCCACAGCACACGGTCGGCAGCGTAGCCGGGCGCGATCGACGAGACGTCGAGCGCAGTGCCGCCCGCATCGACCCAGGCACCCGTGGCGTCGTGGCCCACAGTGACCCGGGCGTGCCCCACCTGGGCGCGAGCGGCCTCGATCTCCGCATCGGTGGGCCAGGTGTCGCGCCGCTTGCCAGCCAGCCCCCACAGCTCCATCAGCGGCTGCACGGTGGGGTCGTAGGCGCCGCCCGTGATCTCAGCGAGATCCAGCGCCGCCTGCACCACGATCGCCGTCTCTTCCGACACCGGCACGCGGCCGGGACCCCGTCGCACGGCCGCCAGCTCGCTGTCGTCTCGCCAGGTGGAGAGGTGCAGGTCGATCGCCGACAGATCGTCGACCACAGCGGCCTGGACGGTCGGCACATCCGCGCCGTCGACCGGCTGCCACTGCACCCGCCAGCCCGCGCCGAACGCCTCGCCCTGCGCCGACAGGTACGCGGCCTCCTGGCTCCCCCCCGGTGGCTGACACGCGGCCGCCCAGAGGAGGAGCAAGCGCAGCGGCACCTCAGCCGCCGAAGTCGTCGAAGTGGATGTCGTCCTTCGCCACGCCCAGCGAGTCGAGCATCTTCATGACGGCCGAGATCATCATGGGCGGGCCGCACATGTAGTACTCACAGTCCTCGGGGGCCTCGTGGGCCTTGAGGTAGTTGTCGTAGAGCACCTGGTGGATGAAGCCCTTGGCGCCGGTCCACTCGTCCTGCGGCATGGGCTCCGACAGCGCGAGGATGAACTTGAAGTTCGGGAACTCGGCCTCGATGGTCTTGAAGTCGTCCCAGTAGAACATCTCGCGCAGCGAGCGGGCGCCGTACCAGAAGGAGACCTTGCGGTTCGTGCGCAGCGTGTGGAACAGGTGGAACAGGTGGGCGCGCAGGGGCGCCATGCCGGCACCACCGCCGACGTAGATCATCTCGCGCTCGGTGGGCTGGATGAAGAACTCGCCGTAGGGCCCCGAGACGGTGACCTTGTCGCCCTTCTTGAGGTTGAAGATGTAGGACGACGCGATGCCCGGAGCGCACTCGACACCGCGCGGGGGCGTGGCGATGCGCACGTTGAGCATGACGCGGTTGCCTTCCGCAGGGTGGTTCGCCATCGAGTAGGCGCGGAAGATGCCGTCTTCTTCGTTGCGGCCCTTGTACTGCCAGACGTTGAACTTGTCCCAGTCCTCCCGGTACTCCTCCTGAACGTCGAACTCCCGGAAGTCGTTCTTGTAGCGGGGGATGTCGATCTGGATGTAGCCGCCGGCCTGGAAGTCGAGGGTCTTGCCGCCGTCGATGTTGACGATCAGCTCCTTGATGAAGGTGGCGACGTTGTCGTTCGAGGCCACCGTGCACTCGAACTTCTGGATGCCGAAGATCTCCTCGGGCACCTGGATCTTCATGTCCTGCTTGACCTTGACCTGGCAGCCCAGCCGCCAGTGCTCCTTACGCTCGGCGATGCCGATGTGCGGGGTCTCGGTGGGGAGGATGTCGCCCCCGCCATCCAGCACCTGGCACTTGCACTGCGCGCACGACCCACCACCGCCACAGGCCGACGGGATGAAGATCTTCTCGGCAGCCAAGGTGGCGAGCAGGGAGGAGCCGGGCTTGACCTTGAGCTCTCGCTCACCGTTCACGAGGATGGTGACATCCCCCTGCGGCAGCAGCTTGGCCTTAGCGACCAAGAGCACAGAGACCAGCGCCAGGATGATCCCGGTGAACACGACGATGGAGAGACCCAGAACCATGGCAACCGCCTCGTTTCCGTCAGGCAGGACTCAGAGCTGAATGCCAGCGAACACCATGAACGCCATGGCCATCAGGCCGGTGGTGAGCATGGTGAGACCGAGGCCGCGAAGGCCCTGGGGCACGTTGGAGTAGCGGAGGCGGTAACGAATCGCCGACATCGCCACGATGGCCAGCGCCCACCCAGCACCCGACGAGAAGCCGAACACCGTGGCCTCGGCAAAGTTGTACTCGCGCTCCACCATGAACAGCGAGCCGCCCAGGATGGCGCAGTTCACCGCGATGAGCGGGAGGAAGATGCCGAGCGCGTTGTAGAGCGTGGGGCTGTAGCGGTCGAGCACCATCTCCACGAGCTGCACGATGGCGGCGATGGTGGCGATGAACGCGATGAACACGAGGAACGACAGGTCCACGTCGCCCATTCCGGCCCACGACAGCGCGCCCTTCTTGAGCAGGTACTCGTTGATGGCCCAGTTCATCGGCACGGTGATCGTCTGCACGGCCACCACGGCGACTCCGAGACCGATCGCGGTCTCCACCTTCTTGGACACCGCCAAGAAGGAGCACATCCCCAGGAAGAAGGCCAGGAGGATGTTCTCGACGAAGATCGACTTGACCGCGAGCGAGATGAGGTCGGTCATGGTCAGCTCTCCTGGTACCCGGTGTAGGTGCGCTGAGCCCAGATGAGCAGCCCGAGCACCACGAACGCACCCGGGGCAAGCACCATCAGGCCCATGTCCTGGTAGCCGGCAGCGTAGGCCGCCTCGGGAACCACCTGCACGCCGAACAGCGAGCCCGAGCCGAGCAGCTCACGGATGAAGGCCACGACGAACAGCACCGCACCGTAGCCGAGGCCGTTGCCGATGCCATCGAGGAAGCTCTGCCAGGGCGGGTTCGCCATGGCGTAGGCCTCGGCGCGGCCCATCAGGATGCAGTTGGTGATGATCAGGCCCACGAACACCGAGAGCTGCTTGCTGATGTCGTAGACGTAGGCCTGGAGCACCTGATCGACCACGATCACCAGGGACGCGATGATCGCGAGCTGCACGATGATGCGGATACTCGGCGGGATGTAGTCGCGCATCGACGAGATGATCGCGTTGGAGAACGCGGTCACGATCGTGACGCCCGCTGCCATGACCAGCGCCCGGTTGATCTGCACCGTGACCGCAAGCGCCGAGCACACGCCCAGCACCTGCACCATGATCGGGTTGTTGTCGAACATGGGGTCCACGAAGGTCTTCTTGATCTTCTTGTCCCAGACGACGAACGGGGCTGGCGTAGGTGCCAGCTCGGTGGCGGGAGAGCTCATGGCGTTCCACCCTGCTTGAGTGCTTGAAGGGTTGGGGCGTACTCTTGTTCCAGGCCGCGCACGACCATCTCAGACACCCCGCGACCGGTGATGGTGGCACCAGCCAAGCCGTCGACCCAGTAGTCGGACTCGTCGGCGTGCATGCTGTAGGTGCCAGCCTTGGCCACCTGGATGCCCTTCACGGCGTCGCCTGCGAAGATGCGCTTGCCAGCCCACTGGGCCTGCCATGCCGCGGTCTCGATCTCGGCACCCAGCCCAGGTGTCTCCTTCGGTGCGAAGAAGGTGACGCCGGTGACCGAGTCCAGGCGTGCGTCGAGCGCGAGGTAGCCGAACACCGGGCCCCACAGGCCCTTGCCGAGCACAGGGATGGCATAGGCCTCGACGGTGGTGCCCTGCACCCGCTGGTAGACCGCGAGGATCGAGGGTGCCGCCTCTGAGCCCTTGACTTCCGCCCGGGCTAGCACGGTGTCGTCAAGGTCGACGTCGCCGTCCTTGTCGAGATCGTGGGCGGTGTCGGCCTCCCCGACGGGCTGACCAGCGGCCGTGTAGACCGCGAGCTTCACGCGCTCTTCCCAGAGCTGATCGATCGCCTCACCCGCAGGCGGGTTGTTCAGGTCGACCAGCTGGAGCGCCGCCAAGATGTTCTTGTGGAGGTCGCGCTCGCGGTTGAGGGCCTGACGGTCCTGGAGCGAGAGCGCAGCCCCCGCCACGGCCACGCTGCAGAAGATGCAGACGCCCGTGGCAAATGCGAAGGTGTAGCCGTTGGAGAACGCCATGGTGCGGGCCTAGACCGTAGCCAAGCGAACCGCGCGACGACGCGTGGTGGCCTGGACGACGAAGTAGTCGATGAGGGGCGCGAACACGTTCATGAACAGGACCGCCAGCATCATCCCTTCCGGGTAGGCGGGGTTGACCACCCGGACCACGACGCAGAGCGCGCCGATGAGGAAGCCGTAGATCAGGCGCCCCAGCTGCGTGTGCGAGGACGAGACCGGGTCGGTGGCCATGAACACCGCGCCGAACGCGAAGCCGCCCATCACGAGGTGGTAGTGCGGCGGCAGCGTGAACAGCGGAAGCGCGTCCGGCCCAGCGACACCGTTGAACAGCGCGGCGGTGGCCACCATGCCGAGCACGGCACCCAGCATGATGCGCCAGCTGGCGATGCCGATCGCGATGAGGAACAGACCACCGAGGGCCGCACCCACCGCGCTGACCTCCCCCATCGAGCCGGGAATGTTGCCCAGCGCGAGATCCTGGAAAGACCACCCGAGCTGCGGATCGTTGAGGATGGACACCGCGGACTGGCCGCGCTCGCCATTCGACACCGCCAGAAGCGGCGTGGCGCCGGTGTAGCCAGCGACGGGCTGCCCGGTGATCGTGAACGGGTTCCAGCGACCGGCTACATCCCACACGCCCGCACCCGAGATGGCCGCCGGGTACGTGAAGAACACGAAGGCGCGGGCGGTGAGCGCGGGGTTGAGGATGTTCATGCCGACGCCGCCGAACACCTCCTTGCCGA
>CAYNFK010000110.1:0-15612 GCA_964396405.1 uncultured Enterobacteriaceae bacterium
GCAACATCGCTGAGCTCCAGCTCATCGAGCTGCCCTTCCTGTTCGACACGGTGGCGCAGGCCGACCACCTGCTCGACAACGTGATGCTGTCCGACTTCAGCAACCTGCTCTCGCGGCGGGGCTTCATCTTGGGCATGTGGTCGGAGAATGGCTGGCGCTCCTTCGGCACGAAGAAGAAGCCCGTGCGCAGCACCGCCGATCTGGTCGGCCTGAAGATGCGCTCGCAAGAGTCCGACGTGCACATGGCGATGTGGGCCGCCTTTGGAGCCACCGCGGTGCAGAAGCCCACCACCGAGATCCTCACGGCGCTTCAGAGCAACGTGATCGACGGCCTCGACAACACAGCGCTCTATGCACTCGCCGGCGGCCTTGCCGACCCTCTCGACTACTGGACGGTGTCCAAGCACGTCTACCAGCCGGCTGCGGTGGTGTTCAGCCGCACGTGGTTCAGTGCCCTTCCGGAAGACCTCCAGAAGATCGTGCTGGAGCCGCGGGCGCTCTACACGAACGATGCCCGCAAGGCGGTTCGTGCGGAAGACGTAGCGATGATCGGCCAGATGCCAGCGCTGGGCCTTGAGGTGGTGCAGCTCACCGAAGCTGAGCGCGCCGCATTCGTCGCGAAGGGCCGCGCCATGCACGCCACCTTCGCCGCCACCATCGAGGGTGGGCCGGCGCTCTATGAGAAGATCAAGGCGGGCATTAAGACTGCGCCGAAGTAGCCTTCGGTCACGAGGAGCGGTCGGATGGGCATCCGCGAAGCAGTGGGCCGAGGATTCTCGGCCCTCGACGATGGCGTAGCTGCACTCGGGGGCTCGGTCGGGTCCGGATCCAAGGCGCTGGGCGGCCCGCTGGCCTCCACCGCCGCAGGGGCCGTGATCGTCGGCACGGGCGTGCAGATCGTGGCCGGAGAGGCTGCGGCGCTCCTCAACCGAATCGTGGGTCGGGCCGAGCGCTTTGCAGCCTTCGTCGGGCTGCTCGTGATGACATTGCTCACGTTCAACGAGTACCTGCAGCGGGAGTTCAAGCCTCGCCTCAACAGCTCGATGGGCGGCCTGTGGGACCTTGAGGGACAGGTCAACATCGCGCTGCTCCTGCTGGTGGTGGTCGGGTTCCTCGGGGCGAGCATCGCCACCCATGACAAGAAGCACATCGCTGTCGATGCCATGGACCGGGTGCTGTCACCGGGTGCGGCCCGGTTTGTGAAGCGGTTCCAGTTGGTCGCGTCCGCGGGCGTGTGCATGGCGCTGGCGAAGGGCGCCTGGGACGGGGTGTTCACGTCGAGCAAGGACACCTTCGAGGGTGTCAACCTCTACGGCTGGATGACGGGCCCGGTGAACGCGCTTGTGGGGCTCATGCCTGGCGATAAGTTTGGCCCAGGCACGCGCTACCCCAACCTCATGAGCTGGGAGGACGCACAGTACGATGCGGGCGGCGACCCGTTCAAGATCCCGGCCTTCGGCTACGTGCAGACGGGTGAGGGCTTCCCGCTGTGGATCCCGCTGATCATCGTGGGGCTGGTGTTCTTGGTGATGGCGCTGCGCTTCGTCGGCGAGGCGTTGTCGCTGCCGCCTGTGGATCCGAGCACAGGACCCGGCGTCGGCAGCCGCCGACCTGCCGACGTGATTCTGGCGGGTGCGCTTCCAGGTGCCCTGCTCACGCTGGCGCTGTCATTGTGGTGGGGAACGGGCACGATGATCGTGGTGTCCGCGATCATCGTCGTCATGCTGGGGGCCCCGCTGTTCGTGGGCGTCGGCATCGGAACGCTCTCAGCGTGGGTCCTGCTTCGGTCCGGGTCTGCCGAGACCGTCGTCACCGACATGTTCGAGGCGGCGAAGAAGCAGGAGCTGCTCGCGATCCCGTTCTTCGTGCTCGCGGGCAACCTGATGACGGAAGGCAGCATCGCGCGCCGCCTCGTCCACATCGCGCGCATCTCACTGGCTGGCGTTCCCGGCGGCCTGGGCGTTGCCGCTGTCGTGTCGTGTGCCTTCTTTGCGGCGATCTCGGGGTCCTCCCCGGTCACGGTCATCGCGATCGGGTCGGTGCTGTTTCCCATGCTCGTCGCCGACCGCTACGACGAGCACTACAGCCTGGGCGTGCTCACCACCGCCGGGTCGCTCGGCATCATCATCCCGCCGTCGGTGCCGATGCTGATCTACGCCATCATGGTGAGCGGCCACCCCGCAGTGGGTGTCATCGACCCTACGGAGCTGTTCGCAGCGGGCATCTTGCCCGGCCTGATGATCGCGACGATGCTCATCCTCTACACGTGGTACGTCACGTGGCCGCGCGCCGGCCGACCCTCCACGGTCCATTCCTACGAGGTGCCAGCGGGTAGCTCCTGGGGACGTGAGCTGCGCAGCGCGCTGGTGGCAGGCATTCCCAGCCTGCTGCTCCCGGTGCTGATCCTAGGCGGCATCTACGGCCTCATCGACCTGCGGCCGCTCGGCGTTGACTTCGTGCTCGCGTTCACGGTCACTGAGTCGGCTGCGGTAGCCGTGGTCTACGCGCTGGTGATCGAGCTGTTCGTGAATCGGGAGCTGGGCCTGCGTCAGATCCCGAAGGTGTTCTCCGACAGCGCGATGCAGATGGGCTCGCTGTTCTTGGTGATCATGATCGCAATCAGCCTCAACCGCTTCTTCGCCTTCGAGCAGATCCCCGAGGCCGCCGCCGCGTGGATGCTCGAGCGGGTGGACTCCAAGCTGGGCTTCTTGATCGCCGTGAACTTGTTCCTGCTCGTGCTTGGCTGCTTGATGGACATGATCTCGGCGATCCTGATCACGGCCCCGCTGCTTGCGCCGATCGCCACCAGCTACGGCATCCACCCGATCCACTTCGCCATCATGTTCATCGTCAACCTCGAGCTCGGCTACCTCACGCCTCCGATGGGTATCAACCTGTTCGTGGCGAGCACGGTGTTCGACCGCCCCCTGCTGAAGGTCATCCGTTCTGTGGTTCCGTTCTTCTTCGTGATGCTCGTCAGCCTCGTGATCGTCGTGGCGTTCCCGTTCCTGTCGCTCGCGCTGGTCGACACGCCGATGCCGACACCGCTTCCGCGCGTGGAGCCGGTCGAGCAGGTGGATGAAGTGGAGCCGCCCCCGTATGAGGAGCCGGCAGCGGTCGAGCCGCTGCCCACCGAGCCGGTGCCGGAAGGCACCACTGAGCCCAGCGTCCAGGATAGCCCGTGAAGCGTCACCTCCTCCTGCTCCTGCTCACCGCCTGCGCCGGGTGGAAGCCTCGGGTCGCCTACCTCAACGTGCACGATGACCACACCGAAAAGGCCGTGGTGCGGCGTGACCTCGGCGATGCCCTCAAGATCGAGGCCACCTACCTGTCCACGGCCATGCGCGAGGCCATCGTGGCTGAGCGCGTGCGGCTGATCGGATCGGCCCAGACCGACAGCGACAAGGTCGCGCGCATGCTGCGGGAAGATGGTGAGGCCTACCACGAGATCGTGTTCACGGCGGAGGGCAACCTCTACGAGGTGGAAGACGAGCCCGCGTTCGGCAGCACCGACGAGACCTGGCGGCTTCGCTTGCTGGCTGACGGCGTCGAACAGCCGCTGGTCACGGTGTTTGAGGTACCCCAGCCCAACACGCTGCAGACGGCCATCTACAGCCAGTGGAACGTGTTCAACCGCTTGTGGATCGCTCGCTTCGCGAAGCAGACACCGCTGCCCGCCCACCTGGTCCTTGCTGTGGGATCGGGCCTCGGTCACCGGGAGCTGAGCTGGGACCTCGACCAGGTTCGCTGAGCCGCGCCAAGGAGGTCATGTTGACGATGCCGCTCTCTGTGTACCGTGAGCGCCGCGCCAGGCTGGCGGCCCTGGTGCAGGGGCCCGTGTTGTTGGCCGGTCCGCGCGAGCGCCCACGCCACATCCCCTACCAGATGCTGCCGTTCCGCCAAGACAGCACGCTGCTCTACTTTGTCGGCTGCCACAGACCGGGCACCTTCGCTTGGCTGGAGGCCGGCACCTGCACGCTGTACGTGGAGCCCCCCGCCCCCGACGACGCGCTGTGGCATGGCGTGGTGGAGCCGATCGAGGCGCTGGTGGACCAGCTCGGCGTCGATGCGGTTCGACCGGTGAGCGAGCTACCGGCCCGTGCCAAGGCCCAGCGTCCTCGCACCCTGGCTGTGGCGGACGAGCGCGTCAACAGCGAGCTGACTTCCTGGGTCGGGCAGCGGTTTCAGTTCGGAGAGGATCGCGGCGACGCCGAGCTGATCGACGCGGTCTCGCGACTCCGCCGCGCCAAAGACGCCCACGAGATCGGAGCCCTTCGCGCCGCGTGCACCGTCACCGCCGAGGCCCACAAGCTCGTGATGGCTGCCACCCGCCCGGGCGTGTCGGAGCGTGCGCTCGCCGCCGTGTTCGAAGGATACCTGGCCAGCCGAGGCACGCAGCCCGGCTACGGCACCATCCTCACGCAGCGCGGCGAGGTGCTGCACAACCACGGCCATGAGGGCACGTGCGAAGCCGGGCGCCTGTTGTTGCTGGATGGAGGAGCCGAGGTTCCGAGCGGGTACACCGCTGACGTCACCCGTACCTGGCCGGTGTCGGGTCGGTACAGCGCACGGCAGCGCGCCGTGATGGAGGCCGTGCTCGCCGCGCAGCAAGCCTCCCTCGATGTCGCCCTACCTGGGGTGTCGTGGGTGGACGTGCACCTCGCTTCGGCGCGCGTGATCGCACAGTTCGCCCTTGACGAGGGCCTGCTGCATGGCCTGTCCGTCGACGAGGCTGTGGAGCGCGGTGCCCACGCGCTCTTCTTGCCCCACGGGGTGGGCCATCTGCTCGGGCTCGATGTGCACGACCTCGCGGCCTACGGCGACGCCGCCACCTACCCCAAGGGCACGGCACGCTCCCCGCAGTTCGGCCTCTCCTACCTGCGCCTCGGCCTTCCGCTGGAGGCCGGCTGGGTGGTCACCATCGAGCCTGGATTCTACGTGGTGCCGGCTGTGCTCGCAGACGCCGCCATCCGCGCGCCGTTCGCTGCCCACATCGACGACGCGCGCCTGGAGACCTGGCTCGACTTCGGCGGTGTGCGCATCGAGGACGACGTCCACATCCGCCCGGAGGGCCCCGAGATCCTCAGCGCCGCGACCCCGAAAGACCTCGCAGCCATCGAGGCGCTGGTCGGCACAAGGGCCGACGTGAGCACCCTCCTTCGTGGGTGATCAGAGCCGTCGCGTGATCACGGTGTCGTGCACGAAGCGGTCGTCAGTGGCCGGGTGGTCGAGGTTGGTGTGCAGCCCGCGGCTCTCCCGTCGGCGCAGCGCACACTCCACCACCATGTCGGCCACGTCGGCGAGGTTGCGAAGCTCGATCAGCTCCTTGGAGACCTTGAAGTCCCAGTAGTAGGAGTCGATCTCCTCGCGCACGAGCTCGATGCGGTGACGGGCGCGCTTCATCCTGCGCTGAGTGCGCACGATGCCCACGTAGTTCCACATGAAGCGCCGGATCTCTTCCCACACCTGGCGAATCACCACCAGCTCGTCGGGCTCCTGCGCACCTGCCGTGTTCCACGGCGGGATCTCGGTGACCACCTCGACCGCCTCCATGCGGGTGCGGCACCACGCCGCGGCCCGATGAGCGAACACGAGCGCCTCCAGCAAGCTGTTGCTCGCGAGGCGGTTGGCGCCGTGCAGACCGGTGCAAGACGCCTCCCCGATCGCCAAGAGGTTGCCCAGCGTGCTCACGCTGTGCAGGTCCACCGAGATGCCACCGCAGAGGTAGTGCGCGGCCGGGACCACCGGAATCGGCTGCACGGCCATGTCGATGCCCAGTCCGGCGAGCGTCCTGTAGATGTTCGGGAACTTGTGGGAGAGGGTCTCGGCGGAGAGGTGGGTCATGTCGAGGTAGACGCAGTCGAGGCCCAAGCGCTTGATCTCGGCGTCGATGGCACGGGCGACCACATCGCGCGGGGCCAGCTCAGCGCGCTCGTCGTACCGTGGCATGAACCGCTCCCCGCTGGGAAGCACGAGCTTTCCGCCCTCCCCGCGGAGCGCTTCGGACACCAGGAAGCTCTGCACGGTGGGGTGGTAGAGGCAGGTGGGGTGGAACTGTACGAACTCCATGTTCGCGATGCTGGCCCCGGCGCGCCAAGCCATCGCGATGCCGTCCCCTGTGGCGATGCTTGGGTTGGTGGTGAAGCGGTAGAGGCGCCCTGCACCGCCGGTGGCGATCACCACGAACTTGGCGGCGAAGGTGCGCACGGTGCCCGCGGCCTCGTCGAGGGCGTACGCACCCACCACCTCATCGGGGTGGGGGGGCACGGTCTGCAGCCTACGCGCCAGCCAGCCCTTCGTGATCAGATCGATGGCGATGTGGTGATCGAGGATCCGCACGTTGGGGTGCGCCTCGCACGCGACGTGCAGCGCCCGCACCATCTCGGCACCGGTGAGGTCTTCCGCATGCAGGATGCGCCGGTGGCTGTGTCCCCCTTCCTGGTGCAGGTCGTACTGGGTGGGGTCATCGTCATGACGGGTGAACTTCGCGCCGAGCGCGATCAGCTCGCGCACACGGTCGGGCCCCTCTCGCACGGTGGCTTCCACCGCTTCGGGACGACACAGTCCTGCACCTGCGACGAACGTGTCCTGGATGTGGTGCTCGAAGTCGTCCGTCGCAGACCAGACGGCCGCGATGCCTCCCTGCGCGTAGGCCGAGTTGCTCTCCTCGGGCCGATCTTTGGTGAGCACCGTGACCGTGCCGAACTCCGCGACGTGCAGCGCGAACTGCAGACCTGCCACACCACTTCCGAGGACGAGGAAGTCGCTGGTCTCGACCATGCTGGCCCTCCGATGCCCGCACCGCTAACCCACGCCGGGAGACCAACCCCGCCGTGAGCCTTCAGTTCCTGCCTCACCTCGTCACGATCGCACGCGGCTGTGCAGGTCCGGTGGTGCTCTGGCTTCTCCTCCACGACGCGGGATGGCCCGCGTTCTGGGTCTTTACAGCGGCCGCGCTCACCGATCTCGTGGATGGCTGGCTGGCGAGGCGCCTGGGAAGCGATCCACTTGTTGGGCTCGTGCTCGACGTGGGTGCCGACCGGGTCCTGGGGTGGTGCACGTGGGGCGGCCTGTGGGCGCTGGCGTGGGCGCCTCCGTGGATGGCCGTGGCGTTCTTCGTGCGCGATGGCGTCACGGTGGCGGGCTGGATGGCCACCCGGTGGACCGGCCGGCGCTACACCCCGAGCCGGCTGGGGCAGGTCGCCACCAGCTTCGAGGGCACCGCCATGGGCATCCTGCTGTTCCACGGTCCTTGGCTGGGCGTACACTGGCCGAGTGTGGGCACCGCCGTCGGACTCACCGCGCTGCTGACTTCGTTCGGGAGTCTCGCCCGGTACTCAACGACAGCGCCACCACCGGCTTGACGGGCCGACGGCTCGCGCTAGGTGGCCGGCCATGGCCCGCCCTCCCCTGCATCCGAATGTGGTCACAGCGGCGCGGCTTCCGTTGGCGCCGCTCGCCGTCGTCGCGCTGGTGTGGGGAGGCACGGCGGGCTTTGCCGTCGCCGCCGCTCTCGCGCTGCTGCTCGAGTTCACCGACCTGGCCGACGGCTGGATTGCCCGTCGTTACGGCGTGGTGTCGGACTTCGGGAAGCTCTTCGACCCCTTCTCCGACGCGTTCTCGCGGTTCACGCTCTTCTTGGGCCTGTACGCGATCGATCATGCGGACCTGTGGATGATCCTCGCGATCTACTACCGAGACTCCACGGTGGCGTTCATGCGCTCGGTGGCCGCCACGCGCAACGTCATCGTGTCCGCCCGCACCTCGGGTAAGCTCAAGGCCATCGTGCAGGGCGTCGGCACCCAGGTGGCCTTCTTGTCGCTGCTCGCGCACAGCCTCGGCGCACCCGGCGGCGATCTCTGGCTGCAGGTTCCGTGGTGGGTGATGCTGGTGGTCACGGTGGCGACGTTGATGTCGCTCGTCGACTACTTGGTGGGCACGTGGCCGATCGTGTCATCGGTCTGGAATCAAGACCGCGCGGCATGAGCCTGCGATGCTGGCTCTCGGTGGTGCTCCTGTGCGGCTGTGGGCGTCCCCTGCCCCCCGCCCTCGCCCTTCCAGACGCGACCCGCTCGGCCTCGGCTGACGCAGCCGCCCCCACCACACGCGCCGAGGCCCTCGCGGCCGTGATCGGACGAGATCCGCTGGCCCGCACGCCCCGGTTCGGGTCGGTGGAGCTGCTGCGGGCGATCTCGGGTGCCGACGCGCTGGTTCAGGCCGCCGAGGTGCTTCCGCGCGCCGAGCAAGGGGAAGCGGCGATCTCGCGCCTCCAGGAGGCCGAAGATGCGCTGCGCGGCACCGAGCTCACCGCCCTGGTGAGGGGCACCCGCCTGGGCATGGCTGAGCGCCTCCTCGCCGAACGCGCGGGCATGGGCACCCCCGAGCTGGCTGATCTCACGCCCCTGCTGTCCCGCCTCCGCACGGATCCCCTCGCCCACACCCGGGCCAAGCACCCGCTGCAGGCGCTCGAGCCCGACCAGGACCTCGCGCTCACGGCGCAGCGCCTGGGTGCCCGCTGGGTGTTGGCTGGTTGGCTCGATGGACCTGGCATCCCCCTCGAAGGGGTGCGGGATGCGCTCGATGGCGCACCCTTCGACGGCGTGCGGGAGAGCCCGCTGGGTCGCATCGTGGTGGCGCGGGCGGAAGGCCATAGCGGCCCCGTCGAGGCTGGCCTGGCGGATCTCCAGCGCGCCACTGGGCTCGCGCTCCAGCGCGCCGCCGCCGACCGTCACAGCGAGCAAGGAAAATGGGCCGACGCACGCGAGGCCGCCGCCACCGAGCTCGGTGCGGAGGACCCGGTGGGCTTCCTGCTCGACAGAGCCTATACACGACTTCTCGCCGGCGCGGGTTCGTCGATCGGGGCGGGCGGTGCCCTGCTTGCCGCCACCGCGCTCCGGCTCGATGGGCGCTGTGCAGACCGCCCCTGTCGCTCCCTGGACCGCGTGGAGACCCTGGTGGTTGCCGGTGGGTGGGATCCTGCGATCACCCCACTGGCCCGCGCGTGGGCCGTCATCGCGCTGAAGAGCGCGCTGGACACCCTCGACGTGGGACACGACACCACCATGTTTCGAACCGGGCTGGTGGACCTCGTCGACGCCCTCGTGGGCACAGGTGCCGCCGCGCCACCCGCCGGGCTGTTGGCACGCACAGCTGAGGAGCCGGCCGTCTGGCAGTTGGTGGGTGCCGCAGTGGGTGACCGGTCGGCAGCAACGTGGGACGCGGTGCGTGTTCCCCTGGGCCGCCACCTGGCCAACGAAGTTCGAATCGCGCTGGAAGGGGCGGATGCAAGCCACAAGCCCTTCCTCGACCGGATTCTTGAGCGCGCTGTTCCTTGACGCGACGTGGCACGCAGCGTTAGAAGCGTGGCGCTCGCTGCGGGTGTAGCTCAGTGGTAGAGCGTCAGCTTGCCATGCTGAATGTCGTGGGTTCAAGTCCCATCACCCGCTCTCTTCGCCCCGGCCTCGTGCCGGGGCGATTCGCTTTCTGGCCCTGGTTTGTGCGCACCTGCTAGGTGCGTGCGGTCCACCGGGCGCTGATGGCCCGCGCAATCCGTACGCCGTCGAGCGCGCACGAGACGATGCCGCCACCAAAGCCTGCGCCCTCCCCCGAAGGGTAAAGTCCGGGCAGTCCCTGGGACGCACCGTCGTCGTCTCGGAGCAGGCGAATCGGCGACGTGGTGCGCGTCTCAGGGGCCACCAGCAGCGCCTCAGCGTGCAGGTAGCCCGGCAGCTTGCGGTGGAAGTCCAAGAGCGCGCGAGACAGACCCACCAGCACGTCGCCGGGGAGCAAAGCATCGAGCGCGACGGACTTGACGCCCAGGGGGTAGCTGGTGCGAGGCAGCTCTCCCGAGACGGTGCGCTCCAAGAAGTCCACGGCACGCTGGGCAGGTGCCGTGCCG
The DNA here is from genome assembly GCA_964396405.1 of uncultured Enterobacteriaceae bacterium. Lineage (GTDB taxonomy): Bacteria > Myxococcota_A > UBA796 > UBA796 > JACKEO01. Next base: position 9,899 of record CAYNFK010000110.1, read on the forward strand.
TCTTCGCCACCCAGCTCGAACGCCCTGCGCTCGATGGCGTCCTGCCAGGCGTAGCCTGCGAGCGGCCCACCACCCCCGTAGGCCTCCGGCTCCACTTCGACGATGATCGCAGCGTTCGCCCAGAAGGCCCTCTGGGCAGCAAAGGACATCCCGTTCACGACGACGCGATCGGGGGTGTGCGTGGCCGGAACGACCATCCCACCGGGGCACATGCAGAAGGTGCGCGCTTTGGGGCCCGACGGGGGGTGCCAAGCGAGGCGATAGCTCGCAGGCGGAAGGTCGCCGCGATCTTCCGAGCCGTACCGTGCCGCGTCGATCACCGCCTGCGGGTGCTCGATGCGCACCCCGATCGCGATGGGACGGGCCTGTGCGCCGGCACCGCGCCTCACCAGCATCGAGACCGTGTCGCGGGCGGAGTGCCCCGGTGCCACCACGACGGCGTCCCCACGCACCTCGGAGCCGTCGGCGAGCACGACCCCGCGACACACGCCGGCCTCCACCACCAGGTCATCCACACGCGCACCGAACCGCACCTCGCACCCCAGCTCGGCGAGGCGAGCGCGGAACACGGGCAGGATGCCGCGGACCTTGTCGGTCCCGAGGTGAGCCCACCCCTCTTCGAGAATGTCGGAGCGCGCACCGAAGTCGACGAAGCGCCTGAGCACGTAGCCGATGTCCTCATCGCGCCGCCGGGTGTAGATCTTTCCGTCCGAGAACGTGCCGGCCCCGCCTTCGCCAAACACCACGTTGGACTCGGGATCCACAGGACGTTGTCGCCGCCACTGGGCGTTCACGGTGCCCACGCGAGCGCCGACCTCCTCGCCGCGCTCAAGCAGGGTCACCGGAACACCGGACTCTGCAAGGAAGAGCGCAGCAAACAGACCCGCAGGACCCGCTCCTACGACCACCACACGGGCCCCACCCGGGGCGGCAACCCGCGCCGGGCCCGACTCCTCCGCCACCGCGTACCGGGCCTCGTCCTTGTCGGTCCACAGCCGTAGGCCGGGCCGATGACCGAGCAGCCTCAACTCGTCCGCCAGCTCAACACGCACCACGCCGAGCCATCGTTGACGACCGTGTCGCGCGTCCAGGCTCTTTCGTACGAGTCGCGTCGAGATCACCGCCGCGCGGCGAACTCCGAGGTAGGAGGCAACGGACGAGAGCAGCTCATCGTCATCGGCCAGTGGAACGTTGGGGACCAGCAGCGCCATCCGTTGTTTGGTCCTCATCCAGCCGCATCCGAGGGGGCGCCAACACCTTTGCGTCGCCCTCACCCCCCGGCTACCGCCACGCCGTAGCTCACCCCATCGGAGTCGTCATGCGCATCGCCATCAACGGTATGGGCCGCATCGGCCGAGCCGTCATGCGCATCGCGGAAGGCACACCCGGCGTCGACGTGGTCCACGTGAACGATCTCTTCGCCCCTGAGGCGGTCGCGCATGCCCTTCGGCGCGACTCAGTGTACGGCGCTTGGTCCGTGCCTGTGTCCGTCGTGAGCGGTGGTCTGCAGGTCGGAGCGCGCGTCGTGGGCATGAGCTCCGAGCGCGACCCAGCCAAGCTGCCGTGGAAGGACCTTGGGGTCGACGTCGTGCTGGAGTGCACGGGTGCCTTCCGACGCCGTGAACAAGCCGCGCTCCACCTCCAAGCCGGCGCGCGCAAGGTGCTCATCTCGGCACCCGGCAAGGGCACGGCCGACGCCACCTTGGTGTGGGGCGTGAACCACACCACCTATGACTCCGCTGTGCACGAGATCGTGTCGAACGGGTCGTGTACCACGAACTGCCTCGCTCCAGTGGCACAGGTGCTCCACGAGGTGGCGGGCATTCGCTTGGGCACCATCAACACGATCCACGCCTACACCGCCGACCAAAACCTGGTCGACGGACCCCACCGCTCCGGCGACCTGCGCCGTGCGCGCTCAGCGGCCACGAACGTGGTGCCCACCGACACGGGGGCGGCCAAAGCCATCGGCCTGGTGCTCCCCGCGCTGAAGGGCCGACTCGACGGCATCGCCGTCCGCGTGCCCGTGCCGGTCGGCTCCCTTCTCGATCTCGTCGTCACCACCGAGCGGCCCACCACAGCCGATGCCCTCGTCGCCGCCTACCGCGAGGCCGCCGCCGGCCGCCTCGCCGGCGTGCTCACGGTGTCGGATGAGCCCCTTGTGTCGTCTGACATCGTGGGCAACGCGCACAGCGCCATCGTCGACGCCAGCTCGGTGCGGGTGTTCGACGGCTCGATGGTGCGCGTGCTGGCTTGGTATGACAACGAGTGGGCCTTTTCCCACCGCATGCTCGACATTGCCCGATTCATCGGAGGATCCCCTTGACCGCTCGCTCCACTCCCACGCTCGCCGACCTCGACGTGACGGGAAAGACCGTCCTCGTGCGGGTGGACTTCAACGTCCCCCTCGATGGTGACCGAATCACCGACGACACGCGCATCCGGGAGGCCCTCCCAACGATTCGTGCGCTGATGACCACCGCCGATCGCGTCGTGATCGCCAGTCACCTCGGACGCCCCAAGGGACAGGCCAAGCCCGAGTACAGCCTGCTGCCTGCTGCGGCCGCGCTGGCAGACCTCCTCGACGTGGAGGTCCTGTTCGCGCACGACACGGTCGGTGAGGAGGTCGCGCAGCTGATTCAAGAGTCCCCAAAGGGTTCCGTGATCGTGTTGGAGAACCTCCGCTACTTCGCGGGCGAGCAAGAGAACGACCCCGAGTTCGCCAGGCAGCTGGCCGCACTGGCGGATGTGTACGTCGATGACGCGTTCGGCACGATGCACCGGGAGGACGCATCCATCGTGGGGGTCCCTGCTCTGCTCCCTTCGGCCATGGGACTTCTGGTCGCCAAGGAGGTTGAGGCCCTGTCCACCCTTCTGCTGGCGCCCAAGCGACCCTTTGTCGCCGTGCTCGGCGGGGCGAAGGTGTCCGACAAGATCGAGATCATCGACCGCCTCTCAGCCAAGGTCGACCACCTGTTTGTCGGCGGTGCCATGGCGATGACCTTCCTCGCCGCGCTGGGCACCCCGGTTGGAAAGTCGAAGGTCGAGACCAGCCACCTGGAGCTCGCGAAGGCGCTTGTGGGCACGCTCAAAGAGCGGGGCTGCACCCTTCATCTCCCCATCGACCACGTTGTGGGCCCCACCTTCGCTGAGAACGCCGAGCCCACCGTCGTCACCGAGATTCCCGACGACCAGATGGCACTCGACATCGGGCCCGCCACAGCCGCCGCCTGGACGGCGCTGCTCGCGTCTGCCCGAACACTGTTCTGGAACGGGCCGCTCGGCGTCTTCGAGTGGCCCGCTTTCGCGGGTGGCACCCGCGCCATCGCAGAGGCGTTCGCACAGAGCAACGGCTTCACGGTGGTGGGTGGGGGCGACTCTGCCGCCGCCGTCGCCCAGCTCGGTGCTGCCGACAAGATCAAGCACGTCTCCACGGGTGGTGGCGCGGCCCTTGAGTTCGTACGTGATGGTGATCTCGTCGGGCTGGCGGCGCTCAGGCGGCGCCGGTGAGCCGTCGCCCCTTAGTGGCCGGGAACTGGAAGCTCCATCTGGCTCCGAGTGAGGCAGCAGCCCTCGCGAGCGCGATCCGTGCACACCTCGACGCGCGCGCTACCTTAGACGTCATCGACGTGGCGGTGTTCCCCACGGCGTTCGCTGTCGACCGCGTGGTAGGCGCGTGCGCGGGCACCGGCCTTCAGGTGGGAACCCAGTGGACGAGCGCCCACCCTTCAGGCGCGTTCACCGGCGCCAACGCTGCAACGATCGCACGAAGGATGGGCTGCACCTGGGCACTCGCCGGACACTCCGAAGTTCGCCGCGACCTCCGCGAGACCGACGAACAGGTGGGCGCTGCTGTGCGAGCCGCGCTGTCAGCCGGCCTGTTGCCCCTCCTGTGCATCGGCGAGACCCTTGACCAACGAGACGCGGGCCAGGTGCATGCCGTGCTGGAGCAGCAGCTCAGCGGTGCCCTGACGGGCCTCACCGCCGACCAAGTCGCCACGTGCGCCATCGCGTACGAGCCCGTGTGGGCCATCGGCACCGGCCGCACCGCGTCACCCGCGGAGGCTCAGGCTGCCCACGCTGTGGTACGCGCATGGCTTCGCGCACACTACCCAGCGTTTGTGGGCGAACAGGTGCGTATCGTGTACGGCGGCAGTGTGAAGGCCGAGAACACGACCGAGCTCCTGCAGGCACCCGACATCGATGGGGTGCTCGTGGGCGGTGCGAGCATCACCGCGCCGTCCTTCCTTGCGATTGTCGACGCAGCCGTCACCGCGTGCGCCCCCTAAACCCTTCGAATCGGAGCGCCAACGAGGGCGAGAACGAGGCGCCTGTCAGGGCGTGACGGGCGCACCCTCGGAGGGAGGCTCCGCAGGAGCCGGCGGCGCTGCCCCATCCGCTTCGGAAGGTGCGCCCTCCCCACTGGGCTCAACGGGCACCATCTCGATGACCTGGGGCGGCTCGGCCACCTCCGCGTCGGCGGGAGCAGGCACTGCATCGGCTGCCGCCTTGTCCAGGCGCTCCTGGTTCACGCGCTCGATCTCATCCAGCACATTGGAGTTCGAGAGAATCTCCTTGTTCGAGAAGTAGGCCAGGGTGATCGAGGTGCACATGAACAGCACAGCCACCGCGGAGGTGATCCGCGAGAGCGCGCTGGCCGGGCCCTGCGGACCAAACAGCCCGGAGTCCCCTCCGCCAAATGCCGCACCGACATCTCCGCCCTTGCCGGGCTGGACGAGGATGGTGAGGATCAGCAGCACGGCAAGGATGACGTGGGCTGCCAGGATGGCGAGGTACATGTGCTCTCCGAAGGCCGCCCTAGTTAACCTGCCGTGAGCGAACGCCCACCTGTGTGCTCACCGTCGGGACGGCGGCAGTGATCGGGCAAGCATCGCACGTACACCTCGTGCCGATGCGACACCACCTCGAAGCCACGACTCGAGGCCACCTCGACTTGTCGCCGTTCGATGGCCGGATCCTCGAACTCCACGATCACGCCGCACGTCACACAGATCAGGTGATCGTGGTGCTCGTCTTCTGTGTGGGGCTCAAAGCGGGTCTGCGCTTCACCGAAGTGGTGCTCACGCGCGAGCCCCACCTCAGTGAGCAGGCGCATCGTACGGTACACCGTGGCGTAACCGATACCCTTTCGACGCTTGCTGGCCGCTTCGAGGATCTCCCCGAGCGACAGATGCTTATCGCCGGTGAAGAAGGCCTCCGCGATCGCACGACGCTGCACCGTGAGCTTGAGCCCACGCTGCTCGAGATGCGCTCGAAGGCGCTCCCATGCGACCTTCGAGTCCACAGATCCTCCACGGCACCTAGGGCCCTCACGGTACCACACGGCGCCGCAAGGGTCGATCACTCGGCCGCGGAAGCTTCCGACGCGGCAATCACCGCACCCGAGTTCCCGACGACCTCGATGACAGCCATCGCCGCATCATCGCCCTGACGGAAGCCCGCCTTGACAATACGGGTGTAGCCGCCCGCGCGCTCCGCGAACCGCGCCACGTACTCGCCGAAGAGGCGATCCATGGCCACGTCATCGTGGATCCAGCGGCGAGCCTGGCGGATAGCGAACACGCGACGAGCACGAGCCCGCTGCGCGTCATCCCCCGAGGCACCCTCCACGGCCGACGTGCTCGGAGCACGCTTAGCGATGGTGATGACCTTCTCAGTGAAGCGGCGAAGTTCCTTGGCCCGGGCCTCGGTGG
>CAYNFK010000111.1:0-15529 GCA_964396405.1 uncultured Enterobacteriaceae bacterium
GGCAGATGCCGTCGCCATCCGCATCCCCTGTGGCGTCGTCACCCACGCAGATGTCCTCGTCGTTGCACACGCCGTCGCGGTCGGTGTCGCCCGTGGCGTCGTCGCCTTCGCAGTCGTCTTCGTCATCGCAGATGCCATCACCGTCGGAGTCGCCGGTGGTGTCGTCGCCGAAGCAGAGGTCGTCGCTGTCGCACACGCCGTCTTGGTCGGCATCGCCGGTGCTCTGGTCGCCAAAGCACGGGTCGGTGTCGTTGCAGACGCCGTCCTGATCGCTGTCGCCGGAGTCGTCGTCGCCCAGGCAGACGTCATCGCTCTCGCAGATGCCATCCCCATCGGTGTCGTCGGGGTTGTCGATGGGGCACGGATCCACGCAGTCGGCCGCGCCGTCGCCGTCGGTGTTGGTGTCGGGCACGCCGCAGCCGCATGCGCCCGGGAGCGCCTTGTCCGGGTCCTCGGGGCAGGCGTCGTCGGTGTCGCAGAGGCCATCGCCGTCGGAGTCGTTCGGGTTGTCGAGCGGGCAGGTGTCGATGCAGTCGGCCTCGCCATCGCCGTCGGTGTCGGTGTCGGGGGTGCCGCAGCCGCACACGCCGGGGAGCACCTTGTCGGGGTCGGCGTCGCAGAGGTCGTCGCTGTCGCAGGTGGCGTCGCCGTCCGAGTCGTCGGGGTTGTCGCGCGGGCAAGGATCGTCGCAGTTCGCGACGCCATCACCATCACCATCCGCGTCGCTCACCCCACAGCCGCACTCACCGGGCTCGGTCTTGAAGCTGTCGGTGGGACAGGCATCGTCGATGTCGCAGGTGCCGTCCTGATCGGTGTCGTTCGGGTTGTCGAGCGGGCACGGGTCCACGCAGTCGGCGCGCCCGTCACCGTCGGTGTCGGTGTCGGCCGTGCCGCAGCCGCACACGCCGGGGAGCAGCTTGTCGGGGTCGTCGGGGCAGGCCTCCGAGCTGTCGCAGGTGCCGTCGCCGTCGCGATCGTCGAGGGGATCCTGGGGGCAGAGGTCGTCGCAGTTGGCCGTGCCGTCACCGTCCCCATCCGCATCGCTGGCACCGCATCCACAGGTGCCGGGTTCGGTCTTGAACGGATCGAGCGGGCAGTCGTCTGCGCTGTCGCAGGTGCCGTCGCGGTCGGTGTCGTTCGGGTTGTCGGCCGGGCAAGGATCCACGCAGTCGGCTTGACCATCCCCATCGGTGTCGGTGTCGGGCACGCCGCAGCCGCACACGCCCGGGGCGCCCTTGTCGGGGTCGGCGGGGCAGAGGTCGCCCGAGTCGCAGAAGCCGTCGCCGTCGCTGTCGTCGGGGTTGTCGAGGGGGCACGGGTCCAGGCAGTCGGAGACGCCGTCCCCGTCGCCATCGGCATCCACCTCACCGCAGCCGCAGTCGCCGGGCTCGGTCTTGTCGGCATCGAGCGGGCAGTCGTCGTCGACGTCGCAGGTGCCGTCTCCATCGGTGTCGTCGGGGTTGTCGACAGGGCAAGGGTCGTCGCAGTCGGACACGCCGTCGCCGTCGCTGTCGAGATCCGACACGCCGCAGCCGCAGGTGCCAGGCGTGACCTTGTCGGGATCGGAGGGGCAGGCATCGTCACTGTCGCACACGCCGTCACCGTCGACGTCATCGGGGTCGTCGAGCGGGCACGGGTCGTCGCTGTCGCACAGGCCGTCGCCGTCCGAGTCATCGGGGTTGTCCACCGGGCACGGGTCCACGCAGTTGGGCACGCCGTCGCCGTCGCCATCGGTCTCGGCCACGCCGCAGCCGCAGGTGCCGGGGGCGACCTTCGAGGGGTCGTTCGGGCAGAGGTCGTCACTGTCGCAAGCGCCGTCGCCGTCGCTGTCGTCGGGGTTGTCGAGCGGACACGGGTCGTTGCTGGTGCACACGCCGTCGCCGTCGGCATCGTTGGGGTTGTCGAGCGGGCAGGCGTCGACGCAGTTCGCGATGCCGTCGCCATCCCCATCCACGTCGGGCGTGCCGCAGCCGCAGGCGCCGGGCGCGACCTTCGACGGGTCGTTCGGACACAGGTCGTCGGTGTCGCAGGTGCCGTCGCCGTCGGTGTCGTCGGGGTCATCGAGCGGGCACGGGTCCGAGCCATCACACACGCCGTCACCATCGGTGTCGCCGGTGCTGTCTTCGCCCACACAGACGTCGAGCGCGTCGATGCGCAGGTCGCCGTCGGCATCGGGTGCCGCAGGGCCGGTGCCGCCCTCAGCGGCATCGTTGCCATCCTCACCGTCGGTGTTGGGGTTGTTGGGGTTGGTCTCGTCTGCGTTCGTGCCGGGCTGGTTGCCGTCGAAGCGCCCGTTGCCGTTCACGTCTTCGTCGCCGTCGAGCTCCCCGTCGTTGTCGGAGTCATCATCGAGCGGGTTCGTGGTGGATCCAGGTTGGACATCGGGCTGGAACCCAGGTGCTGTGCCCGCGAACGGGATCTCTTCGCCGTCGCTGACGCCGGAGGGGATGCCCGAGGTGACGCCCTGCTCCAGGCCGTCGCCGAGCCCATCGTTGTCGGAGTCGAAGTCGATCGGGTTGGTGGTGCCGTTGGTCTCGACGCCGTCGTTGATCCCGTCGTCGTCGGTGTCCGCGTCGAGCGGGTTCGTAGGTCCATTGACCTCAGTGAAGTCGGTGAGCCCGTCGCCGTCGGTGTCGGGGTCGAGCGGGTCGGTGCCGAGCGTCTCTTCTTCGTCATCGAACAGGCCGTCACCATCGGTGTCGACGGGACCAAAGGTGCAGTCGTACGCGTCGAGCAGCGGTGCGGGCACGCTGACCGTGCCGCCGGAGCCCCCGGCACCCTGGCGGTTGGCGCCGTTGGAGGTGCCGCCTGCGCCGCCCGACGTGTTGATCACGCCGGCCACGGTGTTCACCAGGTACACCACGCCGCCGCCGCCGCCGCCGCCGCCGCCGTCGTTGCTCTGGGTGGAGGTGTTGCCGGCACCGCCTGCGACCGACATCGTGAGCAGCGCGACGTCGTCGTTGTTGGTGACGAGCAAGATGGTGCCGCCGGCACCGCCGCCGCCGCCGCCCTCGGAGGGGGCCACGAGGCCACCCGCGCCGGCCGCCGTGATGCTGCCGCCTGCGCCCGTGACCCCAACATCGGCCGCGCGCACGAAGACGAGGCCGCCGCCGGACTGGCCCGACCCAGCGGGGACGTTCGGGATGGCGTCGTCACCGGAGGCACCGCCGCCGCCGCCGCCCACGAAGAGGCGGCTGGGGGAGATCACGAAGTAGCCAGGGCCGTTGACGGGCGCGCCGCCGCGACCGGCGTAGTTCCTGTTGGACAGGTTGTTCTCACCCGACCCGCCGGCACCGCCGGCACCCAGGTGACCGCCACCACCGCCGCCGCTGTCGTCCGCGAAGCGTGCGTTGCCGCCGGCGTTGCCGGGCGCGCCCGTGCCCTCGGCCGAGGCCAGCGGAACCCCGTTGCTCGCGCGGTCGACGAAGGTGCCGCCCGCGCTCTCGTACATGCGCAGCGGCGTGCCAACGAGCCCCTCCCCCTTGAAGCCGGGGAAGCCCGGCGTGCCGACGCCGTCGACACCCACCGTGTTGGCGCGACCTCCGCGGAAGCCGCGGCCCGCGGCCGAGATCGAGCCACCGTTGAACTGCAGCGTTCCCGCCACGTCGGCCGCGACCACGCCGCCAACGCTGCCGTTCCAGGCAAGGGCGATCAGGGAGCCGCCCGCGTTCAGCGTCACATCATCGTACTGAGGAATGCGGATCACCTGCCACGTACGCAGTCCGAGGCCGCCGCTGAGGGTAGCGTCCGCAACGTACGCGTTGCGGAGCCCATCGCCGGGGCCGCCGCCGCGAACCGGGATCGAGCCCGCGACCTCCGGACCGGTGGCGATGACGATCTCGTAGGTGCCTGCAAGGAACGAAGCGTTGTTGAGGTAGCCGGCGCGGTCGTTGCCCCCCGTTCCATCGCCGTAGGGATCGTTGGCGTTGGTGTCGGAGCCCGTGTTGATCTGCGCGCCCTGCATCTGAAGAACGAGCAAGCGATCGCCCGCTCGCACGAGCGTGGACGACCCCGCGGGCGTGCCGACAGGAAGCGCACGTGCGCCGGCGCTCGGGCTTCCGGTACCGGGGAAGTACCGGTTGACGACCGTGGCCGTGGACAAGGTGGGGGAGCCATCCCGCGCCGTCGAGCAGAGGCTCTCCACGCCGGCATCGAGCAAGCAGGCGGCCGAACAGCCATCGCCCGAGACGCCGTTGCCGTCATCGCACTCTTCGAGCCCATCCAGCACGCTGTTCCCGCACCCAGGCGGCGGCGCAGCAACGACCGCAGCCATCGGCGAGGTGTCGGCTTCTGCATCCCAGGTGGGGTCCCCCGCAGGATCGCTGCAACCGGTCACCCACAGCAGCAGGCTCAAGGTTCCCCACGAAGGCCGCGCCCACGCGTTCAAGGTCCGACCCAGCGTCGCCATGAAGTCTCCTCAAGAACCGGTGGACCCGTCCCTGGGCCCTCTGGTTCGGTACGCATCATGACAGGTTCTGGACGATCGGTCGAGGGGGAGGCGCAACGAAAGTGCGGACCCACCCCATTGCGCGACCGGCTAGTCCCCCGGCACGTGGTGTGTGAGCGGATGAAGACACTGAGCGGCCGCACGGCCGTGGTCACCGGAGCAGCCAGCGGAATCGGCGAAGCGCTTGCGCGCCGGCTGGTCGGCGAAGGCATGTACGTTGTGCTGGTAGACCGGGACGAAGCCGGACTTCACCGCGTCGCCTCCGAGCTGGGGTCCGAGCGCGCGTCGGTGGCGGCGTTCGACGTGACGTCGACACAAGGCTGGGAAGACCTCGCAGCGCGCCTGGCGACCCAGCCTCCTTCCCTGCTCATCCACGCCGCCGGGCTCACCGTGCACGGCCCCTTCGCATCCCACTCCGCCGTCGATCTCGAGCGCGTGGTGCGTGTGGACCTGCTCGCCCCGATGATTGGCTGCCGGGCCTTCCATGCCCTGCTCACGGCGCAGGACGAGGCGCACATCGTGTTGGTGTCGAGCCTTGCTGCGTTCCTGCCCGTGCCGCTGCAGGCGTCCTACAGCGCCGCCAAGGCGGGCCTTCGGGCGTTCGGGGCGGCGCTACGCATTGAGCTGTCGTCCACCCAGGTGGGGCTCACGGTGGTGATGCCGGGCACGGTCGCGACACCGTTCCTCCACCATGCGCAGAGCCACCACGAGGCCACGTCGTCGTGGATGTCGACCTCAATGCTCCGCTGGGGACTCTCTCCGGATCGCGTGGCTACGCGCATTCTCCGCGCTGTGCTGCGAAACCGCAGCGAGCTGGTGATCGGTGCTGACGCCCAAGCAGTGCGCTGCCTGAACGCGGTGTGCCCTGCCCTCGTGCCTACGCTCCTGCGGTGGGGTTGGTGGTGGACGCGTCCCGACCAGGTCGGCCCGGCATGAGCCTGCTCGATCCGGTGCAGCTCGGTCCCGTGCGACTCCGCAACGGCATCGTGAAAGCCGCGACCTACGAGGGCATGACGCCGGGCGGTCGCGTGGGCGACGCGCTCGTCCAGTTCCACCGGCGCCTCGCGATCGGCGGCTTGGGCATGACCACGGTGGCCTACGGCGCGGTTGCCCTCGATGGCCGAACGTTCGGCGACCAGCTCCGGGTCGACGACGAAGCCGTGTCCGGCCTCCGCAAGCTCACGGACGCCGTGCACGCCGAGGGCGCCTGCGCCGCGCTTCAGCTGGCGGACGCGGGGGGCTTTCGAAAGCTCCCCGGCACCCCCCGGGGCCCGTCTGGGCGATGGAACCTGTACGGCCTGCTGTCGGGCGCCCCGCGGGTTCGTGCGATGACCGACGCCGACCTCGACGCGTGTGAGGCGGCGTTCGTGGCCGCCGCGCTCCGGGCGCGCGCTGCTGGCTTCGATGCGGTCGAGGTGCACGCGGGGCACGGGTACCTGCTCCACCAGTTCCTCGCACCCGCCACCAACCGACGAAACGACGCCTGGGGTGGCGACGCCGCGCGACGGATGGCGTTCCCGCTGCGCGTGGTGCGGGCTGTCGTGGAGGCCGTTGGCTCCACCATGGCAGTGCTCGTGAAGATGAACCTGGAGGATGGACACCCCGGCGGCCTGGAGGTGCATGATGCTGTGGCGCACGCCCAGGCCTTCGCAAGCGCGGGAGCCCACGCGCTTGTGCTCTCCTGCGGCGTTGTGGATCGCACACCCTTCCACTTGCTCCGAGGCGACGCCCCGCTCGCCCAGATGGCGGCCGTCGAGAAGAACCCCTGGCAGCGCCTGGCGATGCGGCTGTTCGGCCCGTCGCGCGTGCGACCCGTGCCCTACGACCCGCTGTTCCTGCTGCCTCTGGCGCTCACCGTGCGCCGTGCGGTCGAGGTGCCGCTGATCCTTCTGGGCGGCGTCACCACGGCCGAACACGTTGCGCAGGCGGCCGAGCACGGCTTTCATGGGGTGCAGGTTGGCCGGGCCCTGCTGCATGACCCTGACTGGCCCCGCCACGTGCAGGCCGAGTCGGCGTGGTGGTCGGCGTGCACCCACTGCAACCTGTGCGTGGTGGAGATGGACCGCGGGGGCGTGCGCTGTGTGCTCACAGACGCCTCCCCCGCGGACCCGGCGGTGGGCGCTACTCCTTCGTGAACTCGAGCGTTCCCGAAGCGAAGGTGGCGTCCGCGTTGTCCTTGATGGTGTAGGTCAGGTCCATCGTGGTGGCCGTGGTCTCGCCGTCGAAGGTCATCGCCCACACCGACGGGTCCGACTCCACCGCGCTCGTGCCGGTGACGGAGCCATCGGCACCGAAGGTGAGCGTGGTCGTGCCGAGCACCCCGAGGTCACCCGTGACGGTCAGGCCCTCGCTCGTGTAGGTGCCCATGAACATCACGGCGTCGGGGTCGAGGCCGCCGAACACGTTGCCATCGAGGTCGAGCGTCACGTCGGCGGTCTTGGCCACCGCGTCGATCTCGATGATCATGCTGGCGTCACCGGTGGACTCGAAGGTGGTGTTGTTCCACGCGCCCGACCAGGTGCCATCGAGATCCTCAGGTGTGAGGGCCTCCGTCTCGTCCGTGTCCTCCGTCTCGTCGGTGTCCTCCGTCTCGTCGGTGTCCTCCGTTTCGTCCGTCTCGTCGGTGTCGTCCGTGTCGTCGACGACCGAGCTGCCCGTGCAGCCAGAAGTTGCCACAGCGACCACGAGTCCGACCGATCGAAGAATCCAAGGGGCGTACGACATCACGTCCTCCAAGCTGATCCAGCAGCGGCGCTCGGGGATCCCCACGATCCCCTGCCCCACTTCTCGATACCACAGGATGTGGGTCCACCACAATGGGCGATTTTCCGCCGCACTCGGCGAGACTAGCCCAGCGACGACGCCGGCTGCACGCGGGTCTTGAGGTGCGCGATGACCTGCTCACGGGTCATCGAACCCGAGAGATCCACGTACGCATCAGCGAGCCGACCCCACTGCTTCGACATCAGCAGCCACCACACGCCGAAGTGATCGAGGCCCGAGAACACCGCCGCCCCATGCTCCCTGTAGCGGTCGAGGTTCTTGAGGAAGTCCGCCGGCATCTCGGTCCAGTGGCGCGTCTGCAGCACGTGGTGACCGACGTGGTAGCCGTCATTGAAGCAGGCGTGGTTGTAGGGCGTGTTGATGCACACGATGCTGTTGCGGTAGGGGTTGGCAGGGTCCGTCAGGTCGACGAACGCGTGCTGACCCCAGTTGCCCGCCATCATCGAGAAGCGCGCGACCACGAGCGGCGCGACGAACACGAACAGCGTGGGCGCAGGGTTCCACCACAACAACACGCCGTAGAGCGCGAGCGAGCTGAGCTCACCCACCGCCGTGGCCCGCACCATCTTGGAGCGGCCCCGCTGCCAGTGGTAACGAAACAGCGTGGGAAACGAGAAGAACAAGAAGCTGAAGAAGTAGTGAGCGAAGCCCGCCACGCTGTCGCGGCGGTAGGGCAGCGTGGTGGAGAGGTCGTCAGCGAGGTTGTTCTCGGGGTGGTGCATGCCGATGTGGTGCGCCACGTAGGTGTTGAAGGTCTGCCCGACGAACGGGCCGAGGACCCACGGGATGATGCGGTTCATCCAGCCGTGCTCGGCGGAGTAGAGCCGGCGATGGCTCGTGTTGTGGAGCATCAGCGTGTAGGGCCCCACCATGGTCATCAGCAGCACGAAGTAGATCGGCGCCATCCACCACCGTGCCCACGGCGTGAACAGGAAGAGCCCGAACGGCACAAGCCCGAACAGCATCTTCGCCGACAGCTTCACGAACGGCAGGTCCCGGGGGTCGCGGATCAGCCCGAGCATGAAGGCCTCGACCCGACTGGGCGCCTCGGGTGCCCGGTACACCGGATCTGTGAGGACCAGCCCGGACGTTGCGTCGCGGAGAACAGGAGCGAGCAAAGAACCTCCGGGGGCACGGCCGCGCCGGCCTAGCACGGCAGGCACGCCCCCCACGCGCACCGTGGCGGGTATTGACGGTGCACTGACCCCACGGCCTGCACCCGTGCACCCTCCGCCTGCAGCCGCGCGCGGTGCCGCCGCCGGTGTTCGCGCTAAGTCGGGCTCCCTCGGAGCCGACATGCCCACCCTCACCCACATCCCGTTCAGCCCGTGGTCCGAGCGTGCACGCTGGGCGCTGCAGCACCACGGCATCTCGGTGCAGCGACGCGTGCACCTTCCCGGTCCCGGGGAGCTCGTGCTGCGTTGGCAGCTCGGGCGATGGCGAGGCCAGGTCACCGCACCCCTGCTCCGACTCGATGACGGCACGGTGCTGGACGACTCCCTAGCGATTGCACGGTGGGCCGACGCGCATGGGGGCGGGTCTTCCCTGTTGGTCGACGAAGCGCTCGCCATGGAAGGCCACGCACTCGGCAATCGGATCGCCGAAGCTGGGCGCATTCTGGCCACGCGCAACACCCTCGACAGCCCCGCTGCGCTCGACGAGGTCACCCCGCCGTGGCTCCGCCCTCTAGGGGGTGTGGCCCGAGCGATCGCTGCGAAGTCGGCTGCAGGCATCCTGCAGAAGTACGACCCCGACGCCACCCCCTCGGACGCGTGCGTGGAGCGGATGGAGCACGCGCTGGAGGAGGCCACGGCGCGCTTGGGCGGACGGCCTACGTTCGGCACCGCCTTCTCGTGGTCCGACATCGCGGTCGCGACGGCGCTCTCGTTCGTGGAGCCGCACGGGTCGCGTCCTCTGGGGCCGGCGTCACGCGCTGCGTGGACCCAGCCGGCGCTGGCGTCGCGCTTCGCGCCGCTCCTGGCTTGGCGCGACAGCCTCTACGCCGAACATCCCCACCGGTAGGGGCGCTACGGTGCCCAGGGGTCCGCGAAGCGCGGGTCGAGCAGAAACTCTTCGTCGGTGAGCGCCCGCAGGAAGGCGACCAGGGCGGCCTTCTCGTCGTCGGTGATCTCAAAGGCGCGCACAAGCGGGTGCTTGAACGGACTGTCTGCCCCCACACCCGCCGCAGGCCCCTCGGCGACGGTGCGGCCACCGCGCGCGTAGTGATCGACCACCTCTTCGAGCGTCTGGGCACTGCCATCGTGGAAGTAAGGCGCGGTGACGTCGATGTTGCGCAGGGTGGGTACGCGGATTTTGCCCATGTCGTCGGGCAGCCCGGTGAAGGCGTACAGCCCGGTCGACGGCTCAGGGTAGGCCCCCGTTCCCCCGACGTTGTACACCGCCGTGTTGCTGAACGAGGGCTCGGCGAGCGGCTGGTCTTCCGTGACGTACGCCGTGGTGAACAGCGCGCCTGCGTGGCAGTGGTAGCACTCGGCGCGCTCGCCGAAGAACAGCTCCATGCCGACCTTCTCTTGGGCGGTGAGCGCATCGACCTCGCCGTCGTACCAGTAGCGGTCGTACGCGCTCCGACCCGAGATCAGCGTGCGCTCGAAGGTGGCGATGGCCGCGACGATGGCCGGGGTGTCGATCGCGGTGGGCGCCTCGGGGAAGGCGCTCCCGAACAGCACCCGGTAGACCGGATCCCGCTCCAGGCGATCGACGATGGTGGGCATCGCGCCCGCCATCCCCAGCTCCACGGGGTGCTCGGCAAACATCGGCACCGCAGCCTGCTCCTCGAGCGTGACCAGCAGCGGATTCATCCAGGTGTAGGTGGACCAGTAGCCAGCGTTCGTGAGGGTCATCGCGTTGCGAGGGATGACATCGCCCGTGGATCCCAGGGGCAGCGCGAGGCCGTCCGTGAACGCGCGGGCGGGATCGTGACAGGAAGCGCAGGACTGTGTGCCGTTGCCCGAGAGGCGCGGGTCGTAGAACAGGTGCCGACCCAGCTCCACCTTCGCAGGCGTGACCGCGTTGTTCGCGGGCACCGGAGGCGCGGGAAAGCCCGGCGGCAGCTCATAGGGCCAGGGGTCGACGGTGTCGTCGATCTCCGGCGCGCAAGCGCCGAGCGCGATGGCGATGGCAGTGGCGATTCGCACCTGGACTCCTTAGCGCGATCCCACCGAGAACACCGCCTGCTCACCACCCGCCACGTCCAAGAACGGCAGCCCGAGCGAAGCGAACACCCCCACGCACTCGGGGTCTGTGGGGCCAGACATGCAGCCGGGGGTGGTGTCACCTTCCGGGGCGGCCGCCTCGACATCGCTACCCGCGAACAGCGCGCCAAGGTCGACCTTCACGGCCCCGCTTGCGAGATCGAGGTCGTCCAGCGTGACCGTGGCGAGGTTGGGCGTGGTGCACGCGAACCCCTCGGCGGGGCTGCCGGTGCAGCCCGAAGCGCCAACGTGCACCCAGAAGGCTTCGCGCGCAGGGCTGGTGACCTCCACCTTCGTGAACTTGTAGCCGCCGGTCCACGACCAGAACATGCCCGGCGCGTTCAACGGAACCTGGGCGTCCAGCGGATCGAGGTGGTTGAGCGACTCGGGCACGCCCACCGTGAAGCGGATGCCCGCGACGTTCCCCGCGACCTCGCCGGTGAGGGTGGTGTTCGTCTCGGGACTGCCCGTGGCGCAGCCTGCGGACCCGTCCTCGAAGTCGAGCAACCACACCCCTTCCAGACCGCCTGGCTGGGGATCGAGCGTGGCCTCGAGCGCGTCACCTTGCCCGTCCAGCAGCTGCACGTCGTGCACATACATCCGAGCGTCGGTGAACGTGACGGACGCCGAGGAGGTGCCCACCCCATCGAACGCGGTGCCGCAAGCGAACGGAGCGCCGCCCACCTCCGCGACGAACGGGAGCTCGACGGGCACCACCCCGGAGCACCCCGCGATCGACAACATTCCGAGTGCGAGCCGCATGGCACCTCCTCCCTGAAGGTAGCGAGCGGCCCGTGGTTCCGCGCGCGACATTTCGACGCGGCAGGGGTCCCGGCAGCGCGCTCTCGCTCCGCTACGGCCGTCCATTCAGCAAAAAACTCCCCCATGTCGTATTGTGTCACGGTAGAAGCGCGTCGAGGAGGGACGCATGGGCACGGTCCTGAAGGTCTTGGGCGGCGTGGTGGGTGTGGCGGCGCTGGTGGTTGTGGGCGGAGGTGCATGGGCGGTGTCGTCGTCCAACGCCCTGCGAGCCCGCACGATCACGGTTCCCGAGTACGAGCCGCAGGTGCCGTTCGCGCTCACCGAGGCGGAAGTCCAGGAGCTTCGTGACGGGCGCCTCGCCGACTGGCGCGCCGCCCAGGAGGCCGCGGGCGTCGTGCTGACCGACGATGTGCCCGTGCCCGACGTCCTCGCAGATGTGGACCTCAACGCCATCGCCCTGGAGCGTGCCATCCAGCGCGGCAGCCATCTGGTTCGTGCGCGCTACGCATGCCTGGAGTGCCACGGCCAGGACTTCGGTGGCGGAACGATGATCGACGACCCGATGATCGGGGTGATCAAAGGGCCCAACCTCACCAACGGGGCAGGAGGCATCGGCGCCGAGCTCACCCCGAAGGACTACAACAGGATCCTGCGCCACGGGGTGCTGAGGGATGGGCGGCCCGCGCTGATGCCTTGCGAGGACTTCGACGAGATGTCGGATCGTGAGATGGCGGACATCATCTCGTACATTCGCTCCATCCCGCCAGTAGACCGCGAGACTCCGGAACCGGCCTTCGGCCCCCTGCTGCACGTGCTCGCTGCGACAGGCCAGTTCATCTATGCGGCCGACGTGATCCACCACGATCGGGTGCCCCTCCTGGAAGCCCCGCTTCCGTCCGACACCCTCGCTTTCGGTCGGCACGTCACCGCCACGTGCACCGGCTGCCACGGGGCTTCGCTTCGGGGCGGGCCCATTCCCGGTGCGCCGCCCGACTGGGCACCCGCCGCCAACATCACGCACGGCGAGACCGGTTTCGGCACCTGGACGCTTGAGCAGTTCACCACGCTGATGCGCACCGGCGTCCGCCCCGACGGCACGGCCGTGAAGATGCCGATGACGCTGATCCTGCCGTACATGAACAACGCCACCGACGAGGAGATCGCCGCGATCTGGACCTACCTCCAGTCGGTTCCCCCCGAAGGCGCCACCGAGTAGGCGCAGGCTCGCCCAGCGGCCCAGGTTGGGCCGTCCCCGTGCGCCGCGTTATCGCAACACGGTTGCATGTGAGCGGACGTGGTGGGGCTTGCGTTGGGGCTGTACGTGCTGGTGGGAGGGCTCGCCCTCCCCGCCCACGCCCAGCCGGCCTGCACCCACAAGCTGACGGGCCACGCGGAAGACGACCTCGGCCCCAACCCGCTGGCGGACGTCCACATCAGCGTGGAGCCGGTCGACACCAGCCGACCGCCCCGGACTGCGCACACCACGGCCGCCGGCACCTTCGTCGTCGACGGGCTGTGCGCAGGTCCTCACCGGGTCACCGCAGCGCTGCACGGGTTCGAGACCCGTGAGGTGCAGGTCGAGCTGCCCTCCGCACACCTCGACCTCGTGCTCGCCGAAGACTTTGAGGAGATCGTGGTGTCCACGGAGCGGCTGGGGCGCGAGGACACGCGCGCCGCCACCACGGTCGACGGCACCGCCCTGGAACAGACACGCGGCCAGGACCTCGCTCACGCCCTGCAGTCGGTGCCAGGCGTGACGGTGCTCGGCGGATCGTCGTCCGCGTCCCAGCCGATGGTGCGGGGGCTGTGGGGTCGGCGCCTGCTGGTGCTGGTGGACGGCGTACGGCTGGAGAGCCAGAAGTGGGGGGCCGACCACGGCACGGAGGTCGACCCCTTCGTAGCCGATGCCGTCACCGTGGTGCGGGGCGCAGCCGGCGTGCGCTACGGACCCGACGCGATCGGCGGCGTCGTGCTCGTGCGACCGCGACCACTGCGGACCACGCCGGGGTTCGACAGCGAGGCCTCGGCCATCGGATCCAGCAACGGCACCCACGGTACCCTGGCCCTCCGACTCGACGGTGCCCACGCAAGGGTCCCCGGGCTCGCGTGGCGCATCGAAGGCAATGCCCAGGCGGGCGGCGCGCAGCGCGCTCCGGACTACGTGCTCGGCAACACCGGCCGCAGCGGATGGAACCTCGGTGCGGTGCTCGGCTACCACGCCCACCGCATCGATCTCTCGGTCAGCTACCGGCACCATGACACCACCACGGGTGTGTTCTTCGGCCTCGCGAGCGCAACGCCGGACGAGCTCGCTGCCGCGCTCGTACGGGACCGGCCGCTGCGGGCGGATGCCTGGGACGCGGGGTTCTCGGTGGCACGGCCCTACCAGCACGTCGCACACGACACGGTGTCGGCAAGGGCCACCGTGGATCTGGGTGCTGTGGGCTCCCTCGAAGCCCGGTACAGCTTCCAGCACGATCGCCGCGAAGAGTTCGACGTGGTGCGAGCGTCCGTAGAAGGACCGCAGTTCGACTTCACCCTCCGCACCCACCATGCCTCGGCGTCGCTCAGCCACGCCCCGATTCCTGTAGGCGGGGAGACGAAGATCGAGGGCGTGGCGGGTGCCAGTGCCAGCACGCAGGACAACGTGTACGCGGGGTTGCCGCTGGTTCCGAACTACACGGCCTGGTCGGGCAGCGCCTTCGTGATCGAGCGCTTCTGGCACCGGCGCTTCGAGCTGGAGCTGGGTGCACGCTACGACCACCAGAGCCGACGTACCTACCTGGCCGAGACGGCGTGGCAGCGACATGTGTCCGAAGGTGCCCTGTCGTCGGGCGCGTGCACGGTGGAAGGCGACGTGGCGGACTGCCCCCAGGCGTGGAACGCTGGCTCGGTGTCGGTGGGGCTGCTCACCCGCCTGTGGCCCGATCACGTGCACCTCAAGCTCGACCTCTCCTCGGCCAGCCGCATGCCGGACGCCGACGAGCTGTTCCTCTCGGGCACGGCGCCGACCCTGCCGGTGTTCGCACGGGGACGCCCAGACCTGCAGCCCGAGACGACGTGGGGTGCCTCCCTCACCCTCGACGTCGACACCCGCTGGGTGCACGTGGATGCCTCCGCCTACTTCAACCACGTGGAGCGATATGTCGCGCTGGCGCCGTCGCTCGGTCCGAGTGGCCTGCCGAAGGTGGAGGTGCTGTCGCGCGGAGCCTTCCCGGCGTACGACACCACGGCCGGTGACGCCCGTGTCTACGGATTCGACGGCCAGGTGCTCCTCGGGCCCGAGTGGCCGGTGCGGTTGCTCGTGCAGACCTCATTGGTGCGCGGGGAGCGCGTGGGGGGCGGCTACCTTCCGTTCATTCCGCCCGACCGGGTGCGGGCGTCGGTCACCGGTCACTTTCCAGACGCCGGCGTGCTCTCCGACAGCGAACTGGGCATCACGACCACCTACGTGGCCGACCAAGACCGCTGGGACGCCGCCACCGACCTGGCCCCCCCACCGGACGCTTACGCCCTATTGGGGCTCTCGGCTGCCACCCGGCTGCGGCTGGGGGAGCAGGACCTCGCCCTCGGCCTGGTCGTCGACAACCTGCTGAACACGCCGTACCGCGACGCCACGAGCCTGCTGCGGTACTTTGCGGACGCACCAGGGCGTGACGTGCGGCTGCGCATCACCGCAACCTGGGACCTGTAGACCTCTTCCGGAGGTCGTCTCCGACCGTTGACCCCATGCTCCCGCGGCGCTACGCGGGCGGCCATTCCTGGAGCTAAGCCTTGACCTCGAAGCACTTCGGCACGAAGTCCACGTTCACCGCCGGCGACGGCACCACCGCCACCTGCTTCGACCTCAAGGTGCTCGAAGCCAGCGGCCTGTGCAAGCTCGCCGACCTCCCCTACAGCATCCGGGTGCTGCTCGAGGCCGCGGTGCGCAACCACGACGGCTTCCTCGTGCGCGATGAGGACGTGGTCTCCTTGGCCTCGTGGACCCCTGGTGCCACGGAGCCGGTCGACGTTCCGTTCCTCCCCGCCCGCGTGATCCTGCAGGACTTCACGGGCGTGCCCTGTGTGGTGGATCTCGCGGCGATGCGCGACGCGATGGTGGACCTCGGTGGCGACCCCACCAAGGTGAACCCCCTGGTGCCGGTGGATCTCGTGATCGACCACTCGGTGCAGGTGGACATCTCGGGGCGCGATCCCGATGCGCTCGAGAAGAACATGGCGATCGAGTACGAGCGCAACCTCGAGCGCTACGAGTTCCTCAAGTGGGGTCAGAAGAACCTGCGCCGCTTCCAGGCCGTGCCCCCGGGTCGCGGCATCGTGCACC
>CAYNFK010000112.1:0-15477 GCA_964396405.1 uncultured Enterobacteriaceae bacterium
GGGGTGCGGAAGAAGTCCCAGGGGGTGCGGAAAGAGTCCCAAGGGGTGC
Source organism: uncultured Enterobacteriaceae bacterium (assembly GCA_964396405.1). GTDB lineage: Bacteria > Myxococcota_A > UBA796 > UBA796 > JACKEO01. The sequence continues at coordinate 50 of CAYNFK010000112.1, forward strand.
GAGGGCTAAAAGTGCGTGTCGGTGGGCCGGATCTCCCACGTCTTGGACCGACGTTCGGCGGGCAACCGTGTGGCGGCGCGCTGGGCACCGCCCCGCGAAGGTGCCAGTCGGAGGACGGGGGCTGCGGCGTCTGTCGGCCTGGTGCCGGACAGAACCTTGGTCGTCGTCGGCCACGAGGGTGGGGCATGCGGTCGCGACAGCCGACGCTGTTGCGCGGGCCGGCATCCATGATGCCGGCCTCCAGGACGAGCGCGGTCACGTGGCGCCCGGGGTGTGAGAGCGGGGCTCGAGCAGGGCGGGTAGCCCGGTGGTGACCTCAAGGTTTGAGCGGCCCTCGACGGCGACGTCATCGACGGCAGCTTCGCCCCGCGCGTGAGCTGGCCACTCGCCTACCCGGCTGTCGCTGCTGCTGCGGCGCTCCTGCATCCGGCAGGGCGAGATGCCGCAGCGGCTCGACTGGCCGGAGTCGGCGATCAGCCGGACGAAGAGCGGCGAGGTCAACCTGGGGCTGGAGCAGATCGACGCGTGGTGCGTGGTGATCGATGATGATGCCGTGCGGGTGAGGCAGGGGAGTCCGGCGGTGACGCCAGCGGTGGCGGTGTCGATCACGGAGGCGCTCGGCGACGAGCTGATCCTGGTGGGCGTGCGGACACGCTAGGCGGGGCGGAGGTGCTCGCGGGCGGGACGGAGCTGGAGAAGGTCCTCGTGGATCACCGGCCGACGGAGCGCGGGGGACTGCTGAAGTGGTCGACCGTGGCGCCCCCCGCCGGACACTGTCGGCCTGCCGGACCAGCGCTATGGCATTTGACTCTCCGACGATCGCGGGCACAACATCCGTCATTGGACGTCGGACAGTTTCTGTCCGCCCCACATGTCAGATTGGCAACCGCGAACCGGGGCGCACTTGCCAGGCATTGGCCCGTGCGTACGTGGCTGAAATGATGTCTCGGAAGCCGCGTCCGCCGGTAGTCGAGGGTCCATAGGGGAAGTCGAATGGCGCACGGCGCGGTTGGAGCACGTACGGAGGGCGATACCTACCAGGGCCTCTTCTTCTGGAAGAAGGCCGCCGAACTCCTGCACCCGCCATCCATGGTTGATCGCGTGATCTTGGAACACGACCTCGCGAGTGGGGTCGACGATGTGGCCGTGTACTACCGCGACCCCGGAATAGACGCAGGCGGGTGGCAGTGCTTCGCTGATTTTTATCAGATCAAGTACCACGTCGATCATCGAGATGGCTACAGCGCCACGAACCTGATTGACCCTGCGTTCATCAGTTCCGAGCACTCGCTCCTGCAAAGCTTTTTCAAAGCGAACGAGCGCCTCATCGCGTCCGGCCTCAGCGCCTTCCGCCTGCACCTCGCGACCAACTGGCGGTGGAAGGACGATGACAAGCTCGCGGCGTCCATCAACGATACGGACGGCGCTCTTCGACCCGAGTTCTTTACTGTGGGACCAAGAAGTGTGCTGGGGAAGATTCGGGAGGCTTGGCGCAATCATTTGAATCTCGACGCAGGGACCTTTGCGAAATTTGCGAAACGCCTGCGATTCGACCTGAATCACTTCGGTCGGCGCCAGTTCAAGGAGCTTGTCAATCTACGCCTGCAAGTTGCCGGCCTCGTCACACCGCCCGCTGATCGATCCGTCTGCCCGTACGATAGTCTCGTACAACAGTTCCTCATGTCCGGACCGAACGAATTCAATCGCGATCAACTCCTGGAGATTTGCAGCCGAGAGCGCCTCCTCCTTCCCGTCACAATCCGCGAACCCAACACGCGTCTCATCGGCGTTCGAAGCTTCATGCGCTTCGCGGAACATATTGAGGCGGACGTGAACGAGTTCACCTGCATCGCGAGACTTTTCGACGGACGCATGCCTAGTGCGCCCAGCGCCTGGCGGGACGGAGCCACGGCCATCGTCGACTTTGTTGGCGAGCCGGATCGGCGAGCGCGCTTCCGAGACCAGGAGCACGCCGTTCTGCTGGAATGCCACAGTTCTTTTGCCCTCCTGTTCGGATACGAGGTCAGCCGCAACAGCGGTGCGCTGGTGTTCGCCGCCCAAAAGACAGCAGGCGGTACCATCGTCTGGCGTCCAACGCAGGTTGGGGGATCCGGCGACGCCAAGCTCTGGACTACTGAATCCGCCGAGATGAACGCCGACGCGGACGACATCGCCGTCGCCATCTCCGTGACTCGCGACGTGAAGGCGGACGTACTCCGATTTCTTTCGAGGCCTGGAGCTCCGCTAGTTCGGTCCCTGGTCTGCCTCGCGCCGGCCGCTGGCGTCGGGCCGACGAGTGTCCGGGATGCGGACCACGCTGTCGCCCTGGCGGACACCTTCGTGGCACACCTCAGGCAGGTCCGTGGCGATCCATTCACCCGGGTCCACCTTTTCGCGTCGTGCCCGAACGGCCTGTCTTTTCTGATCGGACAGCACCGGGAGGCGCTCGGCAGGCTCGTTCTTTACGAGTTCGACTTCGGCCTGGAGCGCGACGGAAGCTACCTTCCCAGCCTAGTCCTCCCCTTCAAGAGCGAGAGTCCCGATGGAACTTCCTGATGACTTCAACACCTTCCTGGCCGACATCCGACCCACGAAGGCGATGCGTGACGAGCTCAAGGACGGACATACCCTCCTGCGTGAGCGCCTCCGTGGGTGGGATCCCCTGAAGCCAATCCTGATGACGGACTTCCTCCAGGGCAGCTACCGCCGCTTCACATCGGTCCGCCCGAGCGGAGACCAGCGCTCGGACGTTGACGTCATCATCGTCACCCGAATCGACGAAGACGAGTACGCACCGGGGGCGGCGATGGACCTTTTTGTCCCGTTCCTCGACAAGTACTACAAGGGGAAGTGGCAACCGCAGGGGCGGTCGTTCGGCATCGCGATGTCGAGGATCGACATGGATCTGGTCATCACGTCGGCGCCCGCGGACAGCGAGATCGGGCTCCTAGAGTCTGATGCCGTGGCGCAGGTGGACTACCTTGAAGAAGGAAGCCAGGAGGACGCTCGCTGGCGTCTCCATCCTTCTTGGCTTTCCGAGGGTCATCGTCTCGGCCGAGCGGATGCAGCCGATTCGATGCGGAAGGCCGCGACCGAGCCGGAGTGGAAGGCTTCGCCACTGCGTATTCCTGATCGCGAAGCCAAGATCTGGGAGGACACGCACCCTCTTGAGCAGATCCTGTGGACCCGCCGCAAGAACAAGTCGACGAACGGTCACTTCACCAACGTCGTTAAGGCGGTCAAGTGGTGGCGCTTGCACAACTACCCAGACTACAAGCACCCCAAGGGCTTCCCCCTAGAGCGCCTAGTCGGTGAACACTGCCCGAACGACATCACCTCGGTGGCCGAGGGTGTTGCCCGTACCCTTGAGGCGATCCGAGATGCGTATCGGCTCGATGTGCTCCTGAAGCAGAAGCCATTCCTGAAGGACTACGGCGTGCCTACGCACGATGTCCTTCGCCGACTGTCGGCCAACGATTTCGCTGCACTTCACCGCCAGGCAACCACCGGTGCGGACATTGCCCGGCGTGCCTTCGACTCCAAGGACCGCCGTGAAAGCAATAAAGTCTGGCGCGAGTTGCTCGGTCCGAAGTTCCCGCCACCTCCTGACGACAGCAGCGCTAAGAACGACCGCGGATTCACGTCGCCGGATCGCCCAGCAACGCCTGGTTCGGGTCGATTCGCGTAGGCATCGAACGTGATCCCGCGATCAGTTCAAGCCGGCATCGATGGGCTGCGCACCGTTCCCGGTGTCGTGGTCCTCGCAGGGCCAGATCAGCGCCCCGAAGATGGTCGATGGGCGGTGCACTTGCGCCTCTCGACACCCAGGGAGAGACACCCTTACATCAAGCGTGAGACGGACTGGTATGCATTGGTGGCGCCGACATACCCGCGCGGGACGGTCGAGGTGTACCCAGCGAAGCAAGGGGGCGTCACGGTCACATTTCCGCATCAGACACGGAATCTGGGTGGGAGCGAGGCTGTACCGTGGCGCACCGGGAAGTTGTGCCTCGACGTACCGACCGGATCCTTCGGCAGAGCCGCTTCAGATCCTGAGCCGAGGGGAGATGCGTCGCGTCGACTTGGCTGGCATATTCAACGCGCGTTGGCCTGGGTGCAGGCGGCTGCAACGGATACACTGCTTGCGAACGGAGATCCTTTCGAGCTGCCTGCTATTCCGTCTTCGTCGACCGATACACAAATCGTACATGATGAAGGCCCGGCCACCTTCCCCGCATGGTCTGGCCGCATGGGGACGTGGGGAACTGTTCAGTGGACCGCAGTGCCAGGGATCGAGATCGAGAAGGCGTTTCATGCGCATACCTTTCGTGATCGCGCAGGATTTGTGGTTCGCGCGGCACCGAGCACCCCTCCGCAAGGCGATTTGTGGGAAGGGCTCTGGTGGCTGTGGCCGGTTCCTGTCGTTGTCGCCCCATGGCACTTCCCGAACACATGGGAAGATCTGCGCAAGGCAGCCACTCAGAACGGGATCGCATTCGAGGTGACGCTGCGCGCGCTCGCCCACAAGGCGCGAGGGAAGCAAGCGGTGATCCTCCTGCTCGGGTTCCCCATGCCGACAAAGGTGGGGGCGTTGCCATCCGAGGTGTTTTGGCAAGCGTTGGTGTTGCCCACGATTCCCGCCAATCCCAAGCCACCGAAGGGGTTTCGCACGAACGACAACGGATGGTGGCATGTCGTTCGGCGAGGGCCACTCGCGGGCAGTGGCGCGCTTCGGTACTTGTCGACCGCGAACTGGCACCCGGATCGCTTGCAAGCGCGCGGGCGGCTGCAGAGCCGAATAACGGAGGCACATCTGTGCATGATCGGCGTTGGGGCACTCGGCTCTGCGATCGCCGAATTACTCGTACGCATGGGAGTGCGTCGCTTGACTCTGATTGACCACGACTGCTTGGCAGCTGGCAACCTAGTCAGGCACACGCTCACGGCAAACCAGATAGGCGAGAACAAGGCCACCGCGGTCGCCGCGCGCTTGCGATCGTCCGCGCCGTTCGTCGATGTGCACGTCATCGCGAAGCGAGTCGGCGAGATCGAGGGGCTCTCCGACGCACTTGCTGACTTTCATATCGTGATCGATTGCACGGCCCAGGACGACGTGCTGGACACCCTGGCGGGCGAGTGGTGGCCCACACCCAAGCTCTGGGTCTCCGCCTCCACAGGATTCGCCGCCAAGCGAGCCTATATCTTCACAACGATCGAGTCATCATTCCCGGTCCTTGAGTTCCAGGAAGGAATCAGGTCGTGGGTAACCACCGACCACGAAGATCTCGCCAAAAACGGAGAGGTTCTTGAGGGCGCAGGCTGCTGGTCGCCACTATATCCTGCTCGCCTAGACGACATCTGGCTCGCTGCCGTCGTGGCAACCAAGGCGATCGAACGCAGATGGCAGAGTCCTTCGAGTGGCAGGAAGCTCGAGATATTCGAAGTCGGCTCCGATATGGCAGGCTTCCACAGTTTCGCGGCCGTGGACTCCAACGGTTCGGGGACCTGATGGACCGCTTGGTACACCTCGACTTCGAGGATGACGCGAGGCGTTTCCAAGTCCGACTCGAAAGCGCCGCGCTCACTCTGATGTTCGGCGAGTGCCTGCGCGCCGGAAGACAAGAGACGGGTGGGATCCTGATCGGTCGTTACATGAACGATGGGATTCAAGCTATCGTAGGCGAGGCCACCGCTCCTCCGAGTGGTTCCAAGTTCGGCCGTGCTTGGTTTCAGCGCAGCGAAGAAGGCCTCGCGCGACTGCTGAAGCAGCGATGGAGCCAAGAGCCTCGCACCCACTATGTCGGCGAGTGGCACTTTCACCCAGCGTGGGCGCCCTGGCCGTCCCCTCAGGATGCTGGGCAGATGGCGTCAATCGCGCGAGATCGGTCTTACCGATGTGAGAAGCCGTTGCTTATGATCGTATGTCGGACGGATACAGGTGGTTGGGTCGTTAGGACGTTCCTACATCTTCCGGAAGATTGCCGTCTGCACGCACTCCAAGTCGTGGACTCCTTGTCCGAGGAATGACTGTGCCGTTCGGCGTCACTCGCGCGGGCTTCGGAAGGAAGTGTCAAGTGGCACCGCCTCCGGATCGAAGTCGTCGAGGTCGGGCTCCAAGAGCGCGTGCAGCTCGCGCAGCGCGCGCGCGCGATCCGACTCCCGGATCGGCCGAAAGGCCTCGATGCGGAACGACACCGCGCTTCCCGTCGTAGCGTCGCGCTCCACCAAGCCAGTCAGCTCGACGCGGTCGTACAAGTACGGGGCGAGCGCCTTAATGAGCGGGCGCGAAGCGGTGCAGTGAACGTGCCCGTACTCCTCAAACGCCACATCCACGCCGCCTCGGTGCCCACCCACTCGCCGCACTTCGCCGCGAGCCGACGTCGCCTCTCGGATGCGCCAGTCCGGGTGGTCGATGGGCACTTCCACCGCCTTCAGCACCCTGACGCCGCAGCTCAGTTGCGCCTGGCGCTCCGCGAGGAAGTCGTACACCTTCCCGGCCTTCACCTTCTGCTCGACGGTCCACGTCCGGTTTGGGCCGTCACGGAAGCGGTTGACGGCCTCCAGCGAGGTCCTCGGAACGCGGAGCACGGGCTGGGCGCTCCCTGACTCGACGCGCACAGGAAGGAGCGTGTGCGCGGTGGGCCCGCCGTCCATCGCGGCGAGCGCCGGCACGAGACGGTCGAGGAAGTCGCGCAGGTCGGCCCATCCGAAAGTCGACAGCGTCAACCCCGGGGCCTCGATCCTAAACTTGACGTCGACGGTGTCCTTCATAGCGGATCGCCTAGCAGCTTCCGAATCATAGCGCCGTAACCGTCCAGAATGTGTCCGCGACCGCACTCCGCCGGTACCAGGCTGCCACGAGGGGTGCCCCTCGTGATGCCCCTCGATCGGGTTCAGGTCCGGGGAGTTCGGGGCCAGGTACGCGACTCGGTCACCCGCTGCCTCCACCAACGCCACCAACGCCACCAACGCCACCAAGGCGCCGTTCTTGTGAATCGAGGCGTTGTCGATGATCACCGTGTCGCCCGGTCGCAGCTTGGGGATCAGGTCGGCCTCCGCCCAGGACCCTAAGTCCTCGAGCTGCACCCGACCTGGCCAAGGCCGGGCGAGCAGTCCGTCCCTCAGCGACATGCACCCGACCGCCGCGTGCCGATTCCGACCGGACTAAGCGATGTTTGAGGCGAGTACCCTACCCCAAGTAGGTGCCTCGACACGCTGGAGGTGCCAAGGCGCACGTCGAGGTGGTCGAGCAGGCGCCTGATCATGGCCTCGAGGGTGAGCGCCGGCTGCTTCTTGAGCCGGGGCAGCAGGACCTGCTGCTGGGCGTCGGTCAGCGTCGGCTTGCTGCCGTCGGACGGGGGGAGATGTCCCCTAAGCTGCTCTTGTGGGGGACCCATCGATTGACGGAGGCCTTGCCGACGCCGAATTGCTTCCCATCGCGGCGAAGAAGCTGTCCCAGCGTTCGTACGCGGCCACCACCAGCTCGCGCAGGTCCATGGACACGGGCTTTCCCATCGTCTACCGGGCCGCCCCTTGGGCCGTTCGTCGGGCTCATACCATGGCACAACGGATTCCCCAGCGGGTCAGCAGCCAAGCTCGGTCGACGCGGCCGGGAACTGCCGTGTGAGTCGCTGCCGGCCGATCTCGGACTTCGGGTTATGGCGAACTTCGTCTCCAGGTGAGTGCGTAGTCCTGATGAACGACTTCCTGCACGAATTCAGCTCCTCCGGTAGGACCAACGAACTTGTCCTTGCTGACCGGCACTATGACCGGCGGGTGTTCCGAGATTTGACGATAGCGCTTCCTCCGAAGTCAACGCTTATCCACGATGTTACCTTCAACAGGTGCAGAGTCGACCCGGGTGCCTGCCGCTTTAGCGGAGACGTGACGCTTCGGAACGTCGTTTTCGATAGCTTCGATTGCGGTGATACGCTTTATGTTGGTGCCCAAGTGACCCTCGATCGGGTGGTCATTCGGGGAGTCCGGAAGCCCGGAAGGGTCGAGATAAGACCCATTACGGGCGAGACGGGCCGAGCCAGTCAGGCTGGCGTCGAGTGGGCACTCGACCTCTCTGAATACGGTGGCACTGTCCTCGTATACGGCATCCCGAGGCAGTTGATACGTCGAGGTCCTACCCAAGTCGCAGTGGACCTCGGCGGCCTGCGGGGTCGGTCCTGGGCTGACCTGGGGATTGGGAGGACCAGCTACTGGGGACTAACGGGTTGGCTCATGGACTCGATAGGGGTCCGGCACGCAGTGGTCAACCTTCCCGCGCGGAGGTCGAAACACTACGAGTTGGACATGGAGCAACTAAAGCGCCTTGGTGGGGAGGGCATTTGCTTCTGGTAAGCCGGTGGATGACCTGCCGCGCGCCGTTGACCGTCGGCCAGCGTGGGCAGGGGGCGGTCGCTGGCACAGGTTCGACGATCCATCCCGACAAGCCGGCTGATCCTCGTCCGCGCGGGGGGGTATGACAGGCCATGTGCGGACACACCCCAACGCAACGGTCTTTGGTCGCTCTGATGTCGTTGGAGGGGTGGGTGCCGGAGCGCTTCAATCTGTCCGAGCCCTTGTCGAGGTACTTCCACCAATGAACCATCGAGCACAACTCAACAGTATTACGGTTGTGTGCAAGCACCTCTCGTCCGTCGTGGGGTTGGTCGATGGGTTGCGCCCGGGCACATGGGCGACAGTGCTCGAAGGGAACGCATGGGGCACCGGCGTCGTCGTCGATGGACGACTCCCGATATCGGAGATCTCGGCGCTCCGTTTGCCCAGCTGTGTCCGAGTCGACGCCAAAAGGGGTATGGTAGGTTGTGCCGATCATTGGGTGACGATGGTGGGCCGGGACGACCTCAACGGGCCGTGGATGTAGTGGTCGGTCGTCTGTCGACGACCGTCGGAACCTGCGCCCATGCGGTGACCTCCGATACCGGACACACCCCCGAATCCACCGCCAGGGACGCCATGGTTTGACGAGGTGGAGTCGTCTCGCCCCGAGACGAGCCCAGGTCCGCCGCGAACGCCACGCTGAACGCCGGACCACCACGGCCCCTGCCGTGCTCAGGGGTCCATCCATGTCGGGACCTCGATGGCAGTCTCCGGCACCACGAACACGTCCCGCTCGATCCGGTTGAGGTTGTCGATCGCCCGACGAAGCTTGTGCCCCATGCCGTGGAACCCGTGCTGGGCCATCGCGTCACGAAAGCGTTCAAGCAGGCGGTCATGCCGGACGAGCCCGCGCTCGACCATCGCCTCGATGTCGAGGACGTCATCGCCGTGGAGACGTGCGAGCTTGGCGACAGCGACGTCGGTGGGATCGAGGACCACCATGTCGAAGTGATCAAGGGACAACCAGGGCTTCCAGTCCGGTACCTCGGGGAGGAGCAGGAGGCCCTGTCCGACGAACTCCAGGTAGATGCGGTGTCGCCGAGCCAGCGCCGTGCCGGCGCCCGACAGCTGCAGCAGGAGCGTCTTCAATGCCGGGTCGAAGTCCCAGGTCTGGACGGCGTCGCTGTCCTTGGTGCCGCGCCGCCACGTGGTCTGCGCGAACAGCGCCGTGGACCCGACGATCTTCAGCTCGAATCGTGCGAGTCCTCGTCCTGCCAGCGCGGCGTCGAGGTCGCGAAACAGGCCCTCAACCGGGTCCATTCGCACTCCACAGCGCCTGCCTGAAGTCTTCAGGCTGAAGCTCGGTCACGATTCTCCACCGGCGCGAGATCGGCGACGCCCGACTCCACACCACGTCCCGCGTGCGCTTGGAACGAATGGAGGGGTCGAACAAGTCGGGCGTGTCGCCGTCGTTGGGCACCGGGAAGTGCGCCAGCTCCTCGCTGAGCAGGGTCGAGACCCTCGCCGCACGACGACGCCATCCCCCATCGGCCCACGGCGGTGCCACGGTCAACGCCTCGCGCACGTTCTCGAGCAACCAGCCGAGCCGGCAGTCGCGACGCGAAGGGGAGAGCTGATGCCGAAGCGACGCCAGCGACAGGTCTTCGAGGTGCTTCAGCACCACCGGCCCGAGAGCGGTGACCAACCGCGGTGCACGGCTCCCGAGCAGTGTGGCCAGGATGGCGTCGCCGGGGCTGGCATGGCGACCCGAGGTTGCGAGGCCAGCGACCTGGCGGAGGTGCGAAGCGCCGAGCTGGATGAGCGCGTTCTGTAGATCGTCGTCGGGGTCTGCCGCGGGAAGGAACTCGCCGATGCCGACGTTGAACAGCTCGAGCACGGCGACGAGCTGTTCGGCCGTGAACGAGCCGCCGCCCCGCTCGATCTCGCTCAGGCGCGCCTGCGAGAGCCCGAGTCGCTGCCCGAGCTCCGCCTGCGTCCAGCCGCGCTCCTTCCGCAGTTCGCGGACCTGGGCGACGATCCGGTCGCGGACTTCCTCCAGGTGCTGTTTGGAACGATGCGGGGGCATACTGGTTTCTCGATGTACGCATCGATATCCCGATAGCGCGGTCGCGTCGGGCTTTCCCTGATCGGCCGCCCTCTACCGCTGCAGGAAGCTGGCACGCTGTCCGCGGGCGGCCTCGCCGAGGCAGCGTCGGGTGCCGACCGATCCGGTTCGGGCCCGCCGACCGACGCGCCCTGACCCCCCGCTCACGCCACCAGCACGCACGGCCGCAGCATCTTGCCGAACGCGTAGGAGACGGTGCCGGCGTTGTCGATGAACCTGTCGCCACCGCAGCCCAGGCCGGGATTGTTGATCGTCAGCGGCAGGCGGGTGGTGTCGTACACGTCGTCGTCGCCCAGGCCGGTGAAGCAGTTCCACCTCACCACCACGAAGCCGGTCACAGCGGGCACGACGGTGTTCACCGGGATGTAGGCGCAGACGCCGTCGGCGATCGCGCCGCCGCCGATCGCTTCGAGCACGTTCACCGAGGCGAAGGCGTCAGCGTGCGTGAGCGTGAAGCCAGCGAGATCCAGCTCCAGGCTGTCACTCAGGAAGCACACCGAGGAGGCGGCTTCGTTCTCCGCCCGCGCCAGGCCCGGGGCGTGCGCCGCCGCGCGCGTGGAGGCACGGGACTTCCAGCGTCAAGGGACGGACCTGACAAGTCGGAACCCGATGACATCGAAGCGGTCGCTGGGGTCGTCGTAGTTGCGGCTGGCGACGCGCGTGAAGAGCTCGTCGAAGAGCCAGCTGCCGCCACGGAGCATGCGACTGGACCCGGAGGCCGGCCCCGTCGGGTCCACGGACGGCGTGCTCGGGTAGGTGTCGAACCAGTCCCAGGTCCACTCCCACACGTTCCCGCTCATGTCGCACAGCCCGAAGCCGTTGCGCGCCTTCGTGCACACGGCGTGCGTGGAACCCCCGCTGTTGATTTGGTACCAAGCCACATCGTCCACGATGCTGCTCCCAGCGTACATGAAGCCCTCGCCGCCCCGCGCCGCGTACTCCCACTCCGCCTCCGTCGGGAGGCGCCAGCCATTGCAGGCGTACGGGTCCCCGCTGTCGCACGGGGTCAGACCTTGGGACACGCTGACCGCGTGCGCGAACGCGAGCGCGTCGTCCCAGCTCACCGCCTCCACGGGCAGGGTCGACCCCAAGAAGGACGACGGGTTGGACCCCATCACCGCCGCGTACTGGGCCTGCGTGACCTCCGCCTCCATCATCCAGAACGAGCGCGTCAGCGTGACCTGGTGGGCCGGCGACCCGAACGAGAAGCAGCCTCCTCCGACGTCGTCGCGCCCAGCCAGACAGCCCATCGTGAATGTGCCCGCAGGGATGAGCACCGCGGTCCCGAGGGCCGCCGAAACCAACGAATCGCACACACCATCGCTGTCGACGTCCACCTCGGGCTCGCCGCACCCGCACGCCCCGGCCTCCGCCTTCGTCGCATCGAATGCACACCCGTCGGCGCCGTCCAGGGCGCCGTCGCCGTCCGTGTCCGGGTCGCCCACCTCCGTACCGGCCATCACCTCGTCGACGTTGGACGACCCATCGCCGTCGTAGTCGCCGCCGGCCGAGTCGAGCAGCACCGTGTCGACGTTCGACAGGCGGGTGACCCCGCGGCGCGTCTCGACCACTTGCAGCGCGCCGAGAGCGGGCCCGAACGGTGAGGGGACCACAACGGGCATGGACAGCGTGCCCGAGCTGCCCGCCGTGCGGGTGAGCAGCACACGCGCCGGCGCGGCCAGCCCGAGGCAGCCGCCGGCGAGCGACGAAGGACAGGCCGGCGGCTGACCCGGGTTCGCGAGGGACCCGTACATCGTCACCTTGGCCGACGGCTTGACGCCGGTCAGCACGATCGTGGTGGTGCCGCCCACGGTCAACAGCTGCGGCGCAGAGACGACCAACGGCGCGGGCGGCGCGCCGAGGTCCGCCGGGGCCGACAGGTCTTCGTTGCCCCACGCGACGTTGGTGTCTGCGCTGGGCCAGGTGGCGGTGTCGTCAGCGGGCGGGGCGCAGGCGACGAGCCAGAGCAGGGAAGCGGCGAGCCTTGACCAGTGAGACATCGGGTTCTCCGGATTGCGGACTGTATGGGGGCAGCCGCTTCACGCGGAAACCGGCTGTCCCCGCTCACGGCACCAGCACGTACGGCCCCAGCATGTTGATGAACGCGTACGAGACGGTGCCGGCGTTGTCGATGAACATGTCGGCACTGCAGCCCAGGCCGGGCTTGATGATCGTCAGCGGCAGGCGCGTGGTGTCGTACACGTCGTCGTTGCCGACGTCCGCGAAGCAGTTCCACCTCACCACCGCGGTGCCGGTGACGGGCGGCACCACGGTGTTCACCGGGATGTAGGAGGAGATGCCGTCGGTGATCGCGCCGCCGCCGCCGCTGATCGCGTCGAACACGTTCACCGAGGCGAAGGCGTCGGTGTGGGTGAGCGTGAAGCCAGCGAGGTCCAGCTCCAGACTGTCCGTCACGAAGTACACCGCGGAGGCGACGTCCGCGGACGCCGGCGCGCCGGGAGCGGTCCACGACACGGTGAGGGTGCCCGAGGCGCCCTGGACGTCGGGCGGGAACTGCACGGCGGTGTCCTCCCAGATGGAGAGGGACACAGGAGCGCGCCAGCGCACCGCGTAGCTGGACTGCGGCGTGGTGGGGTCGAAGCCGCTGAACAGCTCGTCGCCATCGCGGTAGCCGTCGAAATCCGAGTCGTCGTCGGTGGGCGAGGTGCCAAGGGTGACCTCTGCGCCGTCGAGAACGCCGTCGCCGTCGGAGTCGGTGAGCACGAGCGAGGTGCCGAGCGCGACCTCGTCGCCGTCGCTCAGGCCGTCACCGTCAGTGTCGCCGCTGAAGGGGTTGGAGCCCAGCGCGATCTCGTCGCCGTCGGGCACTGTGTCGTTGTCCGAGTCGTCGTCGAGGGGATCCGTGCTGTGGACCTGCTCCTCGTCGCCGTCGCTAAGGCCGTCGTCATCGGTGTCGGCCAGGATGGGCGAGGTGCCGAGCACGAGCTGCTCGAAGTAGTCGGTGAGGCCGTCGTTGTCGGAGTCGGCGTCGAAGGCGCTGGTGCCGATCTGCGCCTCGAGGGTGTCGGAGAGGCCGTCGCCGTCGGTGTCGACCGGCGCGCGCAGGGTGACCGAGGACGAGAGCACCGGGCCCGCCAGCGCAGGCGAGGACCCGCGGCGCACGAAGCCCTGCAGCCAGACCTGGCCGGAGAAGCCCACGGGAGGCACGATCGTGAACACGGTGAACGACGTGGCCGGCCCCGCGGAGGCGGCGATGCCGGTGCCCAGCCGAACGGCGTTGCCCTTCAGCCCGAGGCAGGTGCCGCCGAGCGAGGAGGGGCAGGTGCCCGCGCCGGGTCCGGTGGCGGTGACGTAGAGATCGGCACGCGCACCGGGCGTTGCGAACACCGCGATCCGCGAAGGCTGGCCCGCCACCATGGGCTCCACGAACACCGAGCCGGGCGTGAGGGTGATGGAGGTGGGGAGCTGCAGGCCGTCGAGCATCTCGCCGCCTTCCTCAGCGACGAAGTCTTGTTCGTCCAGGGTGGGCGAGGAGCAGGCGGTCAGGAACAGGGCGGCGAGCAGCGTGCGCATGGGGCCTCCGGGGCGGGCGGAAGCTAGCACGGGCGGCCCGGCGCCGCGGCCCCGACCCAGGAACTGTCCGCGTGGCGTGCTAAGTCGCGAACGACGAGGGCGGAACACGTGACCACGACGATGCGAGGCATGACCTGATGGCGCGCGGAACCGGTGAGCTTCTGCTCTACACGGACGCTGCGGGCGCCTCGCGCGTCCACGTGCGCCTCCATGAGGGCTCGGTCTGGCTGACGCAGCGCCAGCTCGCGACGCTCTTCTCGACGTCCGTTCAGAACGTCAACCAGCACCTGCAGGGCATCTACGAAGAGGGCGAACTGCTCGCGGCACCAACTATCAAGCAATTCTTGATAGTTCAGACAGAAGGTTCGCGGCAGGTTTCCCGGCAAATTGACCACTACGCGCTTCCGGCGATCATCGCGCTCGGGTACCGGGTGAAGTCGGCCGTCGGCACCCGCTTCCGCCAGTGGGCCACCGAGCGCCTCGAAGAGTTCGTCGTGAAGGGCTTCACGATGGACGACGAGCGGCTGAAGTCCCGCGAGGCGGCGGACTACTTCGACGAGCTGCTCGAGCGCATCCGTGCAATCCGTGCGTCGGAGCGCCGGTTCTACCAAAAGATCACGGATATCTACGCACAGTGCAGCGTGGACTACGATGACGGCTCAGAGATCACGCGCACGTTCTACGCCAAGGTCCAGAACAAGCTGCACTTCGCCATTCATGGACACACGGCGGCAGAGGTCGTCCATGCTCGCTCGACTTCGCCGAGGACCAAGCCCGTCGACGCCGCGCGATGACGATGACGGAGTGGGTGGAGCGTCTTGACGCCTTCCTTCGCTTCAACGAACGCGAAGTGCTGTCCGACGCGGGCCGCGTCAGCCACGCGCTTGCCGAGCTGCGTGCGGGCGAGGAGTACGAGCGATTTCAGGCCGGGCAGCGCGCCATGGAGGAGGAACGCGTCAGCGACTTCGACCAGGTTGTGGAGGCTGCGCGGCGCATCGAGAAGAAGGATGGTGGTGAATAAGCGGCTTTGAGTCGTCGGAGGTGGGCAGCAACGCCATCGGCGTTGTGCGGCACACCCAGGTCCAGCTTGGGCTGGTCAAGGACTCGGGAACCACGCCGCAGCCCATCGGGCAGTCAGTCCGGATCCGCCTCCGTGAGCTGCCCGATGCCCGACAGATGGACCACCCCCGTGCCCGGCAGCGTGACAACGAGCTCCAACGTCCCACCCGCGGCCTCAACGAACCGCCGGAGCGTCGACAGGTAGAGGTCGGACTGCCGCTCGATCTTGTGGACGGAGGGCTGCTTCACGCCGAGGCTCGCGGCCATCTGCTCCTGGGTGCGCTCGGCGGCGCGCGGCCCCCGGCCACCGTCCCACGACCGACGCCTACTCCTCCAACAACATCTCCCGCAGCATCGATCGCCTCAGCGCCATGTTCGC
>CAYNFK010000113.1:0-15145 GCA_964396405.1 uncultured Enterobacteriaceae bacterium
CCGTGGTGCCGTACCGGAACCACCCGGTGGTGTCTGTGCCGTTCGGCACGGCGGATCCGTTGAGCGTGAGCGTGGTGGCGCCCACCGCAGAGACGTCCAGCGTGGTGACAGCCGGCGGCGACGCGGTGGTGAACGGCACCACCAGTCCGAAGGCCGTGCCTTCGGCGCTCTGGACCACCGCACACACATGGTAGGTGGTGGCCGGGGTGAGGCCGGTGACGGGCAGCTCGTAGGTGACGGGGCTGTTGGCCGTGCCGAGCGCGGTGCCGCCGGTGACGGGCACGCGCGTTCCGAAGGTGTCGTTGCAGGTGCCCGGCGACGTGGTGCTGAACCGCAGCCAGCCCGTGGTGGCGGCACCGTTGGGGGTGCCGCTGCCACGCAGCGTGGCCGTGGTGGCGAGCACGCTGATGGGGGCGAGCGTGGTGGCGACCGGTGCACCTGCACCCGTGGTGAACGTGATGACGTTGCCCACCCCGGTGTCGTACGGGTTGTCGGCGATGGCGCACGCGTAGTAGACGCGGCCCGCGAGCAGGCCGGTGATGGAGGCGGTGAGCGGCGCGTTCGAGCTGCCGCTTCCGAGCGACGTGCCGCCGGCCGCCGGCGTGCGCACGCCGAAGGTGTCGTTGCAGATGCCCGGATCGGTGATGTCGTAGCGGAACCACCCCACGGTGGCGCCGCCGCGCGGGTTCACCAGCGCGTTGAGCGTGGCGGTGGACGAGGTGACGTTGGTAGCGGCCTGGGTGACGACGCTCGGCGGTCCGAAGGTGGTGAAGGACAGCACCGCACCAAAGCGCGTTCCTTCGCTGTTGGACGCGATGGCACAGTAGTAGAACGTGGTGTTCGGTGGGGCCGAGGAGTACGAGAACCCGTAGTTCACTGCGCTCGTGCCTGAGCCAGCGTTGAAGCCGCCGCTTGTGGGCAGGCGGAAGCCGAACGTGTCGTTGCAGGTGCCGGGATCGGTGCTGCTCACCCGGACCCAGGCGGTGGTGGCGAGTCCGTTGGCGACGGCGCTGCCGTGGAGGTTCGCGGAGGTGTCGGAGAGGCCCGTAGCGGGCAGGGTGGTGACCACGGGGGGACCCGAGGTGGTGAAGCTGACCACCTCGCCGAAGGCGGTGCCCGAGGCGTTCTGGGCGGCTGCGCATACGAAGTAGGTGGTGACGGGTGCGAGCCCGGTGACCGGCTGGGTGGCGGTGACGTTGACCGAGCCGCTCCCCACATCCACGCCGCCCGCGGCGGGGGCGCGGGTGCCGAACGTGTCGTCGCACACGCCGGGGTTCACGGTGGCATAGCGGAACCAAGCGGAGGTGGGCAGGCCGTTGGGCAGCACGGTGGCGCTGAAGGTCGCCGTGGATGCGGTAACGTCTGCAGCGGTCGACGTGGTGACGACGGGATCCGTGTCGCTCTTCTGGAAGAACTCTACGCCGCCGCTCACGGTTCCGTAGGTGTTGTTCGCGAAGGCGCAGACGTAGTAGCCGGTGCCCGCGGCGAGACCCGTGATGGAGCGGGAGACCACGGACGCAGTGAAGCTGGCTGAAACCGCGATGCCCCCGGTGGAAGGCGTGCGGATGCCGAAGGTGTCCACACAGGTGGACTGAGGCGTGGAGCTGTACCGGAACCAAACCGTGGTGGCTGCGCCCCCCGGGTCCACTTCGGCGTTGAGCGTGGCACCCGAGTCCGTGAGCGAGCTGGCAGCGAGGGTGGTGAGCTGCGGGGCACCGCGTGTGCTGAACGCTACGGGGGTGCCAAACGAGATGCCCTCCGAGTTCTGAGCGATGGCGCAGACGTAGTAGGTCGTCCGTGGCGTGAGGCCCGTGACACTCGCCGAGAAGCCGACACTGCTCCTGCCCGTGCCGAGCGATGAGCCGCTCGAGGTGGGCGCGCGGATGCCGAAGCTGTCGCTGCAGGTGCCCGGGTCGGTGGTGCTGTAGCGGAACCACCCGGTGGTCGCGAGTCCGCCAGGATTGGCGCGGCCCTCGAGCGACGCCGACGTACTCGTGCTGCTGGGGGAGAGCGTCGTCACTTGAGGCAGGTCGGCGGTGGTGAAGGAGAGGACGGTCCCGACGGCGAGTCCGACGCCATTCGAGGCAATGGCACACGCGTAGTAGGTCGTGTTGCGACTCAGGCCCGTCAGCTGTTGCTCGAAGGAGACCTTGGAGCCTCCTCCGCCCAACGCGAACCCGCCCGAGGTGGGCGCCCGCGTGCCAAAGGTGTCGTTGCAGGTGCCTGGGTTGGTTGTGCTGTATCGGAACCACCCGGTCGTCTCACTGGCGTTTGGGGTGGCACCCGACACCAGCCGCGCCGACGTTCCAAGCAAGAAAGAGATGGTGGTGGGCGCGACCGTGGGAACGTCGGCAGGAGCGACGAACTCCACGACTCCTCCCCACCACGTGCCGTAGGCGTTCGATCCGATGGCGCACACAAAGTAGGTCTCACCGGGTGTGAGGCCGGTGATGTTCTGCGAAAACGGGACAGGATCGTCGCCGGCCCCCACCGCGATCGTGCCCGATGCGGGGGCGCGGGTCCCGAAGCTCTCACTGCAGGCGCCGGGGTTGGTGGTGCTGTAGCGGAACCAGCCCGCTCCTGCGGTCTGCTGAGGGTCGATGGTGCCTTGCAGTGTCGCGGTTCGTGGAGCCAGGGGTGCTGGTGCGAGCGTAGTCACCGTCACATAGCCATGCGAACGGAAGCTGCGCACCTCGCCAAACGCTGTGCCCTCGCTGTTCGAGACGATGGCACAGTAGAAATACAGCGTGTCGCTTGTGGGTAGGCTGACCGATTCGCTGAAGCTCTGCGTGACCGAGGTCGTGCCGCCGTCGTGGCCGCCGGTGGTGGGGTACCGTGTGCCAAAGGTGTCGTTGCACGATCCGGGGTCGGTGGTGCTCATTCGGAACCAGCCCAAGGTGGCACCGTTGTTGGGTCGAGAGGTGCCATTGAGCCTCACGCTGGTTCGGGTCAGGCTTGTCGGCACATTCGTGGTCACCTCGGGGGGCAGGGCCGTGGTGAAGGTGACCCGGGCCGATCCGCTGGTGCCGTACGCGTTCTCGGCTACCGTACAGACGGTGTAGTTGGCACCGGGCGTGAGGCCGGTCAGCGTGGTGCTGAACGGCACCGAGGTGAGGCCCGAGCCCAGCGCGAACGGGCCCGCAGCCGGCACCGATTCCGCGAGGTCGGTGCAAGAGGCCGGGGCACCCTGCGTGAGTTGGTATCGGAAGGAGCCGGACGTCTCTGCACCCTGCGGCGTCGCCGCGCCGCTCAGCGTGATCTCCGTTCCCCTGCGGTTGGAGAACGTGGGCGCAACGGGGATGGGAGCGGCGGGCGTGGTGGTGAAGGACAGCACCTGCCCGAACGAGGTGCCATAGCCGTTGCTCGCGATCGCGCAGTAGTAGTACGTCGTGACCAGCGAAAGAGAAGATTCGAAGTCTGTGAACGCAACGGGAGCCGACCCGGAGCCCAATGAGACGCCCCCGCTGGTCGGTGCGCGGGTGCCGAAGGTGTCGTTGCAGCTGGCAGGGGCGGTTGTGCTGTAGCGGAACCACCCGGTGGACGTGGCCGCCATGGGATTGGCGATGCCTTGCAGGCGCACGCTGGTCGACGAGACGCTGGTGGCAGGCTCGGTGGACACAACCGGCGGTCCGCGGGTGAGGAAGCTTCGCACCTCGCCGAACGAGGTGCCTTCTGCGTTCGAGGCGATGCTGCAGAAGTAGTAGGTCGTGTTGGGCACCAGGCCGGTGAGCGCCTGAGAGTAGGTGGCGCCCGAGGAGCTGGCGCTGATGGCCGTGCCGCCGGTGGTGGGCGCGCGCGTGCCGAAGGTGTCGTCACACGTGCCGGGGTCGGTGGTGCTGAACCGGAACCAAGCCGTGGTAGCGGCCAGCCGAGCGTGCACCGACCCGTTGAGCGTGGCGGTGGTGGTGCCGATGGAGGAGGCAGAGCCGGGGAAGACCGTAGGTGCACTGGCCGTGGTGAACGTGGTGAGGGTGCTGAAGGTGGTGCCCACCGTGTTCTGGGTGATGGCGCACATGTGGTAGGTGACCCCAGGAAACAGGCCAGTCACCGTCGTTTCGAAGGCGACCGCGCTGTTGCCTGCCCCGAGCGGCGACCCTCCGGTGTCGGGGGCGCGTGTTCCGAAAAAGTCGCTGCAGATCACCGGGTTGACGGTGTCGTAACGGAACCACCCGGTGGTCTCGGCCCCGCGTGGCGTACCGGAGGAACGTAGCGTCGCCGTGGTGCCGGTGACCGTGGGCGCGAATGGCGTGTTGGCCGTGGGCGGGAGGGCAGGCGTGGTGAACGAGACCGGCTCCCCAAACGACAGTCCGTACGCGTTCTGCGCGATCGCACACACGGTGTACGTGGTGCCCGGAAGGAGCGAGGTCAGGTCGCGCGAGAAATCGACAGGGGTTGCGCCCGCTCCGAGTCCGGTTCCGCTGGAGCTGGGTGCCCGCGTGCCGAAGGTGTCGTTGCACGTGCCGGGACTCGTGGTGGAATACCGGAACCACGCGGTGGTGCTGACGCCCAAGGGGTTCGCTGAGCCACGCAGCGTGGCGGTGGTGGCCGTGAAGGGGTCCGCCCCGACGGTGACCACCACGGGCGGCGCAGGGGTGGTGAACGTGAGCACGGGCCCCAAGGCTAGGCCCGAGGCGTTTTCGGCGACGGCACAGAACGAGTAGGTGGTGCCTGCTGTGAGCCCCAGCGCGGCGATGGTGTACGGCACGGCCGCCGAGCCCGCGCCCAGATCCGTGCCGGCTGCGACCGGAACACGAGAGCCCACGGTGTCGTCGCAGATCGCAAACGGCGTGGACGAGACGCGGAACCACGCCTGCGTGGCTTCGCCGTTGGGCGTGCCGGTGCCGTTGAGGTTCACCGCCGTGGGGGTGACCGTGGTGGCTGCGAGGGTGTTGACCTCGGGCAGCGCGGCGTGCGCGACCACCGGACACAGCAAGAGCAGCACCATCCACAGGCGCAGCAACACCAACCCCTTCATGTCCTCTCCTTCGCTCAGCGCAGACGCCATCGGCGAGCAAAAAGCTGCGCATCGTACAGTGTGCACATGCGATCCGCAATGGGGTCACAGGACCGTTTCCAACGCATTTGCGCACAGTCTGCCGGCCTGGGTCGAGTGAGCGCTTCGACCGACCTCAGGCCGGCGGCAGACCGGCCGCCGTGAGCAACGCGGCATCTTCCCAAGCGCCCAGCGCCTGGAACTCGGGCTCCAGCGCCACCCCCAGCTGCTGGAGCACCTCGCTCCGCGCGTGGGTGACCACGGCGAGCACGTCGGCGGCTGTGGCCTCGCCGAGGTTCACCACGAAGTTCGCGTGCTTGGGCGAGACCTGCGCGCCGCCCACCGTGTAGCCCTTGAGCCCGGCGGCCTCGATGAGTCGCCCGGCCGCATCCCCGGTGGGGTTGCGGAAGGTGGATCCGCAGCTCGGCAGATCCAGAGGCTGAGTGGCTTTCCGCCGCGCGAGGAAGGTGGCGGCGTGCTCAGCGCTGGAGTGGGCCTCACCCGCCAGACGAAGGCGGGCGCGGGTGACCACGGATCCCGGCGGCAGCGACGTGGTGCGGTAGCCCAGAGCGAGCGCCTCACGGGGCAGCCAGGCGACGGATCCATCGGCATGCACGACCTCCACCGCATCGAGCGCATCGCCGATCTCGCCCAGCGACGTGCCGGCGTTCATCCGCACCGCACCCCCCACCGTGCCGGGAATGCCGGCCAGCGCGTGCAGGCCGGGCCATCCCTCCCGGGCGGCGCGCGCGAGCAGCACCACGAGCTTGAGGCCCGCAGCGGCCACGAGGTGGCCATCTTCCATGGCGGTGTCGGCGAGCTCACCGACGAGCTGCACGACCACCCCGCGCACGCCGGCATCGGCCACCAGCACGTTGCTCCCGGCCCCGAGCGGCACCACGGGAAGGCCTGCCGAAGCGGCGATCTGCAAGGTGGTGGCGAGCTCCTCGGCGGTGCGCACGGCCACGAGCGCGTCGGCCGTGCCGCCCACCCGCCAGGTGGTGCGCTTGGCCAGCGGGGCATGGCGCACGACGTTCAGCCCGGCGGCCTCCAGCTTCTCGATGCCGCGCATCAGGTGCCCGAGAAGGCCTGGTCTTCGAACACCAGCGTGGGGCAGATCGTGGAGCTCCACGTCCACGGATCGTTCGCGACCTCGGCGAGCTGGTGGAAGATCTGCAGCAGGTTTCCGGACAGGTTCATCTCCGACAAGCACGCCGTGGGCTCGCCGTTCTCGAGCAGGCGGCCGCGGATGCCGAACGAGAAGTCGCCGGTGAGCGGGTTGGCGTTGCCACCCAGGAAGCCCGTGACCAGGATGGCCTTGGCCTCGCCGCCCACGATCTCCTGCCACGAGCGCTGCCCCGGGGGAACCACCCAGTTGCTGCGCCCCGACGTGGTGGGCGGCTTGCCCAGCTTCCGGGCGTAGTACGTGGAGAGGTAGAAGGTGTTGAGCACGCCTTCGGTGACCACCGGGCGCGGGTGGGCGACCATCAGATCCCCATCCCACGGCGTGCTGCCGAGGCCGCGCGGGATCGTGGGGTCATCGAAGATGGTGAGGTGCTTGCTGCCGATGGCCTCGCCGAGCTTCTCGGCCAGGCAGGAGCGGCCGTGGTGCAGGGCGTGCCCCGAGAGCGGCCCGCCGAGCATGCCGAGGATGCGTCCCACCACGCGGTTCTGCAGCACGAGCGGGTAGCGCCCGGATGCGATCGGGCCCGCACCGAGCGCCTCACGCGCCTTGGCCCAGGCTTCTTCGGCCACGAGCTCCACCGAGGGCAGATCGCTGCGGTAGCAAGCGCTGTAGCCCGCGCCGCCTTCCGGCTTGCGCCCATCATCATCCTGCAGCGTGACGCCCGCGTAGAAGCCAAAGGAGGCGCTCTGGCTGGTGTCGGCGAAACCATGGCTGGTGACCACCGCCGCGCTGCCCTGCCCATCGGAGACGTGGGCCTCGGCGGAGATGAGCCGCTGGTCGGCCAGCGCGAGGGTGGCGGCTTCGAGGGCCTCGGCCCACGCGCCGCGCTCGTCGGCGGTGAAGGTGAACCAGGCGGGATCGAGGTGATCGAGGTGGGCTTCGGTGGATCCACGACCACACAGCTCGGCCGGGGCCAGCGCGCGGTCGGGGTCGGGCTCAAGCACGCGCGTGGCGGCCACGGCGGTCTTGAGGAAGTCGGCGAGCGCCTCGGGCCGCAGATCCGAGGTGGAGTGGCTGGACCACCGGCCTTCGGCCAGCAGCGAGAGCCCCAGACTGCGCGACGTGGACGCCGACGCGGTCTCCACCTGGCGGTCGCGGCGTCCGATGGAGGTCTGCGTGCCTTCGCTGACGCCGACGCGCACCTCTTCGGCACCGAGAGCTTGCGTGGCCTTCACGACCGAGGCGGCGAGATCGAGGAGCTCCTGACTCATCGGCCACCTCCCACCGAGAGCTTCGCGACCCGGACGGTGGGCATGCCCTGGCTCACCGGCACGCTCTGCCCATCCTTGCCGCAGGTCCAGCCGCCTTCGTCGATCACCAGGTCGTTGCCTACGCGGTCGATGGAGGCGAGCACCTTGGGGCCGTTGCCGACGAGGTTCACATCCTTGATCGGGCGGGTGAGCTTGCCGTTCTCGATCATCCAGCCGAAGCGCACGTAGAACGCGAAGTCGCCGCCGCCGATCTGCACCTGACCGTTGGCGAAGGTCTCGCAGTAGATGCCCTCCTTCACCTCGGCGATGATCTCGGCGGGATCGTGCGGGCCGGCCTCCATGTAGGTGCTGCGCATGCGGGGCAGCACGGGATGGCGGAAGCTCTCGCGCCGACCCGACCCCGTGGGGGCCACGCCGTAGTGCCGCGCGCTGATGCCATCGTGCAGGTAGCTGGTGAGCACGCCGTTCTTCACGAGCGTGGTGCGCTCGGTGGCGTTGCCCTCATCGTCGACGTTGAGCGAGCCACGGGCACCGGGGATCGTGGCATCATCCACGATGGTGACGTGCTCGCTGGCGATGGACTGGCCCATGCGATCCGCGAAGATGCTGGTGCCCTTGCGGTTGAAGTCGGCCTCGAGGCCGTGGCCGATCGCCTCGTGCAGCAGGATGCCGGAGCTTCCGGGCGCCATCACCACCGGCATCTCGCCGGCGGGGGGGCTGCCTGCGAGCAGGGCCTGGCTGGCGCGCTCGACGGCCAAGCGCACGAGGCGATCCTGGCGGGCCTCATCGTAGAGCTCCAGACCCGTGCGGCCGGAGACGTTGTGGCTGCCGGTCTCGCGGCCTGAGGCATCCTCGAGGGTGACCTCAACCCAGGCACCCGTGCTGGGCCGCAGATCGGTGACCCTCAGACCATCGGCGCGGGCGATGAGCACGCGGGACTCGCCATCGAACAGGCTGACCTGGGCCTTCTTCACCCGGGGGTCGAGCGAGAAGGCCCGCTCCTCCCAGGCACGGATCAGCGGCAGGCGCTCAGTGAGGTCCACATCACCCCAGCTGCGGCTGAGCGGGTAGTGGTTGGCGCCGGCGATGCGGCGGGGTGCCCCGATCTGCACGGTGGCGGTGGAGCCGCGCGCGATCTCGGCGGCCGTGCGCGCGGCGCGGAGCACGGCCTCGGGTGAGAGGTCTTCGGTGTAGGCGTAGCCGACCTGATCGCCCACCACGACGCGCACGCCTACGCCCAGATCGACGTGCGTGTGGGCGCGGTTGACGATGCGATCGGACATGCCGAGCGACGTGGACGTGCCGTGCTGGAAGAACAGCTCCGCCTGATCCGCGCCGTGGGCTGTGGCCGCAGCGAGCGCAGGACCGATGAGGTCTTCATCAACCCCGAACGTGGCGAAGTGCGCGTAGAGATCCACCACTTGAGACATTCCCACTCCGAGGCCGAAGCAGCTAACGTGTGCACGGCGTCGCAGCGGACAACCGACGTCCGCGTGGAGTTGCTCGATGTGGTGGGCCTGGCTGATCGCCTGCGGTGGGGATCCGGCGCGCCCCGAGGCGCTCGCGCCCTCCTCGTTCGATGCGCTGCCGCCTGCTTCGTCGTGGGTGAGCCTGCGCGGTCAGGCCCACTTCGGGGCCACCGTGACCCAGCGTCAGCCGGCTTCGCTGATCGCGAACGAGGTCGTCCACTACGTGTTCCCGCTGGTGCCCGAGCACAGCACCGAGACGCGCGGGGTGTCGGTGTTCGTGCGCACCACCCGCGAGCCCGAGGCGCGGGTCAGCTACGAGACGTTCACGGTGGAGGGTCTCGTGAGGCCTTTCGGCGACGATCTGCTTGACCCCGCCACGCAGGCCGCGCTCCTGGAGCGCAGCGGCTACTACGCTAAGGACGGCGCGATCTGGATCGACGCCCGACGCATCGAGGCGGTGGACGGCACCTACGTGGAGCCCGACTAGACGGACCGCAGGATGCCTCGACCGGCGTACCGGGCTGCGGAGCCGAGCTGCTCCTCGATGCGCAGGAGCTGGTTGTACTTCGCCACGCGCTCGCTGCGGGCCGGGGCGCCGGTCTTGATCTGGCCCGAGCCGACGGCCACAGCGAGGTCGGCGATCGTGGTGTCTTCGGTCTCGCCGGAGCGGTGCGAGAGGATGGACGTGAAGCCGGCGCGGTGGGCCATGTCGACCGCTTCGAGGGTCTCGGTGAGCGTGCCGATCTGGTTGACCTTCACGAGGATGCTGTTGGCCGCGCGCTCGGCGATGCCGCGCGCGAGGCGCTGGGTGTTGGTGACGAACAGGTCGTCGCCCACGATCTGCACGGTGCTGCCGAGGCGCTGAGTGAGAAGGTTCCAGCCGGCCCAGTCGTTCTCGGCGCAGCCGTCTTCGATGCTGAACAGCGGGAAGTCTTTGGCCAAGCCGGCGTAGAACTCGACCAGCGCGGCGGCGTCGAGCACCAGGCCTTCACCGGCGAGGTGGTAGGCACCGTCGCGGTAGATCTCGCTGGCCGCCACATCGAGAGCGAGCACCACGTCGGCCCCGAGCTTGTAGCCGGCGAGGCCCACGGCTTCGGCGACCACCTCCAGGGCGGCGCGGTTGCTCGGCAGGTTGGGGGCGAAGCCGCCCTCGTCGCCCACCGCAGTGGCGAGGCCACGCTTCTTCAGGAGGCCCTTGAGCGCGTGGTAGATCTCCACCCCGCAGCGCAGGCCCTCGGAGAACGACGGCGCGCCCACAGGCGCCACCATGAACTCCTGGATGTCGACGTTGTTGTCGGCGTGCGCGCCCCCGTTGAGGATGTTGAGCAGCGGCACGGGCAGGGTGCGCGCGAGAGGACCGCCCAGGTAGCGGTAGAGCGGCAGGTCGGACTCGTCGGCGGCGGCGTGGGCGACGGCCAAGGAGACGCCGAGCATCGCGTTGGCGCCGAGCTTGCTCTTGTTGGCGGTGCCATCGAGCGCGACGAGCACGCCATCGATCGCCGCCTGGTCGCGCACGTCGCGCCCGATGAGCTGGTCGGCGATGGTGCCGTTCACGTTGGCCACGGCCTGCGACACACCCTTCCCGAGCCAGCGGGCCTTGTTGCCGTCGCGCAGCTCGACCGCCTCGTGCTCCCCCGTGGAGGCCCCGGACGGCACGGCTGCGCGGCCCTTCGCGCCGGCGTCGGTGAGCACCTCCACTTCCACGGTGGGGTTCCCGCGGGAGTCGAGAACCTGACGGGCAGTCACCTGAAAGATCGCGGACATGGGGCCTCCGGCTCGGGGGGTCACCCGGTAGCACGATGGGGGGCCTCGGCGCGAACGGACCGTCCGTACGAGGCGTGGTGACCGGGATAGAGCCTGGGCATGGTGTTTCCAAATCCATTCGACCAGCTGATGTTCGAGCAGGGCCCGCCGGCCGTGTTCCTGCCTGACCGCAAGGGCGAGTGGAAGCTCGAGCCCACGTGGAGCCGCGACGCGTGGGGACGCGACGCCGGTCCCCACGAGCGTGGCGTGGCGTGGGCCTTGGTGCGCGACAAGGGCACCGGGTTCATCACGCTGGTGGTGCTCACGTCGCCCACGCTGCTGCGTCAGTGGCCGCGCGCCGACGTGCGGCTGTACGAGGATGAGGCTTCGGCGCGTGAAGCGCGGGCCGCGTTCGGCGAGCCGCCCCTGTGCCGAGAGGCGTGGGTCTGATGTGGCTGTGGGTGGTGCTGGCGATTGCGGCGGATCCGGTGGTGCCTGCGGAACCGGGCGTTCCCGCTGATGCGGCGGAACCTGCGGTGCCCACCGAGGCCGAGCCTGCCGACGCGGACCCTGACGACGCACCCGTCGATGCGGGCACGGTGGTGGTGTGGTCGGACTTCCAGATCAAGCTCGCCCGCGACGCTGTGATCCAGGCCGCCAAGGAGGCCGGCTACACGCAGATGATCCGTCGCGACGACCGCGTCGTGATGCGCCACGGCTACAACTACCGAGGCGACGTCGTGGTCCACAACGACGGGCGCGTGGAGGTCAAGCGGCAGCCCATCCAGTTCGAGCCGTGGGTGGGCGGGAGCAGCCCGGCGCGCTGGCTGTCGTGTGTGCTGGTGCCGCTGTGCATCCGCCCCGGCGGGCAGACCGTGTCGCAGCGGCGCTTTCGGTCCTACCAGCGCGACGCCCTGGAGGCCGTGGCCGACGAGGCGCAGTCGTTCGGCGACAAGATGTCGACGGCGGGCCTTGGCAAGAAGCTGGAGTCGCTGCCTGCCCGCTTGGACGACCTCTGGGAGCACGGCATCCCAATCGACGGCGGATCCGTGCTGCCCACAGCGCGCGACCGGCGCATGGCCCTGCTGGCCTACTGGGACACCCGCACGGAGACGACGTGGGGAGAGGCCGTGCGTGACCTCGTGGAGCGCTACCTGCAGGGCGTGGTGCAGCCCAGCGCAGAGCCGGTGACCCCCGCGGAGCTCGAAGCGTTCAACCTCACGCGCACAGCGTCCCGACCGCTCGTGCTGACGATGCCGTGAGCGTCGGGTCCGCGCTCCCTTGGCGGGATGTTGTGGCGCTGGCGCGAGTCCAGCTCGGGCTCGGCGTGCTCGGGCTCGTGGGGCTCGGATACGTGGTGGCGCTCTGGGATCGGGCGCTCCCGATGGTGGAGGCGCAGGGTCTGGCGTGGGTGTTGGTGGCGTGGACGGCGCTGCACGTCGGCACCATGTGGCTCAATGCGTGTCTGGACCGCGACGAGGGGCCTGTGCTGCTGGGCCGCTCCGCCCCAGTGCCGAGCGGTCTGCACCTCCCGGCGACGGCGGCATTGGTCGCGGCGGTGGGGCTCGCGGGTCAGGTGAGCGGGCTGCTGGGCGCGCTCACGCTGGTGGCCGCGGGGTTGTCGTGGGCCTACTCCTCGCCGCGCCTTCGGTGGAAGGCCCACCCGGTGCTGGGACCGTTGGTGAATGGGGTCGGCTACGGTGTGATCTCGCCGGCGGTCGGGGTCGCGGCGTCCGGCGTGGATCTCACGCCGCGTGTGGTCGTCACGCTGGCGCTGCTGGTCCCTGGGGTGCTCACGGCCTACTTCGTGGCGCAGGCCTTCCAGGGGCCCGACGACGCTGCGCGGGGCTACCCGACCTACGTGGTGCGGCATGGCGCTGTGGCGACCGTGCGGGCCGCTGCAGCGAGCTGGTGCGTGGTCATGGTCGGCATGACCGCGCTGGTGGTGGCGGGGTGGTGGCCGCGGCTCGTCGTGGGTGCGCTTCCGGTCGCGGCGAGCGTGCTGGTGGGGATGCGGGCTTGGGCCCGGGAGGGCGAGGCGCTCGGGGTGGACGGGGCGGTTCGGGTGTCGCGGCGGATGGTGGACACCGTGGCGGCCGGTGCGCTGCTGGCGCTGGCTGCGAACCTCGCTTGTGAGCTGGCGGGCCTGCCGGGTGCGGGCCTGTGCACGGCGGGCGGCCATCCGTCGGGTCAAGTTCACCCTGGGCACCCCGCCTCCGATTGAACCGCGCGTCGGCGTGAATAGAAGGGGGCATGGAGTTCACCATGCGTTGGATCGCCGTCATCGCCCTCGCCGCCGCCTGCGGCACGCCCTCTTCGGCCACCCCGTCGGCCGCACCCGCGGCGTCCACGCCGGCCGAGCCCACTGCGCTGGCGCGACGCGAGAACGTCGATGTGGCCGCGCTCGTGGCCGCCAAGGCTGCCGGTGCCGTGGTCATCGACGTGCGCACCGACGAAGAGTGGGCCGAGGGCCATGTGCCCGGCGCGGTCCACGTGCCGCTCGCCACGCTGTCGCCCACCCACCCCGAGATCGCGAAGCTCCCGAAGGACCAGCCGGTCTACTTCATCTGCCGCTCCGGCGGCCGTTCGGCGCGTGCGGCCGATCAGATGGCCTCGGCGGGCTACAAGGCCATGAACGTGGAAGGCGGCACCATGGCGTGGATCGAAGCAGGCAACCCACTTGAGACCCCCGGCGCCACCCCGTGAGCCTCCCGCGCGTCGGCCTCGTGCATGCGGGCACCCTTGAAGCCCTCGTGCCTGAGCTCGTCGACCGCGTTGAGGCCGTAGAGGTCGCTCCCGACGCGCTGGCCGGCATCGAGGTCGCGGCCTGGGTGGTGGGCACACCAGGGCTGGCGCCCGAGGTGGTGCAGCGCGTGCGGGATGGTCAGGTCCCCACGCTGTTCGTGGTGGACCGAAGCGAGCTGCGGGCGTGGGCGCGCGTGCTCCGGAAGGGCGTTCACGATGTGGCGGTCTTCCCGCTGGATGTCGACGAGGTGCGGGCGCGCCTCCAGGGCCTGATCGCGCGTCAGTCGGGGTGGACCGAGGTGTCGGGTGCGCTGTCGCGCGAGCTCGCGCACGACCTGCGCGGTCCGCTGCAGGCGCTCCAGCTCACGGTGATGGCGCTGCAGTCGGATGGTGCCGTCGCCGCGGGCTTCCAAGAAGACGTGGACGCGCTGCTGGAGGCCGTGGACCTGGCCGATCTGATGCTCGATGGCGTGGCCAACCTCGGGCGACGCCCTGTGGCCCGCCCGGAGGGCAGCGTGGATCTGGTGCCGGTGCTGCGGAAGATCGGTGCCCGCCCCGCCTTTGGCGGCAAGGTGTCGGTGTCTGCGGGTGAGGCGCTGCCTGTGGCCGTTGCGGCCGACGTGCTGCAGGCCATCGTGGAAGACGCGGTGCGGGTGGTGTGGATCCGTGCCTCGGGCAAGCGGGAGGTGTCGGCCACGGCGCTGCGCTTGGGGCAAGACGCCGTGCTCACCGTGCAGGGCAAGGCGTATGCGGCGCTGCTCGATCACCTGCCGGCGCTGCTCTCGCGCGAGCGTCCGATCCTGCTGCGCAGGCAGCGCGTGCCGATGCCGCTGGCCGGTTTGGCGTACGCGCAAGAGGTGGCCGTGGCGGCGGGCGGGGATGTGACCGTGCGCCGCGCGGACGCCGACATGGTGGTGGAGCTCCGGCTGCCGTTGGCCCGATAGCCGGAGCTACAACCGTCACCCGCGGGTGAGGGGCTTGTACTTGAGGCGGTGGGGCTGGTCGGCGTCGTGGCCCAAGCGGGCCTTGCGGTCCTTCTCGTAGGCCTCGTAGTTGCCCTCGAACCACAGCACCTGACTGTCGCCCTCGAAGGCGAGGATGTGGGTGGCGAGGCGGTCGAGGAACCAGCGGTCGTGGCTGATGATCACGGCGCAGCCGGCGAAGCTCTCCAGGCCCTCTTCCAAGGCGCGGAGCGTGTCGACGTCGAGGTCGTTGCTGGGCTCGTCGAGCAGCAGCACGTTGCCGCCGCGCTGCAGGAGCTTCGCGAGGTGCACGCGGTTGCGCTCACCGCCCGAGAGCGTGCCCACGGCCTGCTGCTGCTGACCGCCCTTGAATCCGAAGGTGGAGCAGTACGCGCGGCTGTTGAGCTCGCGGTTGCCGATCTTCAGCAGGTCGGTGCCGCCCGTGATGTTCTCCCACACGCTCTTGGTGGCGTTCAGCTCGTCGCGCGACTGATCCACGTAAGCGAGCTTCACGGTCTCACCGACGGTGATCGTGCCGGCGTCGGGCTGCTCTTGGCCGATGATCATGCGGAACAGGGTGGTCTTACCGGCGCCGTTGGGACCGATGATGCCCACGATGCCGCCTCGCGGCAGCTCGAAGGTGAGCTTCTCGATGAGGTTGCGGTCGCCGTAAGCCTTCGACACGCCCTCGAAGCGCACGACCGTGTCGCCCAGGCGGGGTGCCGGCGGCAGCACGATCTCCGCGCCCGGGCGTCCGACGTCCCCGGTCTGGCTGCGCTGGAGCAGGTCGTCGTACTGGCTGATGCGGGCCTTGTTGCGGGTGGAGCGCTTGCCCT
>CAYNFK010000114.1:0-14884 GCA_964396405.1 uncultured Enterobacteriaceae bacterium
AGCGGGCGTTCGACGCAGTTCCGTTGGTGACGAATGCCTAAAGCGATCACGCATGCCGAGGTGCCGGACGACATCAACTACCACCGCGACGTGCGCCCGATCTTCGGCGCGCACTGCGAGTCCTGCCACGCGCCGGGAGGCGTGGGCCCGTTCGACATTCGCTACGACGCGGACGCCTGGGCCGGCGGCGCGCCCAACTGGACGGCGGCGGCCGCCGGTGCGGTGCAGTCCCGCACGATGCCGCCGTGGCATGCGTCGTCGGACTGTCACCCCATCGACCACAGCCGCGCACTGCCGCCTGCCGATCGTGCGTTTGTGGTGGCGTGGGCCGAGGCCGGCTTCCCGGAAGGCGATCCGAACGACTTCGTGCCGCGGGTGCTGCCCGAGTCCGAGGTGCTGCCCGCGCCCGACGTGGTCGTGCAGGCGGCGTCGGCCTACACACCCAAGCCCTTCCTGCCCGATGACTACCACTGCGTGCCGCTGGGCCCGGCGCTGGCCGAAGACCTCGACGTGCGCGCGCTGGAGGTGGTGCCGGGCGACCCGCGCATCGTGCACCACGGCATCCTCTACGTGGTCGGGCCCGCGAGTGCTGCGGCGGTGGAGCTGGCCGACAGCGCGGAAGAAGGGGTGGGCTACACCTGCTTTGGTGGGCCGCTTCCGGGCGGTGGCGGCCTCGAGAGCAGCGACTACACCAACGCCGGCACCTATGTGCCGGGCTACGAGCCCGAGATCCTGCCCGATGGCGACGCCCGCCGCTGGGTGAAGGGCTCGCGGCTCGTGCTGCAGCTGCACTACAACACGCTCTCGCTGCCCGATGGCGAGCCCGTGCCCTCCGACCGCAGCGAGGTGCGCCTCTGGACCTTTGACGGCACGCCCACCGGCATCATCACCACCGTGGCGCTCCCGAACTACGGCATCGTCATCGCCGCGGGCGACCCGAACAGCGTCCACACCAACACCTTTCGCTTCGGGGCGGCGGCCGAGGTGGTGGGCGCGATGGGCCACATGCACACCCTCGGGAAGTCCCTGCGCATCGACGTGATCCGCGCCGGCGACGACGCCTGCGTGCTCGACATCCCGGCCTGGGACTTCGACTGGCAGCGGGCCTACAGGTTCGCCCCCGACACCCCGTTCTGGCTGCAGAAGGACGACGTGGTGCAGCTCACCTGCGCCTACGACAACTCGGCCGCCAACCAGGCGGTCGTCAACGGGCAGAAGCAGGAGCCGCGCACGGTGACGTGGGGGGAGGGCACCCTCGACGAGATGTGCCTCGCGTACGCGCTGGTGCGGGTGCCGAGCGCGCTGGTGGGCGCCAGCGACTGCTCAAACTTCGAGACCTGCTTCCTGACGTGCCCAGCCGGCGATGGCGAGTGCCTGGGGCGCTGCCTCACGCGCGCCACGGACGCGTGCAGTGCGTGCGGCGTGCTCGCGCTGGGGGGCTGCGCTGCGGCCGCCTGCGGGGCGGAGTTCCTGCCGCTGGGTGCGTGCCTTCAAGGGTGCACCGACGACGTGTTCACCTGCCTGCGCACCACCTGCGAGGATCAAGCCGTGGACTACCTCGCCTGCATCGACGACGACGTGCGCGCCGGCACCTGCGATCCTTGGCTTGGAGAGTGCGACATCACGTTTGGGCCCTAAGATCGCGCGCCCGATCCCTTGACGGTGCGTGCGGGGCGGATAAACGCCGTGGGCTCACCGCGCCTGGAGGCGTGGCCGAGTGGTTGAAGGCAGCGGTCTTGAAAACCGCCGAACGGAAACGTTCCGTGGGTTCGAATCCCTCCGCCTCCGCTCTTCGACATTGGAGCCATGACCGAGAGGCCGAAGGTGCTGGTTTGCTAAACCAGTGTAGGGTCAAAAGCTCTACCGAGGGTTCGAATCCCTCTGGCTCCGTGCCGAAGTGTCATGCGAATTGTTCAGTTTTGTGCGGCCATAGCTCAATTGGATAGAGCATCGGACTACGGATCCGAAGGTTAGGGGTTCGACTCCCTTTGGCCGCGCCACTTCAAGCCCCGTGATCGCAAGATCACGGGGCTTGTCGCGTTGCGGGTGTCGGTTTTTTTCGGTCGCTGCGCTTGACCGTTGCCTGAAGTTTCATAGATGCGTGAAACTTCCAAAGACATGGCGGTCGTTTGAAGCTTCCGATGGACCTGGCGCTGCGGCACTTCGCCGAAGAGATGGGCCTGCTGATGAGCGAGGTCGGCGGTCAGCGCATGCTCGGGCGTGTGCTCGGCTGGCTGATGGTCTGCGATCCGCCCGAGCAGACGGCGGCTCAGATCGCAGAAGGCATCGAGATCAGCGCGGGGGCTGTGAGCGGCACGATGCGCCAGCTCACCCAGACCCGCATGGTGGAGAAGCTCGCGCGGCCCGGTGATCGGGCCACCTACTACCGCATCCGCGACGGCATGTGGGTCGACACGATGCGCGCCCGCCTGGGCATGAACACCCTGATGCTGGGCATCGCCGATCGGGGCCTCGATGCCCTGTCGGATGAATCCGATGCGCGCCGTCGCCGTCTGTTGGAGATGCGCGACTTCTACGCCTACCTGGAAGAAGAGATGCCCCGTCTGCTCGACGGCTGGCAGTCGCGGCACTCCGGCCGCAAGGAGAGACGATGAACTACGGCATGGCGCTGGCCCTCTGGCTGGCCTCCCCCGCCCACGCGGAAGACGACGTGGAGCGCCTCCTGCGCGCCAACGACGACCTGATGCGCGGCACCTCGTCGATCGCGGTGATGGAGATGCAGGTCAAGACCGCGCAGTACGAGCGCACGATGAAGATGCAGTCGTGGTCGCGTGGCACCGAGCAGACGCTGGTGCGCCTCTTGGAGCCGGCCAAGGATGCTGGGGTCGCCACGCTCAAGGTGGGCGAAAACCTGTGGAACTACCTCCCGAAGGTCGACCGCACGATGAAGGTGCCGGCCGGCATGATGTCGGGCGCGTGGATGGGCAGCCACCTCTCCAACGACGACCTCGTGCGCGACTCCCGCCTCTCGGACGACTTCACGTGGACGGTGGATGAGCGTCCTGTGGGTGGCAAGGGGAAGTGGACCATCACGCTCACGCCTAAGCCCGACGCGGCCGTGGTCTGGGGCAAGGTGGTCGCCCACATCGGGCCCGATGAGATCCCGCTCGACACGCTCTACTACGACGAGAAGAACACCCTCGTGCGCACCATGCGCTTCGACGACGTGAAGGTGATGGACGGCCGCAAGGTGCCGGCACGCTTCCGCCTGGAGCCCGCGGACAAGCCCGGTGAGTTCACCGAGATGCGCTACCTCTCGCTCGACATCGACGCGCCGGTGGAAGACAGCCTGTTCACGCTGCAAGCCCTCAAGCCCTGAGCGCCCACGATGTTGTTCCAGCTCGCGTGGCGGAACGTGCTGCGCAACCCGCGGCGTTCCCTGCTCACCGCCAGCGCGATGGCGGCGGCCGTGCTCGTGTGCAGCACGATGATGGTGTTCATGAATGGCATGTACGGCCAGATGCGCGACGTGCTGATCGGGCAGCAGCTCGGGCACGTGCAGCTCCACCACCCGGCGTGGTCGGTGTCGCGGGATGCGCATGACGTGATGCCCGATGCCGACGCGCTGCTCGCGTCGCTGGAGGCGGTGCCCGGCGTGGAGCGCGCCACGGTGAGGGTCTTTGGCAGCGCGCTGCTCGGCACGGACGTGGGCACCGAGGGCGTGTGGCTCACGGGCGTGTACCCCACGCGGGAGGATGCGATCCGCGAGGTGGCGCGCAAGGTGGTGGAGGGCGTGTGGCTCGATGAAGCGCCGGTGCGCAACATCGTGCTGGGCGCGGATTTGGCGCGGAAGCTCAAGGCCAAGGTGGGCACCGAGCTGGTGGCCGTCACGCAGGCCAACGATGGGAGCCTGGGCAACGAGCTGTTCCGGGTCTCGGGCATCGCCAAGACCGGCCAGCCGATGATCGATCGGGCGGGTGCCTTCGTGCACATCCAGGACCTGCGTGACCTGCTCGTGCTGGGCGACGCCGCGCATGAGGCCCTGGTGGTGGGAGGCTCCGACGAGGGCGCCGCTGTGGTGGCCCTGCGGAACGAGGTGCAGGCGGTGCTGAACGGCCGCGAAGCGAGCGTGCGCACCTGGGCCGAGGTCGATCCGGGTCTGTCGACGCTGCTCGGGATGCAGCAGGTCACGAGTGGCGTCCTGCTGTTCTTCTTCTTCGGCGTCAGCGCGGTGGGTGTGGTGAACACCCTCCTGATGAGCGTGTTCGAGCGCACCCGCGAGCTGGGCGTGATGCGGGCGCTGGGCCTGCGACCCCGCGAGGTGGTGGGGATGGTGATGCTGGAGGCGCTGTCGCTGGGCGCTCTGGCCGTGGCCGTGGGGCTCGTGCTCACCGGCCTCGCCGACCTCTACCTTGTCACCTACGGGCTGAACCTCGCGGTGAACGGCGAGGGCTGGGCGATGGGCGACATGACGTTCGACCCCGTGGTGAAGGGTCGGTTGAGCTGGGACAGCATCCTGCAGCCTGTGGCCGGCGTGTTCATCTGCAGCGCTGTGGCGGCGATCTGGCCGGCCCTGCGCGCTGCGGCGCTGCTCCCTGTGGAAGCGATGCGCGAGGGGGGCGCATGATCCTTCGACTCGCGCTCCGCAACCTCTGGCGTAACGGACGCCGCACGGCGCTCACCAGCATCGGCATCGCTCTGGCGATGGCGCTGCTGCTCACGTCGCGGGGCATTCAGGCCGGCGCGTGGAACAGCATGATCCGTGGGGCCATCCAGTCCACGGCGGGCCACGTGGTGGTGCAGGACGCCCGCTGGCAGCAGGATCGGGAGGCCGCGCAGGTGGTCACCGAGGCGTCGGCGGTGCAGGCGGCGCTGCAGGCTGCCTACCCCGAGGCTGTGGTGGTGCGGCGCACCTTCTTCGGCGGCCTGCTCACGTCGCCCACGGCCGCGGTGGCCGTCTCGTTGGAGGGCATCGAGCCCGAGGCCGAGGCGGGCATCTCGCTGCTCGACGAGCGCATCGTGGAGGGCACCTGGGTGGTCGACGACCGCGGCATCCTCATCGGCGCCGATCTGGCGCGCAGCCTCAAGGTGGGCGTGGGCGACAAGGTGGTGCTGATGGCCCAGGCGGGCACCCCCGAGATGGAGAGCCGGCTGTACCGCGTGGTGGGGCTGTTCCGCTCCGGGGTGGGTGAGCTGGATGCGTTCGGTGCGCTGGCGTCGATCGGATCGACCCAGGAGCTGATGGGCGGTGCGGACGTGGCGCACCAGGTGGCGGCGGTGCTGCCGGATGCGGGCGGGTCGGATGTCGACATCGCGCCGGCGCTGGCGGCGCTGGCGGGGCGCACGGGCCTCGATGTGCTGCCGTGGACGCAGGCGCTCCCGATGCTCCAGCAGCAGCGTGAGCTCGACGAGGCGTATGCCCACATGATCCAGGCCGTGATGGCGTTCATCGTCGTGCTGGGGCTGATCAACACGGTGCTGATGAGCGTGATGGAGCGGATGCGCGAGTTCGGCGTGATGCTGGCGGTGGGCATGCGGCCATTTCAGCTCGCCCGCCTCGTGGCCCTGGAGGGCGCCCTCATGGGGCTGCTCGGCGGCCTGCTCGGGCTGGTGTTGGCTGCGCTGGCGGCCTGGCCCCTGATCACCATCGGCGTCGACTTCGCCGACATGATGGGCGACGCCTCGCCCGTGGGACCTGTGCCCATCGACTCGGTCGTGCGCGCAGCACCTTCTGCGGTGGACTGGGCGGTGGCGGCCCTCGCGGCCGTGGTGCTCTCGGGCCTCGCCGCCCTGCTGCCGGCGCGTCGCGCCACCCAGCTCCAGCCCGTCGACGCCATCCGGCACCTGTGAGGAGGGCGCATGTCGCTCATCGAGATTGTTGGACTCACCAAGACCTACACCCAGGGCGCTGTCGCGGTGCACGCGCTGCGGGGCGTGGATCTCGTCATCGAGAAGGGGGAGTTCACGGCGCTGATGGGGCCCTCAGGCTCCGGGAAGAGCACGCTGCTGCACCTGATCGGCGGCCTGGATGCGCCGTCGGCGGGCGTGGTGCGGGTGGAGGGCCGCGATCTGGCCGCGATGACCAGCTCTGAGCGCTCCGACCTGCGTCGTGAGCGACTTGGGTTCATCTTCCAGGCCTACAACCTCATCCCGGTGCTCTCTGCGCGTGAGAACGTGGAGTTCGTGATGGTGCTGCAGGGCATCCCGGCGGCCGAGCGTCGCCGACGCGCGGATGCTGCGCTGGCGGCTGTGGGCCTGTCGGGGCTGGAAGATCGCCGCCCGAACCAGCTCTCGGGAGGGCAGCAGCAGCGTGTGGCGGTGGCGCGGGCGATGGCCCCGGATCCTGCGGTGGTGCTGGCCGATGAGCCCACCGCCAACCTCGACAGCAAGACGGGGGCCGAGCTGCTGGAGCTGATGGGTCAGCTCAACCGCGATCACGGCGTCACCTTCGTGTTCGCCACCCACGACCCGAAGGTGATGGAGGCGGCACGGCGGGTGGTGCGCCTGGTGGATGGGTGTGTGGTCGAGGACGTCACCCGGTGATGCTCGGCCTGCTGCTGGCGACGTGGGCGGGTGCCAGCGAGCCCGAGGTTCTGCCGGCGTCGCCCCCGACCGCCAAGGCGAAGGTGAAGGTCGGCGGGCACCTGAAGACCTTCGGGCTCGTGAGCCTGGGGCGCCCGGTCGACGGCCTGCCCGACGATCTCCTCCACAACGCGCTCAACCCGTTCCCCGATGGGGCGTCGGGACAGGGCATCCTGGATGGCCGCCTCAACCTCTCGGTCGATGTCGGCCAGGTGCTCCGCCTCGAGGCCGCGCATGCGATCACAGTGTTCCTCGATGGGGATGGCACCGCCGACCGCAGCAACGCGGCCGTCGTGGCCGCGCTGCAAGACGACCCGTTTGGGGCGCTCGGTCAGCTCACGCAGCTGAGCCAGGTGATCGACGGCACCTCGGCGAACGGCGGCGGGGGCAGCGCGGCCTTCTCCACGGGCGTGGGGCGCGCCGCCCCCGAGGCGTTTCCGCTCACCTGGCGGGCGGGCAACGACCCTGCGAAGGATGTGCAGGTGCTGGGTCGCACCGACCGCCTGCTCGCGCGCCTCTCGTTTGAGGGCTTCGACGTGGTGGTGGGTCGTCAGCCGATCTCGTTCGGCAGTGGCCTGTTCTTCACGCCGCTCGACCTCGTGAGCCCGTTCACGCCGGCCACGATCGACAGCGAGTACAAGCCCGGCGTCGATGCTGTGCGCCTCGATGGCTACTTCGGCATGGCGGGGTCGATCACGGTGGTGGCGGCCTACACGGGCCAGACCCACGTGTACGAGGACCCGGGCGAGGGGGAGTCCACGGCAGAGCGCGTGACGGTGGCAGCGCTGGGACGGGTGACCGTCGGCACCACCGACCTGTCGCTGTTCCTGGGCGGCGTGCGCGGCGATCTGGTGGCGGGCCTCAGCGTAGTGGGTGGCGCGGGTCCCGTGGGCCTGCACGGCGACATCGCGGTCACCGTGCCACGCACCGACATGGACGAGCCGGTGTTCGTGCGCGCCGTGCTCGGGGCGGATGGTCGGCCGAGCCCCACCACCACCCTGTCGGGTGAGCTCTACGTGCAGAGCTTTGGCTCCAGCGACCCTTCCAGCCTGTTCGGGACGCTCTCGGGGGAGCGCAGCCTGCGCGGCGAGGTGTGGCTGGCGGGCATCGCGTACGCCGGCATCGCGGTGAGCCAGGAGATCACCCCGCTGTGGATGTTCAACCTGGGCACCTTCGTGAACCTCACCGACCCAAGCGCCCTGTTCGCGCCATCGCTCTCGTGGAGTGCCGCACAGAACGTGGATCTGGCGCTGGGCGGCTACGTGGGCATCGGTCGACCGGCCACGGGCCGTGAGCTGGATGTGGACGCGCTGCCTGAGAACCCCGACCTGGAGGACCTCGCCGTGGTGGTGCCGCAGAGCGAGTTCGGCAGCTATCCGGCGAACCTGTTCGCGAAGGTAGCGGTCTACTTCTAGGGGTTAGAGGGCGGCCGCGTTCCTGGAGGCGCAGCCATGTCGATCCCCATCGTGGTGCCCGCGAGCCTGTCGAACCTGGGTCCGGGCTTCGATGTGCTCGGGATGGCGGTAGCGCTGTTCAACCAGTTCGACGTGGCAGCGCTCGGTCCTCACGGCCATGCTGAGGTGGAAGGTGCTGCGGGCGTAGACCCCGCGGATCACCTGCTGGTGCGCACGGTGCGGGCGGCCGAGGAGGCGTTCGGCGTTCGACTCACGCATGGCCTGCGCATCCAGCAGCAGGATCGTGTGCCCTGGAGCCGGGGCCTGGGCTCATCGGCGACGGCGAGGGTGGCCGGCTACGTGGCGTGGGCGCACTTCACGCGTCAGCGACCGCCGATCGAGACCGCGCTCGCGTTCCTCGCCGCGGAAGAAGGGCACCCCGACAACGTCGCTGCCGCCATGCTCGGCGGCATCACGGCCGGCACGTCCACCCCATCGGGCTTTCGCAGCCTGCGCATCGAGGCACCGTCTCGCTTGCGTGTGGCGCTGTGCATTCCCGCCACCGAGGTGGCCACGGCCGAGGCCCGCAAGGTGCTGCCGTCCAGCTACAGCCGCGCGGATGCCGTGTTCACCACGAACCGTCTCGCGTTCCTGATGCACGGCCTGCTCACCGGCGACCCCAGCTCGCTGCGTGTGGGACAGGAAGATCGCCTGCACCAGGCCTACCGTAAGGGCCTGATCGGACCTGTGGACGAAGCGATCGCAGCCGCCTGCGAGGCCGGTGCGGCGAGTGCGTTCATCAGCGGCTCGGGCAGCACGCTGGCCGCCTTCGTGCTCGACGCCAGCTGCGACGCCAAAGCCGTGGCGGCCGCGCTCGCCGGGCCGTTCCGCGCTGCGGGCACGCTGGTGGAGACCGTGGTGGTCGCGCCGTCTTCGGTGGGGGCGTGGAGCTTGTACGAGGCCAACGCCATCGGGCAGGCCGCGCGGTGACCGGTGTCTACCGACCCGCGCGCCACCTGTAGGGGTGGGCCGGGTAGGAGCCGAGCACCCGCAGCTCGTCGGAGAAGAACGCGAGCTCTTCGAGCGCGTGGGCCACGCTTGGCTTCGTGGTGTGCCCCTCGAAGTCGATCGCGAACTGCGTCCACTGGAAGCCCGGCATCTGCCAGCTCTCGAGCTTGAGCAGGTTCACGCCGTTCGTCGCGAAGCCGCCCAGGCCCTTGTAGAGCGCGGCCGGCAGGTTGCGAACCCGGAACAAGCAGCTGGTGACGAGCGGACCGTGGTTCGGCAGGACGTGCAGCGGCTCACGCGCGAGCGCCAGAAAGCGCGTGGTGTTGTCGTCGTCGTCCTGGGCATCGGGCAGCAGGATCTGCAGGCCGTAGATCTCGGCCGCCAGCGGAGACGCGAGCGCGCCGACGGAGGCATCGCCGGCCTCGGCCACTTCGGCCGCAGCACCCGCTGTGTCGTGGTCGGCCACGGCCTCGATGCCCAGGCGCTCCAGCGTGTTGCGACACTGCTCCAGCGCCTGCGGGTGGCTGCGCACCCGCCGAATGCCCTCCAGCGTGGCGCCGGGAAGTCCCATCAGCTGGTGCGCCACAGGCTGGTAGTGCTCGCCCACCAGGTGCAGGGGGCGCTGGGGCAGGAGGCGGTGAAAGTCGGTGACCCGGCCCGCGCGAGAGTTCTCCACCGGCAGCAGCGCGAGGTCGGCGCGGCCCTGCTCCACGGCATCGAAGGCCGCATCGAAGCTGCGGCAGGGCAGCACCGTGTGGTTTGGCACGAAGGCTCGGCAGGACAGGTGCGACCACGCGCCGAGCGTGCCCTGAAACGCGACGATGGGAGGCAGACTCATGGGCCCGGCAGCTAACGTCACACTCGGCGATCGTCGCGGATCCAGCGAGATCCTCGGGGCCCTTCTGTAGCAATCGGCAAAATACTGCCGAAAAATGTCGCCGCGGTTCGTCGCCTGGAGTAAGGTGTTGGTGGGAGGTTCGAAACCACCATGACTCGCACCCTGACGACCCTGATCACCGCCGGCCTGTTTGCCGCCGCCCTTGCCCCCACCGAGGCCGAGGCCTGTGGCGGCTTCTTCTGCTTCACGCAGCCCATCGATCAGTCGAAGGAGCGCATCATCTTCGCGATCGATGAAGATGCCGGCACCGTCGATGTGCACGTGCAGATCTTCTACGCAGGCGATGCCGAGAAGTTCTCGTGGATCGTGCCCGTTCCGGCCGTCCCTGAGGTGAAGCTCTCCACCGATGCGCTGTTCGCGCAGCTCGCGTGGCAGACGCAGCCCAGCTACTACCTGAACTGGGAAGAGCGTGGCACCTGCTCGTGGGAGCGCGGTGGCGGCTGGTACTACGGCCCCGAGACCGACGATGCCAACGCCCCCTCCGCGGGTGGCGGCAACGAAGATGGCGGCGTCGAAGTGCTCGCTTCGGGCAAGACCGGGCCCTTTGACTGGGTGGTTGTGGGCGCCACGGATGCTAAGGAGCTCGTCCTCTGGCTGGGTGACCCCGACGGCGATCCGGGCACGGCCGATGGTTACACCATCCCTTCGCAGATCACGCCCAAGCTCGCTCCCTACCTGGCGGATGGCGCGAAGTTCATCGCCTTCAAGCTCGAGTCGGGTGCCTCCGCGGGCGACATCTCGCCCATCCACCTGCAGTACGCGTCGACTAAGGCGAGCATCCCCATCGTGCTCACCTCCATCGCCGCCACGCCCGACATGCGGCTTGAGCCCTACGTGTTCGCCACGAAGCGCGCCGTGCCCGAGAACTACCTGCACGTCCAGGTGAACGAAGCGGCCGTCAACTGGCTCGACAACGGCCAGAACTACGAGTCGGTCATCACCCAGGCGGCCAACGAGGCCGGCGGTCAGGCCTTCGCCACCGACTTCTTCGGGCCCACCACTCCCTTCCGCAACCAGCTGTTCAGCGAGGGCCGGTTCGACCTCGACCTCCTGCGCGCGGCCTCCACGCCGGTGGCGTTCGTGGAGCAGTTGCTCAACCAGGGCTTCCCGCGTGATGCGGTGATGCAGAACCTGCTCCGCACGCACATCCCGATGCCGTCCGAGCTCGTGGATCGCGGCACCAGCGAGCAGGAGTTCTACAACTGCCTGGGCTGCTTCACCGAGGAGCTGGCCGACTTCGACTTCGACCCCGACGCGTTCGTGGAAGACCTCGAAGAGCGCGTGGTCGAGCCGCTGCGTAACGCCGAGGCGCTGTTCCACGACTACAGCCACCTCACGCGCCTCACGTCTTCGATGTCGCCCGATGAGATGACGGCGGATCCGCTGTTCGTGCTCAACGCCGACATGGTCGAGCCGGTCTCCAACATCCACCAGGCCACGCTCGTCATCGACTGCGGCGAGGGCACGGAGTGGGTGGAAGCGCCCCGGTGGATCGAGCTCTCCGATGGCCGCATCGTCGAGGTCCCGCCCGAGACCTGGTTCCAGGAAGACTACGAGCGCTACACCTCGTGGATCGACGACGCCGACCAGCCCGCCGCTGCTGCCATCGAGCGCACCGGTGCCACGGGTCAGCCTCAGCCCATCTCCGACAACCGCCCCGAAGGCGACGCCAACCTCGACGACTACAACAACTGGGTCCGTGGCCTCACCGGGCGGTCCGTGGATGGCGGCCCTGAGCAGGTCGCTGTGGCCTGCGCAGGCTGCAACGCCCAGGGCGGCGCCGGCGGCGCTTGGGCCGGCCTGCTGCTCGGCCTCGGCGCGCTCGCGAGCCGTCGCCGGCGCTGATCGCCCGCTCCCGTCTCCCTGGCCCGAATCGGGTCAGGGCTCCGACGCCGCTCCAGCACGCTGGGGCGGCGTCTTGCGTTGGGAAAGCCGATCAGGCTGTCGGTCGTCCGCCGAGCGCGAGGATGGCGGTCTCGCCAAGCTGCGTGAGCCGCTCCTGGAGGACCTCGTAACGAGCCTCCAGGGTGGCGGGCATGGCATCCGTAGCACCCGCCCAGGTGGCGGCGCGGGTGAGCTCGTCGAAGAAACCATCCACGGCCACGAGCTGCGCTTCGTCCAGCTCCAGCAGGGCCTGGGTGGGCCAGGTCAACCAGGCGGACGCCAGGGCATCGAGCAGGGGCTGGCGATCGCGCCACGCGTTCCACGCCTCCATCGCGAAGAACCGGTCGCGGTCGATGCGGTCGACCACCTCGTGGATGTGGAGGGCCAGCTTCTGAGCCGTGGTGTGGGCGGGCGCGCGGCGCAGCCAGTACATCGAGAACCTTCGTTCAGCGCGAGAGGGGAGCCTGCTCGGTGCTGTAGACGCCGCCGCAGCGGCGGAACGAGGTGTAGCGCACGGTCTGCGCGCCGGAGCCCTGGAAGCCCAGCACCGAGACGTCGAACGTGGTGGACTCGGCCTCAGGGAACACATCACCGCCGAGCACGCGGGCGCGAATCGTGGCCTTGGCGTCGCGCACCTTTGCGAGCCGGAAGCTCGGCACGGTGAACGACTCAGGGAACGCGATGGACATGTGGTGCGGCAGCAGGGATCCTTGGGCGAAGAGCACATCCATCTTGGCCTGTTGCCGGCCGTTCTCGAACGGAATGGTGCGCGAGAGGATGATGTCGGTGCCGGCCTCGTTGGGGCGAAGGTCGCTGTACTCCACCTCACGTCCCAGGCGGTCGAGGGCGTAGGTGAGCACGTGGTCTCCGACGCCGTCCTTGTCTTCGTCGAGATCGGTGCGGTTTCGGCGACCCACCAGCGGCATCACCTTCACCTCGTCGTGGTCGAACACGCGCTGGGCCGGGCCGCGCCGTTCCTTCTGCACTTCCCCGAGGCTGCGGGTGATCACATCTCGCCACACGCCATCTTCGAAGCGTGCCACGAAGGCCGCGTCGCCGTGGCTGTAGCCCATAGGACCGGCATCCCAGCGCCACGAAGCGGTGCCCACCACCTCCCAGCAACCCCGGGGACCCTCCTGGATCCGCGACCACGTGGCTTCGTAGGGCGTGGGGTCGGTGGGGTCGATGATGGCGAGGTCGTCGGGGGCTGCCAAAGCAGCAGCGAGCAGCAGGCTGATCATCACGACTCCGATGCGCGGGGCCTAACACGCGGCGTGGGCATCACCTGTCTCGGGTTGCTGCAACGCGTCGCTCGGCCTCTCGACGCTCGGCGATCACGGCCACCACCACGGCGCGCACGCCGGCATCGGTGAGTCCGCGCAGGTGACCCAGGCGGTCGGCCGCGTGCTGGAGCCCCACCCGCGTGAGGTCCTGGATGGTGAGGGGACAGGTGACATCGCCCCGGTGCAGCGCGCGGAGAAGCTTTTCCAGGTCCGAGCTCGCCACCGCCAGCAGTCCGTTTGCGCCGAGTTGCACCGTGATCCTCCGACCTTGGCCCTAACGGAAGATCGGGGTGCGTTCGACAGGATCGCCGTGCCAATCCAGGCGCTTGGTCCTCCGTGCTAGTGTTCCGCGCGTGAGGGGAGTCCGCAATGCCTGCACGCATCCTTGCTGCTTCGATGTTCACGATTGCGTTCCTGATGACGAGCTTGGTGTTCGTCGTCGGTGCCGGGCTCTCCATCATGGGGGCTCCGGGATCATCGTTCATCGCGCTCGCTGTGTTCGGCGTGCTGTTCTCGGTGGCGGTGTGGGCATTCGGGCCGTGGTTCACCGATGTGATCCAGAGCTGGTTCTACAAGGTGGAGCGCCTCGACTTTCCGGCGTTCGAGCGGCGCTACCCGGCTGTGGGCCGCTCGATGCGCGAGATCTGCGAGCGCGAGGGCCTGCCGCTGCCCGCCATGCGCCTGATCGAAGACGACAACCCCACGGCCTACACCTACGGCTCGCTGCCGTTCAACGCGCGCGTGGCCCTCTCGCGCGGCCTGTTCCGGTTCCTCGACGACGATGAGGTGTCGGCGGTGGCAGCCCACGAGCTGGGGCACATCCGCCACTACGACTTCCTCGTGATGACGATCGCCTCGGTGCTGCTGCAGCTCCTGTACGAGGCCTACTTCTGGCTCTCGCGCTCGCGGAAGTCCGAAGGCGAGAACAACGGCCGCGCGCTGGTGGCGCTCTCGATGGTGGCCTACGCGCTCTGGTGGATCGGCACCTACGCCGTGCTCTACCTGAGCCGTGCCCGCGAGTACATGGCCGACGACTTCGCGGCCCGGCAG
The DNA here is from genome assembly GCA_964396405.1 of uncultured Enterobacteriaceae bacterium. Classification (GTDB taxonomy): domain Bacteria; phylum Myxococcota_A; class UBA796; order UBA796; genus JACKEO01. Next base: position 14,061 of record CAYNFK010000114.1, read on the forward strand.
CTCAAGGACGGCGCGCCGCTGCAGCGCGCGCTGGTGAAGATCGCTTACGGCTTGGTGGAGCTCCAGCAGTCCGCAAACCGTGCCGGCACCGTCCCCAACACCCGCCTGCTTCAGTCCACGCGCGCGCTTGGCATCGCCGACCCGAAGGCGGCTGCGGCCACCGGTGGCGCGCTGCGGGTGAGCGGCACCACCAGCGTGGCGCACTCCCTGGAGCTGCACGAGCGTCCGCAGCCTGCCCCGTTCCTGGCCTCGAAGGTCGAGCCCGTGCTCCGGTTCGACGTGTTCAGCCCGTGGGCCGCGGTCTCCGAGCTGGGATCCACCCACCCGCTCACCGGCAAGCGCTTGCGGGTGCTCGATGAGGGGCAGGCACGCTTCAACCGCGCGCCCACGTTCCGCTGGGATGCGATCGATGCCTCAGGGCAGCAGATCGACCAGGACCGCCTCTACGGCGACTTCGCCTTTGAGGTCACGATCTACTTCATGCCCTTCCTGCTGCCGTTGCTCGGTCTCGCGTTCGGCTTCGTCCGGCCCGACATGGCCCCCGGACTGGCCGTGGCCTTCGGTGGCGTGGGCCTCATCGTGCGCGGCCTCTACACCTACGGCTGGATGGGCGAGTTCGAGCCGACCACGGTCTACGAGCTGCTCTGCGACCCTTATGCGAGCCCGCTGCGCGGGCGCCCCGTGATTGTGGAAGGTGAGGTGGTCGGCAAGGGCGACGCCGGGAGCCATCTCAGCGAGGACGTCATGGTGAAGGACGTCTCCGGCACCTTGGTCTACCTGAACTTCCAGTCGATCCTGCCCATCTTGGGCAACTGGTGGTTCGG
>CAYNFK010000115.1:0-14715 GCA_964396405.1 uncultured Enterobacteriaceae bacterium
GCGATCTGGTCGACAGCGGCGCGGTGCCGGTGGCACGCCTGCGCACCGTGCACCGGCAGGCCCAAGAGAGCGGCATCATCCGTGCGGCGGCCGAGGTGCACGCTGGGCGGGTACCGCAGTCGGGGGAGCGCAGCGGCCACGACGACCTGTTCTTGGTGGCGCGGGAAGATCCCGAGGCGGCGCGGGCGGCGGTGGTGGAGATCGTCACGAAGCGCTTGGCGGCGCGCGGCTTTGACCCCATGGAGGACGTGCAGGTGCTGGCGCCCACGCGCAAAGGACCGCTCGGGGTGGGGGAGCTCAACGACACCCTGCGCGCCGTGCTCAACCCGTCGGCCAAGGCCTGGGGACGCAGCGGTCGGTTCGCACCCGGCGACCGCGTGCTGTGCACGAAGAACCGCTACGACTTCGGCGTGTTCAACGGCGACCTGGGACGGGTGCAAGAGGTCACGCCTGCCACCACGACCATCCGGTTCGACCAAGGTGACATCCCGTGGCCGCGGGAAGACCTCGATCAGATCGACCTGGCCTACGCCGTCACGGTCCACAAGGCCCAAGGAAGCGAGTACCCGGCGGTGGTGCTGCTGCTGCACCGAAGCCACGGGCAGATGCTGCGCAGAAACCTGTTTTATACGGCACTCACGCGAGCGCGTCGGTTCTTCTGCATGGTGGGGGATGCAGGGGCCTGGGCGCGGGCCGTGCGGTCGGCCGACAGCGACGTGCGCTATACCCGGCTGGGCGAGCTGCTACGGCGTGAGCCCGAGGGGGAAGTCCTGTGAGCGAGGTGGGGAAGGTCGATCTCAAGTCGATGGACCGCGCCACGCTCGCCGCGTGGCTGCACGATGCCGTGGGGGCCACGCCCACCCAGGCGCTGCATGTGTTCAAGGCCTTGTGGCAGGGCGGCGCGCCCAGTGTGGCGGAGCTGGCCGGTGTGGGCGTCGACCTGCGGCGCAAGCTGGAGCGTGTGGCCACCCTCTCGTCCCTCGTGCCCGAGCGTGTGCTGCCCAGCGAAGACGGCACCACCAAGTACTTGTGGACGCTGCCCGACGGTCACGCGATCGAGTCGGTGCTGATCCCGGATGGCAACCGCCTCACGCTGTGCTTGTCCACTCAGGTGGGGTGCGCGATGGCGTGCACCTTCTGTGTCACCGGCGACATGGGCCTCAAGCGCCACCTCACGCCGGCTGAGATCGCCGACCAGCCCCTGCAGGTCGGTCTGAGCTTGCCCCCGGGTCAGCGCATCACGAACCTCGTGATCATGGGCATGGGCGAGCCGCTTCACAACCTCGAAGCGCTGCTCGGCGCGCTGCGCACCCTGCTTGACGACCACGGCCTGAACTTCAGCCACCGGCGCGTCACGGTGAGCACGGTGGGGCTCGTGCCGCGGATGGCGGAGCTGGCAGCGGCGCTACCGGTGAACCTGGCCGTGAGCCTCAACGCCACCACGGAGGATCAACGCCGGCAGATCATGCCGATCACGCGCAAGCACAGCCTGGAAGAGCTGCTGGAGGCCTGCCGGACCTTCCCGCTGCCGTCAGGCAAGCGCATCCTGTTCGAGTACGTGCTGTTCGCCGGGTTCAACGACACCGACGCCGATGCCGACCGCTTGGTGGCGCTGCTCCGCGGCATCCCGGCCAAGGTGAACCTCATCCCATACAACGAGAACCCCCACCGCGACCTTCGCCGCCCGAGTGATGCCGTGGTGGAGGCGTTTCGCGAGCGGTTGATGGGGCAGGGGATGGCCACCACCGTGCGAAGCTCGCGGGGGCGTGATGTGAGCGCCGCTTGCGGACAGCTCGGGCACGCCAGCGCCCGTGTGCCGCGCGTTGCGTCCACACGCGGGGAGCGCCTGGGTTAGTCCAGCCCCTGCTGGAGGACACCGATGGCGATGTCGCCAGGCTCTGAACTTCGTCGTCGCCGGGAGGCGCTCGGCTGGACGCTCGACCAGGTGGCGCAGCGGCTGGCCGTGGGTGCCGACGTGCTGCGCGCGCTCGAAGAGGGCCAGCTCCATCGCTTGCCGCCGGGTCCTTACGCGGACGGCCACCTGCGCGCTTACCGCAGAGAGCTTGAGCGTGCGGAGGTCACGGGACCCCCCACGGTGCCCTCGTGGGAAGGGGAGCGCGCCTCGGGTCCTCGCAGCCTGCCCACGCCGATGGGGGAAGATGGCCCAGCGTCGGAGCCGGTGATCACCGTGCACGAGCCCGCACCGCAAGCCGAGCGGGGTGTGCCGCTCTCGGTGGTGCGCGGCATCGCGGCGGTCACCACGCTCACGGCGCTGGTGGTGCTGTGCGTGCAGGCCGTGTCGCTCTACCGCGATGTGGTGGGCCGTCCGGCCACGGATCCGGGCTACGTCGAGGTCACGGTGGAGCTGCGGCGCACGGCCTGGCTCAGGGTGGAGGTGGATGGCCGCCTTGTGGCCCACCGTGAGGTGGCCGGCGGGAAGGTGCTGCGCTGGCGCGGAGCCTCGCAGATCTCGGTGGATGTGCCGTCCGCCGATGCCGTGCGCCTCAAGATGGGCGACGAGCCCGTGGCACCGCGCGGACGCCTGGATGTGCCCCGTCGGGTCACGTTCTTGCGTGGAGCTGGCACATGAACGGGGCCCTGCACGCGCGCACGGAGGCGCTTCTGCGACGCCTCGTGCGTCGTGAGGCCGATCCCGCACTTCGGAAGGTCATCGCTCGTGTTCGGTCCGAAGACCTCGCGGCGGCGATGGCGCACCTCACGTGGGCCGAGCAGCGCCGGCTCTACCGTGCCATCGACGACCTCGATCGTGCCGCCGAGATGCTCACGCTGCTCCCCGAGGAGGCCATCCGTCGGCTCACGGAGGAGATGACCGAGGAGGCGGTGGCCGACCTGGTGGACCGTCTGGAGGTCGACGACGCAGCCGACGTGGTGGCGGCGCTCCCCGAAGGCCTGCGCGCGCGGGTGCTCGCCGAGATGGATCCGGAAGAGCAGGCGGAGCTCAAGGCGGTGCTCACGTACCCGGCCGACACCGCCGGCGGCATCATGTCCACGGACTGCTTCGTGGTGCCGCACACCGCCACGTGTGCCACGGCACAGGGCATCCTGCAGAGCCTGAGCGACGACCTGGCCTACGTCCACTACGCGCATGTTGTGGATGCCGAAGATCGCCTGCTGGGCATCACCTCGCTGCGTGGGCTCGTGATCCACCCGCCCCACACGCCCGTGTCGGCGTTCATGGTGCGCGACCCGATCTCGGTGCGCCCCACCGACGACCAGGAGGAGGTGGCGCGCATCGTGGAGCGCTACGACCTGATGTCGGTGCCGGTGGTCGACGAGCACGGGCACCTGCTGGGCATCGTCACCGTCGATGACGTCGTGGACGTGCTCCGGGAGGAAGCTGAAGAGGACCTGCTGCGCATGGCCGGTCTCTCCGAGGGCGAAGAGCTCGCGGCGGCCGGGCTGATGAGCCAGGTGCGGCAGCGCGGCGGGTGGTTGCTCGCCACGATCGTGGGCGGCCTCGTGGGGAGCGAGATCATCGGCGGCTACCAGAGCACGCTGGCCCAGGTGGCCCTGCTGGCGGGGTTCATTCCCATCGTGATGGGCATGGGCGGCAACGTCGGCGTGCAGTCCGCTACGCTCGCGGTGCGCGGTCTCGCCACCGGGCACGTTCAGCTCGGCGGTGCGTGGTCCTTCCTGGGCCGCGAGGTGCGCGTGGGACTGGCGCTCGGCATCGCGTATGGCGCGATCGTCGGCGTGTACGGCGTGCTGCGCTTCCCCGACAGTCCGCGGGTGGCGCTGTCGGTGGCGTCGTCCATCGCCGTGGCGATGACCGCGGCGAGCTTCGTGGGGGCAGGCGTCCCGCTCCTGCTGTCGAAGCGCGGCACGGATCCGGCTGTGGCCACGGGGCCGTTGGTCACCACCTTCATGGACCTGATGGGCATCTCGGTCTACTTCACCATCGCGACGCTGCTGTTGGGCCTCGGGTGACGCCTGTCGAAGCCGTGGTGCTGTGGCGCCACGATCTCGGGGAGGCCGACCGCATCGTGCGGCTCTGGGTGCTCGGGCAGGGGCGGGTCGATGTGGTGGCGCGCGGGGCCCGCGCAAGCCGAAAGCGTTTCGCGGGTGCCCTCGATCCGGGCACGCGCCTGAGGGTCACTTGGAAGCGCGGGCGGGGTGAGCTGGCCTTCCTGGAGAGCGTGGACGTGGTGGGGGGTCCGAAACGAGCGCGTGAGGACTACGACCGCCTCGTGCTCCTGGCGTACGGGTGCGAGGTGGCGGGTGTGCTGGGTGAGGCCGGGCTCGATGCGGTGAAGGGCTTTGGCCTGCTGCTCACGTGGCTGGAGCGCCTGGAAGAGGTCACGCCCTTGCCGCCCGACCTGCGTGTGGCCTATGAAGCCAAGGCCCTCACGTTCAGCGGCCTCACGCCCCGGCTGGTCACCTGCGCGGTGTGCGGACTGGCGCTGGAGGGGCAGGTGGCCTTCGATGCCGAAGCGGGCGGTGGTGTGCACCTGTGGTGTGGCTCAGGTCCCCCCGCACAAGCCGAAGCCCTCGCTGCGATCGAGCAGCTCCGGCGTCGCCCGTTGGCGGAGGCCGGCAGCGTCACGCTCCCTCCCGGCGCACGCTGGTTGCTCACCGACTTCGTGGAGCACCACGCGCGGCGGGGTCTGCATGCCCGCGCGCTGCTCACCGAGGGCATGCCGTGACCGGACGTCGCCGGAACGGGTTAGGCTGGGTGGGTTGTGAGGGAGCCATGCGCATCGGCTGGATGATCGTGCTGGCATCTGGGTGTACGGCGGTCACGCTGGAAGGCGTGGTGGTGCAGTCACCCGGCTCGGAGCTTCCGGCTGGCGGGGTCGATGTCACCCTGCGCGATCAGAACTTTGAGGTGGTCGACTCCCTCACGGTGGGTGCCGACGGCAAGTTCGCGCTCACGACGCCGCGGTCGGGCTACGTGTTCGTGGTGGTGGAAGGGGAGGGGTTCGTGCCTGTCTCTCACCCCGGGGAGAGCGGCACCGGCGGCACGTTCGAGGTCCCTCTCGGGGACGTGTTCGCGCTCCCGACGAGCACGGCCGAGGCCTGGCGCGCGCTGTTCACCGGCTGTCCCGGCGCAGACGGCGACGCGCCGATGATCGTGGGCGAGCTGCACGTGCCGCTGTTCAGCGACACCTACCCCGAAGGTCCGCCGTGGCCGAACCTGTTTGCCCGTCGCTCGGTCCTCGAAGACCCGGAGACCGACCGCCAAGAGGCCTGCTACTTCGGTGCGGAGGGCGCGCCCGACCCCGCTGCGCTGGCCACGGACCCTTCGGGGCGCTTCGGGATGTTCGGCGTTCCTTCGGGTCCAGGACTGATGTCGGTGGGGCAGCACACCACCGCGGGCACACTGGTGGCTCAGTTTCCCGTGTGGGTGCCCGATGGGGGCGCGGTGATGCTGTTGCCGGCTCTGGTCCCGATGTGAGCGGTGGCGCGGGCTGTTCCCACCCGTGCCGCGTGTGGTAAGCATGTACATCGAGGTGATGTTTGCACGTCCAGGCCATGACGGCCGACTCCCTTGGCCTCTCTCACGGCGTGCCCCTCAGCCACGCCGTTCGGAGCGACGTGGGTCGGGTGCGAGGGAACAACGAAGACGCCCACGGTGAGATCTGGCTCGACGATGGGTCGCTGCTGGTGCTGGTCTGCGATGGCATGGGTGGGCACGAGGCCGGTGAGGTGGCGTCTCGGCTCGCCGTGGAGACCATCGTGAGGGAGGTGGCGGGAGCGCCCACCCAGTCCGAACCGGCCGCTGTGCTGCACGCCGCCATCCTCGCGGCCAACCAAGCGATCCTCACGGAAGGGAAGGCCACCGGAAAGCGCGGCATGGGCACCACCGCAATCGTCGCGTGGATCAAGGGCCGCAAGATGTGGGTGGGCCAGGTCGGCGACTCGCGCTTCTACCGGGTCCGGCGCGGCGGCGTGGTGGATCGCTCGGTCGACCACACGCGCGTGCAGGTCCTCCTGTCCAAGGGGCTGATCAGCGCCGAAGAAGCGAAGGATCACCCTGAGTCGGGCATGCTCACGCGGGCTCTCGGTCATGCGCGCATGGCGAACGGGCAAGCTTTCGATCCCGAAGTCTACGCGCAGCCCCTCGATCTGCAAGACGGCGACGTGATCGTGCTGTCGTCGGATGGCCTCCACGATCTGGTGGACGACCACGAGATCGGCGACGTGGTCGCAGGCAAGGATCCCATGGCGCTGGCCACCGCGCTGGTGGATCTTGCGCTGGACCGCGGCGGGCACGACAACGTCACGGTGAGCGTGGTGGCGGTGGGAGATCCGGCAGGCGCCTTGCCGGTGGTCGCCGTGGCGGCAGTTCCCGAGAGCGAACGGGAAGACGGTGGCTTCGATCGACGCACCGCGTGGATCGCGGCTGTGGGTGGCCTGCTGCTGTTTGCAGGCGCCTTTTTCCTGGGCATGGCGTTGGTGGGGGCAGGCTGAGTCCACTGGCTCCGAAGCAGGGTAGGCCGCGGTCGGCGGCGGCACGGGCACCGGGCGGGCGGGCTTCGGCTGAGCCTGTGGAGCCGGTGAGGTGCGTGGCCTTGGTGGGTCCCCCTGGAGCGGGCAAGACCCGGCTGGCCGAGGGGCTGGCGGCCGCCGCCAAGGTGGTGCGTCAACCTGCGTTGCTTAGCGAGCGTCCGCTGCTCGAGGTGGACGAGGCGGTGGGCCCGCGTGGAGGGGGCCTGGTGCCGGCTTGGGCGTGGTTGCTCTGGCAGGGGCACCGCCTGCACGTTGTCGACACGCCGGGCGCTCCCGAGGTGAGCTACCCGGCCTCGCTCGCGCGGTGGGGGGCCTCGCTCGACGTGCTCGTGTTGGGCGACGAGCCGCTGCCGCGGGCGCTGGTCACCCCAGCTGACCTCGGTGAACCGCGGCGTCCGGTGGTGCTGGTGTTCACGCGGGCCTTGTCACCGGAGCGCATGCGAGAGCGTGCGCACGAGGTCGCGGGGGTGCTGGGGCGGGTGGCGGTTCCGATGGCCCATCCGGCGTGGGGACCGTCGGGGCTCCTTGCAGGTGGCGTTCGGGCCGACACGGGCGACGCGCGGCGGGAGCTGGTGGAGGCTGTGGCCAACGCGGTGGACGCGGTGGCCGAGAGCTTCCTCACGAGCGGCGATCTGACGGACGAGGAGGCCGGCGACGCGCTGGTGACGGGCACGCAGGAAGGTTCGCTTCTGCCGGTGCTCTCGGTGGACGCGGTGACGGGCGTGGGCATGGAAGTCCTGCTCGACGCGCTCGTGCAGTTCACGCCGCCCCCCACGGGGGATCCGGAGGCACCGCTGCAGCTGGAGGTGGTGGGCACCTGGCTGGACGCCTCAAGCGCCAGCGTGACGATGCTCAGGGTGGCGCACGGCGAGCTGCTGCCGAACGCGCGGGTGGTCGACGCGGCGGGGCGCTCACTGTGCGTTCACAAGCCGTACCGCGTGCGGGGTCCGCGTCGCGCCGTGGCCGATGTAGCCGGGGTGGGTGAGATCGTTGGCGTGTGGGAAGACCTCGACGTGCTCCCTGGCGAGACGCTGGGTGCTGAGGGTCGCTCGCCCCCCACGGCCCGACCTCCGCTGGCCTGGCGGCGGCTCACGGTCGCTGATCCGCGTGGCCAGAGCAAGCTGCCCGCAGCGCTCCACACGCTGCTGCGCTTCGACCCCTCCCTGCGGGGCTCGGTGGTGGGGCGTGGGCCGGCCGATCTTGCGGCGCCCTCGCGCGCGCACATCGAGCTGCTCGCGAAGCGCTTGCGCACCGTGTTCGGCATCGAGGTCAGTTCAGGTCCGCAGCCTGTGGCGTGGCAGGAGCGGCCCACCGGGGTGGCGTCAGGCGTCACGGGTCGGTGCGTGCGTCCTGAGCGCGGAGAGGAGGTGGAGCGCGCGACGCTGGAGATCACGCTGGGGCCTTCTGAGGACGACGCGCCGCTGTGGGTCGAGGTCGAGGTCGACGAAGAGGACCTGCCGATGGAGCACCGACCTGCTGTCACCGAGGGCCTGCTGCGGGGGCTCGCACGGGGCGGGCCGCGCGGCCTCCCGACGGTGGGCGTGCACGTGGCGGTGGTCGGGGCGTTCGTGGACGTGCTGGACGGCGACGCCTTTCACGTGGCCGAGGCGGCCGAGGATGCCGTCTCCCGAGCTCTGATCGAGGCCGGCACGCGCGTGTGGGAGCCGTGGGTGGACGTGCTCGTGATCGTGGCGGATGAACATGTGGGGCCGATGCTGTCGGCGATCGGGAGCTGCAGGGGGCGAACGGAGGGTCTCGACGTGGACGGTGGCGAGACGTCGATCCGAGCGGTGGTTCCGGATACTCAGCTGGAGGCCCTCGGCGCGCGCATGGAGTCGCTCACCTACGGCCGAGGTTGGATGTTCTCGCGTCCGAGTCACCATGAGCCGCTGCCTGCGCAGGGGGCCGAGGGGCCGCCCAGCGTTGCGGTCACGTCGTCGGCCGGTCGCGGGTGAGCGCCGCCTCGTTCGATGTGCTCGAGATCGCCGAGCCCGCCGTGCTGCGGGAGGTGGCTGGCGACATGGGCGCGCACTTGCGCTGGGTGGCGCAGGCGCTGGGCGTCACCGTGAGCCAGCGCGACCGTGCGCTGCACTTTGCTTCCGAAGACGGCTCCCACACCGTGGCCTTTCAACTGTTCGCACAGCTCGCGAAGGTAGCGGCCAGCGGTCAGCGCATCCACCCCTCCGATGTGCGCGACGGACTGCGCATCCTTCGGGCCGATCCCAAGGCCGATGTGGGCGGCTTCTTCCGCGAGGTGGTCACCACCGATGTGCGACGTCGTCCCATCGTGCCGCGCACGGCCAACCAGCGCGCTTACGTGGAGATGCTCCGCCTCCACGAGGTGGCGTTCGGCATCGGACCCGCGGGGACGGGCAAGACCTACTTGGCGATGGCGATGGCCGTGGCGGCCCTTCGGAAGGGCTCGGTGCGCCGCATCGTGCTCACCCGCCCGGCGGTGGAGGCGGGAGAGAAGCTCGGCTTCCTGCCCGGCGATCTGGCCGAGAAGGTCGATCCGTACCTGCGTCCGCTCTTTGATGCCCTGGAAGACATGGTGGAGCGGCGGGAACTGGATGGCTGGATGGCCGACGGCACGATCGAGGTGGCACCGCTGGCGTTCATGCGCGGGCGCACCCTGCAAGACGCGTTCGTGGTGCTCGATGAGGCCCAGAACACCACGGTCGAGCAGATGAAGATGTTCCTCACGCGGCTGGGTGACCGTGGTCGCATGGTGATCACGGGCGATCCCACCCAGGTGGATCTGGGCAGCGGGGTCACATCGGGACTCGCCCATGCCGTGGGCGTGCTCGCCGAGGTGAAGGGCGTGGGCATCGCACGCCTGTCCAGCGAAGACGTGGTGCGCCATCCGCTGGTGGCGTTGATTGTGGACGCCTACGAGAGGCCGGCGCCGGGCCCCGGAGCAGGCCCGCGGGCAGATCGTACGCGGCAAGGGCAGGAGCCATGACCCTGCTCCCGGGCGCGCCCGTCTCGGTGCGCGACAACGTGGTGCGCTGGCTGGTGCTGGTGCTCGTGAGCTTGTTGGTGGGGCTCGTCGTGTCGGAGCGCTCGGGCGTGCCCGACGACACGCTCACCGTCGGCGACATCGCGTCGCGCACGGTGAAGGCACCCTACGGGTTCACATGGCAGGACGAGACCGCCTTCGCCGACGCCCGTCGCCGTGCGCGAGAGCAGGCCCCGCGGGTGTTCTTGCACGATGAAGGCCTGCCCGATGCGGTGCGCGGCGTGGTGCACGGGGCGTTCCGGGTGGCGCGAGAGCGGATGGCGGCTGTCCCGCCCGACCCGGACGCCGCCGTGGCGGCGCTGCGAGAGGGACTGGGGGTCGATCTGCCCCTGCGCCACTTCGCGACGCTGGTGGACGCTGGTCTCCCGGAGGAGGCGGAGTCCACGATCCTCGCCTGGTGGGCGGAAGGACGCAGCGACCGGCTGGTGCTGGCCCATCGCGAAGATCTGCCGTCAGATGGCCGACCGATCGCTGTGGCGGGATCGGGTGGCGGGCCGGATCGCATGCTGCCCCCTGCGGATGCACGCATCGCGTCCCCGAGCGACGTGCGGGAGGCCATCGGGCTTGCCGCCGTCCGATCGCGGCGCACCGAGGCGTGGGCTCTCCCTGCGGAGGCCATCGCCACGGCGCTTGTCCGTCCCGACCTCGTCTACGACCCGAGCCGCACCGAGGCCGCCGTGCTGATGGCTGTGGCGGATGTGAAAGGTGATCCCGTGCTCGTGCAGCGCGGCGAGATCCTGTTCCGGGAGGGCGACAGGCTGAGTGAGCGCGCCGTGGCGATGTACCGGGCGCTTCAGACCGACGGAGGGCCGACTGGGGCGCTCTCCGCGGTGCTGGCAGCGGCTGCCACGATGATGCTCGTGCTCGGCGTTGCGTTTGGCGGCACGCGGCAGCGCTTCGAGCACGAACAGGGAACCCGCGATCTGGCCGCGCTGGGCGGGATGATCGTGGTGATGGCCGTGCTTGCGCGCATCATCGTGTCCTCGGGTCCCGGCATTGCGGAGCTCGTTGGCTACGACGCGTCGGCCGAGTCGGTGTGGTTCCTGCTGCCGGCGGCGGGCGGGGCGATGCTGCTGCGGGTGCTCATGGGGCCCTACCGCGTGGCGATCTACGTGGTCGCCGTGGGCACCGTGGCGGCGCTGAGCATGCGCTTCGAGGCGCTGCACGTGCTCTACGTGGTGCTCACCTGCTTGGTCGGCTCGTCGATGGTGGTGTGGGTGGGGGAGCGCATCTCCATCCTCATGGCCGGCGTGAAGGTGGGCCTGTTCGGCGCGCTGGCTGCCGTGGTGTTCCACCTCGTGGAGCAGGCCATCGGCGGGGCGGAGCTTAGCCTCGCCATGTCGGTGCGGCCGATGTGGTCGGTGCTGTTTGCGTTGCTGGGCGGCGTGCTGTCGGGCTTCTTCGTGCTGGCCATCGTGCCGCTGTTCGAGGCGGCAGGGTTCGTCACCGACCTTCGGATGTTGGAGCTGGCCAGCCTCAACCACCCGGTGATGAAGCAGCTCATGCTGCGAGCGCCGGGCACCTACCACCACTCGGTGGTCGTAGGAACCCTCGCCGAGGCGGCCTGCGACGCGATCGGAGCCAACGCGCTGCAGGCCAAGATCTCGGCCTACTTCCACGACATCGGGAAGGCCTTGGAGCCCCGCTACTTCGCTGAGAACCAGCGCGGTGGCAACCCGCACAACGAGCTGGAGCCGCACGCTTCGGCCGCGATTCTCATCCGGCACGTCACGGAAGGCGCGCGCATGGCGCGTGAACATCGCCTTCCCAAGCCGATCATCGACAACATCCTCATGCACCACGGCACGGGTCTGATCCAGTACTTCTACGCGGCGGCCCAGGCAGCGGCCGACCGACCGCAGGATGTGGATGAGGCATCGTTTCGTTATCCAGGACCTAAGCCCAACACGCGCGAATCGGGCGTGGTGATGCTGGCCGACAAGGTCGAGGCTGCCACCCGGACCATTCAGAACCCCAACGAGGGCAGCATCCGCGCAATGATCGGCCGCATCGTGGGCTCGGTGATCGCGGACCAGCAGTTCACCGAGTGCCCGCTCACCTTCCAAGAGATTCACACGATCGCCGAGACGTTCGTGACGGTGCTGCTCGGCATTCACCACCAGCGTGTCGAGTACCCTCAGACCCGCAGCATCTCGCGCGGTGAGCCCGACGAAGACGCCGCTTCGGGCCAGCTCCCGATGTTCGCGCACGCGATGAACACGATCACCGGAGAGCGCCCCACCCCTGCGCCGCGACGCTTGGCGCGCGATGATGGGGACGACACCACCGACGAAGCCACCGACTACGAGTCGGTGCTCAACTTGCCACGCGGGGAGGACTAGTGGAGGTCGATGTAGGGCTGGAAGAGGGCGTGCAGGCCGATGCCGAGCGCTTGACGGCGTGGTCGCGCACCATGCTGGAGGCCATGGATCTGGAGGCCCCCGAGCTGTCGGTGTGGATCACGCACGACGTGGGCATGCAGGCGCTCAACGCCGCATGGCGCGACAAGGACGAGCCCACCGACGTGCTGTCGTTTCCGCAGCAGGAAGGTCGTCCCACGGGCGGGCTGCTCGGCGATCTCGTGATCAGCCTCCCCACGGCGGCGGCGCAGGCGGAAGCCTTGGGTCACAGCCTTGAGGTGGAGCTTCAGGTGCTGCTCGCGCATGGCATCGCGCACCTCCTCGGCCACGACCACCTCGACGACGACGATGCGGTCCGGATGCGGGAAGTTGAGGCGCGCTTGCTCGGCGCGCTGGGGGCCGACGCGCCCGGCTTGGTGGAGCGAGCGGGCGCGGTCCGTTAGGCGGGACCCCCGAGGTCACCCTTCATGTTCGACGACGTCCGCGCAGCCCTCCAGCCTGTCTCAGCGCGCATCGATGCGCTCTGGGGGCAGCTTTGACGTCCGTTCGAAAGATGAACGGCTAGCGGAGCTCGACAAGCAGGCGGAGCTGCCGGAGTTCTGGGCCGATCCCGATGCTGCCCAGAAGATCTTGCGCGAGAAGGGCGCCGTGGAGCGCACGGTCGCCGACTGGCGTGCCCTGGCTGCGGCTCGCGATGATGTGTCCACGCTGCTTGAGCTCGCCGAGGAGATGGAAGACCCCGACACGGCCAACGAGGCGCGGGGCTTGGTGGCCCAGCTCGCGAAGGCGCTCACTAAGCTTGAGACGCAGCGGCTGCTCTCAGGCGAGATGGATGCCAACGACGCGATCATCGAGGTGCACGCCGGCGAGGGGGGCACCGATGCCGCCGACTGGGCCGAGATGTTGCTGCGCATGTACTCGCGATGGGCCGAGCGGCGAGGCTTTTCTGTTGAGCTGCTCGATCGGTCGGAGGGGGATGAGGCCGGCATTCGCAGCGCGGCCTTCGCCATCCGCGGGCCCTACGCGTTCGGCTACCTCCAGTCCGAGAACGGTGTGCACCGGCTGGTGCGCATCAGTCCGTTCGACTCCAACGCTCGGCGCCAGACCGCGTTTGCAGCTGTGTCCACCTACCCCGAGGTGGATGACGACATCGACATCCAGATCAACGAAGCCGACATCGAGGCGCAGACGATGCGCTCGGGCGGTGCCGGAGGGCAGCACGTCAACAAGACCGAGTCGGCGATCCGGCTGATCCACAAGCCCTCGGGCGTGGTCGTGAAGTGCAGCGCGGAGCGCAGCCAGCACAAGAACCGCGACAAGGCGATGAAGATGCTCAAGGCGCGCCTCTACCAGATCGAGGTGGAGAAGCGGGCGAGCGCCCAGGCCGAGGTGGAAGCCGGGAAGAAGCGCATCGGCTTTGGCAGCCAGATCCGCAGCTACGTGCTGGCACCCTACCAGCAGGTCAAGGATCTCCGCACCGAAGAGACCACGAGCGACGTGCAAGGCGTGCTCGATGGCAACCTCGACCGCTTCATGGAGACCTGGCTGGCTTCGAAGGCCGAGGGCACGCTGGGCGAGGGCAGCGCCGACTAAGCGGCCTACACCAGGGAAGGCATCCGCTTTCCAATGCGCAGCGAGATGGCGTACGCCGTGCCCGCCCACGTGAGCACAGCGAGAGCGAGCACCGCGGCGAAGCCGGCGATGGGGCCCATGCCGAACGCCAGCGTAGACAGGCCTTCGGTGACGCGCGCGAACTGGTTGTCGGCCGTAGCAGGCATCGCCGCGAAGAGCGCCCCGGTGGACACCACGCCTGCAGCCGCACCCGCTGCGAGGTTGGCCCACATCGGCCACGGGTCCTTGCCTTCCGCGTAGGCCTCCACGACCTCTTCGATGGCGCGGCGCTCCTGGGTGCGCTCGATCACGCGCTGCTCGATGGCGACCACCTGATCGTCGGGCACGCCCAGCACGGTGGCGTACGCCCGCACCCTACGACGCTCGTCCATCGAGTACCGGCCATCGGCGAAGCCCAGCACCACCATGTCGGTGAGGACCGTGAAGCGGAGGGGGGACTCGCGCAGTCGGCGCAGCTCCACGACGATGTCGTCGTGATCCCCGCGGCGTGCGCGCGCCACGATGCCATCGACGGCGTCGTCCGGAATGTCGAGGTCCTTGCACAGCAGCCGCACGTCTTCGAGCTCGGAGACGTCCACATCCTTGTCGGCGGTGGCCAGCGTGGCCACCACAGCTGCGTAAGCGAGCCGAGACGCCAGCGGTTCGGATCGTGCAGGATGCATGGGCCCCTCTCTCGCGCCCTGTTGACACGAACCTTGCGCCCGGTCCACACGGTCGCTGCGTTCGCTCGGGGTCACCGCTCGGAGGGCGACACCCGCTTCGCCGCGTCGGCGGTCGGCACACCGTGGCGCGCCAAGGCGGCGAGCGCCCCGCGCAGACGATCTCGACCGTCGCCGCACACCACCGCGGTCGGCACTCCGGCCTCGGAAAGGGCCTGCGCGTAGCGTTCGAACAGCCGGGGCCGGTCGTGCGGGTGCTCGCGGAGAGGATCGGGCTCCCAGGGGAGATCGGGCTCGCAGAGCAGGTGGAGCCTGTAGCGACTGAGCCCCTCGTGCGCGACGATCCACGGATGGACGCGGCCGTAAGCTTCCAGTGACCAGATCCGCAGTACGAGCAGGTGGGTGTCGCACACGACCACCGGTGCTGTCACCGCTTGCTCAGCCGCCCACTGCGCCTGCGCGAGCGCCACAAGGTCGGACTCAACGTACGCTCGGCCCAGCGCCGGCAGCCAGGTCCGAGCGATCTCGGGAACCACGGGCGCACCGAGCGCCTCACCCAGCGCCAGCGCGAGCG
>CAYNFK010000116.1:0-14447 GCA_964396405.1 uncultured Enterobacteriaceae bacterium
GCGCGCGGAAGTCGAGGTTGTCGAGCTCGTGCCACTCGGTCTCGAAGAAGGCGTGCACCTCCAGCTTCCGCTGCTGGGAGTTGAGCACCGACTGGCGGTCCTCGATGTCCTTCCCCACGTTGGCACGCGCCACGTCGGCGGGCGTGACGCCACGCTTCCCTTCGGCGTCGGGCTTGGGGTCCGGCTCTTGGGCGGGAACCGGCGCGGTCTCGGCGGGCTCGGCCGGCACATCGGCGGCGTCCTGCGCGTGGGCGGCGAGCAGGACAGAGAGCAAGAACATGGAGACTCCGAGGCGAGGCGGGTCACCGGGGGCCCGAAGCCCAGGTGGTCGTTGGGGAGGGCTTCAGTCGCCGTCGACGGCGTCGAGGCGGTCTATCTGGCCCACCCGGGTGAGGTAGAGGCCGTAGAACGGAAAGATGCCGGCGGGCGCGAAGTAGGTGGCGGACACGACCGGTGCGGTGAGCTGCACATACGAGCCCACCGGCAGGGCCACGCCGCGGCGTCCCAGCTCCTGGTCCATCTGCACCACGAGGCACTCGGCCCGCGTGTTCTCGTCGTCGGGCGCGCAGGTGCCTTCCCAGCCCTCGATCTGGATGAGCTGCTCGCCGAACGTGGTGGGCTCGGTGACCACGGTGCCGCGGACGCGCACCACGCGGGACTGATCGGCCTCGGTGAGCGGGCGGGAGCGCGTCTCGAACGAGACCGGGTAGGGTCCGGTGTCGACCTCGAGCTGGCGCGCCACGTAGATCATGTCGACGCCGTAGCGACGACGGACCCCGCGCACCTCCAGCTTCACCTTGGCGCCGATGTCGAAGGCCGCCACCTTGCTGTCGCGCAGGACGAAGATCGCGCCGGTGCCATCCTGCAGGTGGTAGCTGCCGTAGTAGCGCTCATCGCCGCCGCAGCCCTCGATCTTCCGATAGACGCGCGGGTAGCTGGTGACGATGCCCTCGACGACGCGGGGGAGGTCATCGGCTTCTTCCCAGAACTGGCAGCCCTCCAGGGCCTCGGACCAGTCTTCCGAAGCGATCCGGGGGCCGTCGTTGTCGCGGCTGCTGTCGATCGCATCCTCGCGCAGCGCGCCGATGCCTTGGTCGGCATCGGTGGGGAAGTCGTAGGGATCCTCGGTGAACACGAGGGGCTCGGTGACCTCGAGCCCGGCGGGCGGATCCCACCACGTGCCCGGGTCCTCGCCTTCGGAGCGAGGACCGCACGCCGCAGCCGCGAGGGTCAGGAGGAAGCCGAAGCGCACCCTAGTTGTCCACGTAGCCGACGACATCGCCGGCCTGAGTGGCGGTGAACTTGTAGGCCGTGACCTGGTGGTGCACGACGCCCGTGAGGCTGGTGAACGTGTCGGCGGTGTTGACGCTGTACAGGCTGCGCAGGTCGAAGATCTGCTCGGTGATCCGCAGACGGTCGGTGCCCGTGCTCTGCGGGCCGATCTGGAACTCTCCGGTGCCCGAGGGGTTGGTCTTCACTGCGAAGCCCCCTGAGGCATCGGTGAGGCGCACCCGCATGCTCTCGAACTTCTCGGCCGCGCCGGTGCCGGTGAGCGGCGTGGCGAGGTCGACGAGGCCCAGCTCGATGGGGGTGGGCAGCGTGGCCCCGGAAGAGAGCACCATCACCGAGGTGTCGGGGTAGACGCTGCCGGCGTTGAGGCGCGACTGCGTGCCTCCGGGCACCGGGTTGCCGCTGGGCCACTCCTCGTAGATGCCCACGACGGTGACCACATCGCCCACCTGGGGGATGGTCTGCTCGGCCGCCATGTGCACGAAGATGCCGCCGTTCTGGCTCACGTTGGGGTCTTGCGCGAAGAACCCATTCGTGCTCGCCGGCGAGACCCGAATGCGGCGTGCCGTGACCACCAGGTTCGAGAGCTGCAGGTACTGCCCGGGTGAGTGGATCTGCAGGCGGATGTTGGCCGGCGTGGTGGGCGTGTAGGTGGTGTTGAGGTCGGTGTCGGTGTCGGTGTCGCCGGTCTCGAAGGGGTCGTAGGTGTCCGTCTCGAACGGCGTGGTGTCGATCGTGTCCGAGTCGGTGTCGGTGTCGGTCTCGGTGTCGACATCGGTCTCGTCGGTGCTGACGGTGTCGGTGTCGACGGTGTCGGTGTCGGTGTCGGGCGTGTAGACCTCGTAGTCGCCCAGATCGCCGCCGTTGACCGGACCCACCACGTGCCGGCCGCTCTGCCAGAAGAGCACGCCGTCGATGAGCCCGAAGGTGTCGTTCACAGCGAGGCCGGCGAGGTCGCCGGTGAGCAAGCGAAACACGGAGCCGATGCGCCTCGTGGAGCCGCTCTGGCCCACGCGCTGCACATCGAAGGCCTCGCCGTCATCGAAGACCTGGGTGATCTCAAGCCGGTCGCGGTCGAGCACGCGCACCCGCATGCTCTCCCACGTCTCGGCGGCCTGAGAGAGGTCGCTGAGCGTGACGGTGGCCGGGTTGGGGAGGGTGCCCGTGGCGGTCTTCTCCCAGCCGGAGTCGGGGTCGGCCGTGGTGACGTCGACGCGGGTGAGCGTCTGTGCAGGCGCAGGGGCGGAGGGGTTGCCGTCTTCGTCTTCCTGGTAGCCGCCCGTGACGGTGACCACGTCGCCCACGACCGGAAGGGCGGCGGCGTCGACGCCCACGAACAGGCCGGCGAATGCGGTGAGCGCGGGATCCTGCACCGTGAAGCCCCGCGGCTGACCGACCGAGCGCACGGCCGTGACCACCACGCCGGAGATCCGCACGCGCGTGCCTTCGGTGAGCGCGTCGAGGTTGCGGCGCAGCGTCTGGATCGTGGTGACATGCACGTCGACCACGTCGGTCTCATCGGTGCTGTCGGTCTCTGGCGGATCGGTGTCGTCGGTGAGATCGGTCTCGACGTCGGTCTCGACCTCGGTGTCCGTGTCGTCCACGGGCCCGGGCTCGACGCACGCTCCGGCGAACCAGGCGAAGGAAAGCAGCAGCGATCGCGTGTTCATGGGACTCCCAGGGCGTCGACGAAGCGAAGTGGGCTATTCCACCGTCGGCGATGCGGAAACATACCTGCCGCGACGACCGGGTGAAAATGACGAAGGTGTCTGTTACGCGTGGCTGGGGTTCCCGACTGAATGTCTGAAGCGCGTCCGCCGCACTTTCCTCCCGGCACGTTCCTGGGCGACCTCTACGTCGTCGAGGGCCTCGTGCGCCTCGTGGAGCGTCGGATGCACTACCTCGTGCACGACGACCGCCCGGACCGCGACGTCCGCCGCTGCTGGACCTGCGGGCACGATGGCACGCCGCGTGGGGCCAAGGTGTGCCACGCCTGCGGTGCGCCGATGTCCACGCGGCGCTTCTTGGTGTCGTCGCGTTGGTCGGGCGGGTCCCTCGATGGCTGGCAGGCGTTCGCTTCGCGGCGCCTGAGCCACCCGGGCATTCGTGCGCCGGTGGACCTGCTGAGGTTCGACGACCAGCTGCTCTCGGTGGTGCCGTACGGCGGCGAAGGGCTCATGGTGGATGAGGCCAGCCCGCTGTCGAACCAGCGCGTGCTCTACCTCGCTCAGCGCGTGCTCGGCGTGGTGGCCTGGCTCGCACAGCAGGGCATCCTCTGCGGCCCGATCCGGCGTGAGCACCTGCTGGTGTCGCCCGATGGCACGGTGCGGCTGTTCGACTTCGACATCATGGACCTCTCGGGGGATCCGATCCCCCAAGACCAGCTCGGTGAGGTGCTCAAGGGCACGTCCGACATGCTGCGGGCCTACTGCCACGTGCGGGCCACGCCGCTCGCCGAGTTCCTGGGCGCCGCCGCGCAGGGCGACTTCGGCTCCGTGCGGGAGCTCGGTCGGGCCGTGGAGTCGCGCTTCGATGCGATGTCGGCGCTGGCGTTTCCGCCCACCACGGGCGCGATGAGCGATGTGGGCCTGGCCCGCCAGCTCAACGAAGACAACTGGGGCTGGTCGCTCGCCGACAAGAAGACCGAGCTCTACGTGGTGGCCGATGGCATGGGCGGTCACGATGGCGGCGAGATCGCGTCCAGCATGGCCGTGGCCACCGTGCTGCGCACCGTGAAGGAGCGCTTCGACCGCGGCACCCCCGGCCTGGAGGCGCTCGAAGGGGTGATCGGGGAGGCGTTCAAGCTGGCGAACCTCGCCATCCGCAGCGAAGCCGACGCGAAGGGCAACGACATGGGCACCACGCTGGTGGGCGCCTTGGTCTATGGCGGTCGGCAGGCCTTCGTGGCCAATGTGGGCGACAGCCGGGCCTACCTGTTCCGCGACCGGATGCTGCACCAGGTCTCGGTCGACCACTCCTACGTCCAGAAGCTCGTGGAGCGCGGCAAGATCACCAAAGAAGAGGCGCGCAGTCACCCGCAGAGCAACGTGCTGCTGCGCACGGTGGGCACCGACCGCGAGCTCGAGGTGGATGTGTTTCGGGTGGAGCTGCAGGCCGGCGACCGCCTGATCCTCTGCTCGGATGGTCTGTGGGGTGAGGTCGAGGATGCCGACATGGCCTCGATCCTCGCCACCTGGGCCGACCCTCGGGTGGCGGCCCGCGAGCTCGTGCGGGCGGCCCATCAGGGCGGTGGCAAAGACAACGTCACCCTGATGGTCATCTCGATGCGCTAGCGCGCGTCACCCCAGGAGCTCACTTCGGGTCGGCAGGCGGCGTCTTCGGATCCTCCTTGGGGTCCGGCTCCTGCGGCGCGGGCTCGGGATCGTCGCCCACCACGTAGCCCATGGCCGCGAGCTCCGCGCGCAGGCCGGCGTCGTAGCCAGAGAGCGCCTCGATGCCCTCCACGGGCACGGGCGTGACGCCAAAGCCGACCTCAAAGGCCCGGCCCGCCACCTCGCCGCGCAGGAGCAGCTCGGGGTCGTCGGTGAGGTCGGCGGGCTTGCTGCCCTCGATGGTGAAGTCGCGGATCGCGTCGCCCACCTGCACCGACAGCGCGAGCTTGTGGGTGACCTCGGCGAGCGGGAGCTTCGGCAGCACCCAGAGGTCGCGGGTGCCACGCCACGGACGCGGCCACGTGGCCACCACGGTGTCGGGATGTGTGCTGGGCTCCAGCACGGCCACACTCGCTTCCGTGGGGTCGTCGCCGACCCAGGCCTTCAGCACGCCGCCGGGCACGGTGAGCGTGATGCGGAGGTCCTCCTTCGGGATGCCGCGGACGCCGCGGGGCGCGACGCGGTAGGCCACAGCGACGGGACGATCGAGGGCCTGGGCGAGCCAGGCGCGCCCTTCGGCGTGCAGGCTGCTGCGGGTCTCGGTGAGGTCCTTCTTCTCTTCCGGATCGGCGCGCACATCGAACACCTGGCTGCGGGCGCTCACGGCGGTCCACTTGAGGTCGCCATGCAGGGCACCCCAGCGCTCCCGACCGTAGAGGGGACGACCGAAAGCGAGGTCCCGGGTGCGAAGCGCGGCCACAGCCGCCTCATCACCACGCATGGCGGGCACGAGGCTCACGCCGTCGAGGCCGTCGAACGAGAGGTCGAGGAGGTCGAGGAGGGTGGGCGTGACGTCGAGCAGGCTCACGGGGGCGTCCACCACGGCGCCGGGCGGCAAGGTGGGGGCGCGCACGACGAACGGGATCTTCAGCAGCTCGTCGAACAAGGTGTGGCCGTGCTCGTAGCCGCCGTGCTCCCAGAACTCCTCGCCGTGGTCGGACACGAAGACCACCACATCGCTGGGGGCGAGGCGGCCCACCAGGCGCATCAGCTGGTCGTCGGCGTACCGGATCGACTGATCGTAACGATCGCGGATGTACTGGCGGTCTTCGTCGGAGCGCACCTTGCCGCTGACGTGGAACCGGTGGAACTCGTCGACGGGCAGGCTCTCGGGTCGGTCGCCGGCCCACATCGACCGGTACTCGCGCGGCTCCTTGTAAGGAAGGTGGGCGTCCATGAGGTGCACCAGCAGGAAGGCGTCGCGGCCCTCCTGCTCGTCGAGCCATGCCAGGGCTTTGTCGATCTGGCTCTCGGCGCGGGGCAGCAGCTCGACGTCGTGCAGGCCCCAGTCGCGGTTGAGGCCGAAGTTGGCGCCCAGGTAGAGGTTGCCCGCGAACATCGCCGTGGCGAACCCGGCCTCGGCGAGGCGTGCCTGGAGCGTGGGCGTGCCGAAGTAGAACTCGGGCTGACGGCCGGTGATCATCGTGCGGGCCGAAGGCAGCGTCCACGGCGCCACGCTGCGCGCTTGGTCGAAGCGAGCCCCTGTGCCCGCGAGTGCGGTGAGACCGGGGGTGGTGTCGCGCTCGTAGCCGTAGGCCGAGAGGTGGTCGGGGCGCAGGGTGTCGACGAACACGAGCAGCGCGCGACGTGGGTGGGCACGCACGGTGGCCACGACGGGGTCGGCGAGGAACACGTAGTCGAAGCGGTTGTCGTTGCCAGGGTCGGAGCTCACCGTGAGGCGCACAGCGCGGTCGGCCCAGGCAGCGAGATCGATGCGCACGGGCTGGTGCGTGCCGTCGACCACAGGGCCCGACCACAGCTCGTGATCCGTGCCATCCGCGGTGAGGACAACCTTGAGCGTGGCCCCATCCGACGGCGGGCCATCGAGCACCTCGGGCGCAGCCAGAGCGGGCGCGAAGCGCAGCTCAGCCCGTGGCGGAACCGTGAGGTCGAAGGCCGCGGTGGCCGGCGCAGGCAGCAGCAGCCCGGTGCGGGAGACCGAGCCGGCCAGGACCGTGGCCTGCACGAAGGCCTCAGGGCTGAGGCCCGACGTGGACAGGTTCAGCGCCCGCTCCCGGGCCACGCCCTCGGGGAACACGAGCACGTAGGCGTCGTCGGCCGGCGCCCGCACGGCACCCTTCAGATCGAGGCTGGTGGCATCGTAGGCCCACGCGATGGGCTCGTCGGTCTGGAAGCCCGCGAACACCACGTCATCGCCCGCGGCGGTGAGGACCTTCATCCCCGGCGAGGGCTTGGTGAAGTAGAAGTTGCGGGTGCGAACGGGGATCGGCGTCTGCCAGCCGCGGGCGGCCTTGGACCAGCCGCGAAGTGGGATCTGCTCGGGAACCTCAGGCGCGTGCGGCCGGCTGTGCGGGGGCAGCGAGAGGGTCACGAAGGGCACGTCGGAGCCCAAGCGGAGGGTGCGCGCGTCGGGCTCGCTGGGGGGCGCCTCAGAGGCAGCCGGGAGCGGGCTCGTGGGCAGCTCGCACGACGTCTGGAGCAGCGTCATGCCGCCGACGGCGAGGACGCCAAGGAGGGCCAGCGTCAGCCCACCGACGGACAGCCGACGCTGCGGGGAACTCGGGTGCGACACGCGGACTCCTCCCAGGGAGGCCCCGACTAGCACATTCGATTCACGGTTGGCTGGATCGGCCACGCGCCGTCGGTGGGTTCGTGGGATCGGGCCACGACGTTGGATGAACCGTCAGCGTCATCCATCGGCAGGCGGCGGTTGCCGTCCTCTTTCCGTGAAACCCACTGCCGAAAGCGTCGCAGGAGGTTGACTAGAGCGCCTCGCTCTTGTAACTCTAGCGCGGTTTGTCCCCGGGTGGATTCCTGGGTTCTTCATTGGACTCTACTCGGTAGGACGCCGGTTCTCAGGGAAGGCCACCTTGTTGAGCTTCTCGGTTCGCATCTCGTTTGCTCGCTTTGTCCGCGTGATGATCGCGGTCGTTGCCCTGTTGTCGCTCGTGAGCCCTGCGCTCGCTCAGCAGACCACGGGCACGCTGCAGGGCGTCCTCACCGACCAGGACGGCCTGGAGGTTCCAGGCGCCGAGGTCACGCTGTCGTCTCCGTCGATGATTGGTGGCACCCAGACGGTGATCACCGACGACACGGGTACGTACCAGTTCGTGCAACTGTTTCCTGGAGCGTACACCCTGCGGGTGATTCACCCGAAGTTCCAGGGCGTCAGCATCCCGGGCATCCAGGTGCTGATCAACCGCACGGTGGTCCAGAACGTCACGCTGCAGGCGGGCACCGAGACCGAGATCGTGGTCGAAGCCACCACCTCCGTGGTCGACACCGAGAGCACCACGATCGGCACCGTGCTCACCAACGACTTCCTCAAGCGCATTCCTGTGGGCCGCAGCTACCAGGAGGCCGTGCAGGTCACCGCGGGCGTCTCGGGCGGTGCCAACCCGAACATGGCGGGCGGCGCGTCGGATGAGAACTCGTACCTGCTCGATGGCGCCGTGGTCACCGACCCCGTCACCGGCACGTTCGGCAACAACTTCAACTTCGACGCCATCCAGCAGATCGAGGTGCTCCTCGGCGGCTACGACGCCGAGTACGGCGTGTCGCTCGGCGGCATCATCAACATCGTCACCGACAGCGGCACGAACAACCTCGAGTTCGACACCTCGATCTACTACATCAACGGAAACTGGAGCCCGCGCACTGATGAGCGCCTCGCTTCCGACGGCGTCTACCTGGCCCCCACGGGCTTCGACAGCCAGTTCCAGAACATGCAGGTCGCGGCGAACGTGTCGGGCCCCCTCGTGCAAGACAAGGCGTGGTTCATCTTCTCCTACCAGTGGAGCCGCTCGCTGATCGCGCTCGCCGGTATCCCGCAGCAGCGCGACTTTGACGGTCACTACATCCTCGCGAAGCTCACGGTGCAGCCCAGCACGGCCCACCGCATCACGGCCCAGATCCAGGCCGACCCCACGGCCATCGACAACATCTACCAGAACGACCAGTTCATCTTGCCCGAAGCCCAGGGCCGCCAGTACCAGACCGGCTTCGTGAGCCAGCTGCGGTGGCAGTGGTTCTTCAACAGCGACATGAACCTCGACACCCGCGCTGTCGTGCAGAAGACCGCGATTGAGCAGTCGTCGGTGCCCTGCACGCACAACCGGCAGGCGGATCGCCACCCCTGCTTCCCCGACGAGGTCGAGAACGAGATCGACTACGAGACGCCGGGTCGTCTCGGCATCGGTGGCGCCTACGACTCCGTGGCCAACGGCCAGTACTACTTCGACAACCGCTGGCGCTTCTCGGCGGCGATGAAGTACGCCTGGGTGGGTCTGAAGGATCCGGCCGGCGGCAGCCACGACCTGAAGGTTGGCGTTGAGACCAACCAGCTCCTTCAGGAGCAGACGCAGGGCTACTCGGGCAACCTGCTGCCGGTCGACGTGAACCGCAACGGCTTCGATCCCGAGACCTTCACCAACTACTACTGGCTCGAGACCAGCGGTCCCATCACCGTGTCGAACGCGGGCTCGGTGTGGAGCGCGTTCATCCAGGACGTGTACAAGCCGGTCCCCCGGGTCACCATCCGCTACGGCGTGCGCTACGACAACGTCGTCCTGCGCAACGACCTCGGCCTGCCGGTGGTGGATGGCGAGGCCTTCTCGCCGCGCATCTTCGCGGCCTGGGATCCCCTGGGCGACCAGAAGTCCAAGATCACGGGCGGCTGGGGTCGGTTTACTGAGCAGGGTCGCCAGGAGGCGGCCAGCTTCCTCTCTCGCGCTTCATTCGGCAGCAAGCTGTTCCTCGGCGAGTTCTTCGAAGCTGGGGATGGCACGCCCACCTTCGGCTACACCAACCAGTACAGCAGCCTCTACGACATCACGCCGCGCGAGAACCTGAACTCCCGCGCCGATGGCCTCGCGCTGCCCTACTCGGATGAGTTCAGCATCCAGGTTCAGCGTCAGATCATCGAAGACCTGGCGTTCACGGCGCGGTTCCAGACCCGCCTCACCCGCGGCCTCTACACCTTCGATGAGCAGAACTTCATCTACGATGAAGACGGCTCGGGCATCATCGGCGGTCGACGCGGTGACCCCTTCAACAACTACTACCGCCTGCGCACGCCTCGCGAGTCGCTGCGCAACTACTACCGCGTAGATGCCGAGCTCACGAAGCGCTTCACCCGCCGCTGGGGCGGTCAGATCACCTACTCCTACACCCACCTCGACGGCACGTCGGGCGGTTCGTTCGGCGGCTCCTTCGCCAACGACCCCCAGTTCCAGTACGCGAACGGGCTTCAGCTGAATGCCACGTCGGCGCACACGCTGCGCGGCTACGGCGCGTGGGACATCCCGAACGACCCGTGGACCACCACGTTGGGCTTCTCGCTGCTCTACGACTCAGGCCTCGCGCTCGAGCGCCTCTACTGGACCGACGCCTACGCGCGAAACCCCACCACCAACCAGGGCTTCGGCGACTACTCGCTGCGCATCCGCCCCCGCGGCTACTACACCTACTCCAACCCCAACTGGGAAGTAGGCTTTCGCTTGCTCCAGGCCTTCGACGTGAAGAAGGGCAGCTTGGTGCTCGACCTCTTCCTGCAGAACGCCTTCAACAACCAGGCTCCCGCAGCCATCAGTGCCCAGTTCTACCAGTCCAACCGTCTCGTCGCGCTGAGCCGGCAGGACCCAATGCGGATTCAGATCGGCCTCCGGTATGAGCGGTGAGGCGACCCATGGGTGACCACATGAACTCTCGCATCGTTGGCCTCGTGCTCGCTTCGGCGGCCCTGGGGGCCTGTCGTCCCGAAAACCTGCCCATCTACGACCTTGAAGGTCGGGTGGTGATGCCGCGTGATGCTGGCGAGGGCCGCCTGCCCATCGCCGACAGCAACGGTGTGATCACCGATCGTGTGCTCGTGGATGAGCCGCGCATGATCGGGCCGGTCTACCTCGGCCTCTACGCCGAGATCGACTACACACAGGGCTTCTACCCCGCGCCGTTGCTCACCCGCGGCAACACCCCCACGCGTGTGGAGGGTGATGCCTTCCCTTACGGCGGCACCACCATCGGCGACTTCCGCGCCGGCTGCCTGGAAGAGCTGGCCTGCAAGCTTGTGTCGGGTCGCTACAAGTCCTACGACGAGATCCTCACCTGGTGGCGCGACACCCTCGAGCGCCCGCTGCGCGATGTGTTCCAGAACGACATCACCAGCGGCGAGTTCATCCAGCAGAACTGCTTTGACCTGATGGAGCTCACCTCCGACGAAGAGCTCCGGATCATCGCCACGGAAGACCGCAACGGCGACGGCGAGATCACGAACGGCGACCTCGACTTCGTGCAGGATGAGAACGGCGACTGGGTGGCGGAGTTCCGCATCTGGGAGGCGGAGTTCTACAAGGGCTTCTCGGCCTGGGCCTTCATGGACGCCCCGGTGGGTCAGGACTTCACGTTCTCCACCTGTGCCACCGACCTCGGCTACCAGGAGATCACCTACACCCGCGGGTTCTACAACGGCGCGCAGGAGCAAGACGTGCTCAACGTGCCGTCCACGTACCTTGGTGATGGCGACTGGGTCTCTTCGCGTCCGCTCATCTGGGAGAACCCCCAGGAGTACGTGGAGGTCGTGATCGACTTCAAGATCGGTCGGGACGACATCGGGCCGCTTCGTGAGGCCGCGCTGGCCGATCAGCAGCAGAAGGAGACGCCGTGATGCGTAGCGCGATTCAACTGGGCAGTCTGGTCCTGGTGTCGTGGCTCGGTGCGTGCACCAGCAGCCCGGACTTCTTGTTCCCGAGCCCCATCGAGGGCGTGCCCGGCATTCAGCACCTCGGCACCATCACGCCGATCGATCCGCTCAATGACGACATCGCCGCGAACACGATCTACGGCGAGATCGGCCCCACGGGCAGCACGGCGCTCGGCGGCCTCACCTTTGAGTTCATCGGCACCAACGCCCCGGTGTGCGTGTGGGTCGAC
Source organism: uncultured Enterobacteriaceae bacterium (assembly GCA_964396405.1). Classification (GTDB taxonomy): domain Bacteria; phylum Myxococcota_A; class UBA796; order UBA796; genus JACKEO01. The sequence goes on from CAYNFK010000116.1 coordinate 11,574, forward strand.
CCCGAGACGGCCTACTGGAACCAGTCGGTGGCGCGCTCAGGGCGAAACAAGTCCTACCGCGAGCCCGACAACATCTTCGACGACGGCGACCTCGACGTGTTCGGCGGGCAGTCGGTGTTCTACACGGGCACGCCGGGCAGCGAGATGGGGCAGTTCCAGATCCGCTACACCGATCCCCTCGGCGAGATCGTTCCCATCGACTTCATCGAGTGCTCCACCTACGGCGGACGGGGCGCGCCTGAGGCCTGCCAGTTCACGCTCACCACGCTCGGTGTCCGTTACACCGTGGTGCTCGACGCTTGGTCCACGCCGCTCGATGACAACCGGCTGGGCTTTGGCCTCATCGTGTCGCAGGGCACCTGTGCGAACCTCGTGTCGGGTGCGGGCTCGCCCGGCTCGCTCGGGCCGCCCGGCGTGGGCGGCATCCCCACCGTCGCAATGCCATTCGCCGAGTGCCTGATCCAGGGCGAGAGCGTCAAGCCGTCGCTCGTGCCCGAAGAGCTCCACGGCGAGCGGGCGCGCAACCGCGGGCTGCCCTCTCCTTCGTGGCTGGGCCGGGGCGAGGTCACCCCCTGGGAGCTCAGCGTCGCGTTCGAGAGCGACTTCTGCACCACCAACGACGACACGCCCACCCTGGCCAACTTCTGCCGCACCGAGCGCGCCAACCGCGAGCTCGACAACACCGAGTGCTCGTGGGACCTCGACGCCTCGGAAGAAGGCACCGGCGTGCGCTGCTTCTGTGGCGACCCGCGCAACACCCCGCGCGGCGGCAGCGACTAACGTGTCGCCGAGGCCTCTCGGACTCGGCCCGTTCGCCTAGCTCGCTAACCAAGCTCGGGCCGCGTCCAGCGCCTCCTCACGGGTGCTGACGCGGCCTTCGAGCTGCTGGGCATAGACGGCGGCCAGGACTTGCCCCATCGCAGGCCCTGGCGGCATGCCGAGGCTCGGGAGGTGCCGACCCAGCAGCAGCGGCGGCGGTGCCTCGTGGAGCACACCCAGCGCCGCTGCGCGCTCGCGTGTGGAAGCGACGTCGAGCTGGTCGACCGCAGCGCGGACGGCGAGCACGAGGTCGACCTCGGCGCGGGTGGAGAGGCGTCGCAGGTCGGTGTCGGAGGTGTGCGGCAGGTCGAGGGCTGCCACCACCGCGAGGGCGGGGTCGCGGCAAGGTCCGCCGGCCCAGCGATGCAGGCGGAGCCTGTCGAGGGTGTCGAGCGCGTCGCCGGCCGGGAGGCGCGCGAGCCACACGGCCACCAAGAACGCCAGGCGACGCGGCTCCGGGGAGATCTCGCTCGCGATGTGCACGGCGCGGTCGAGCGCGGCGTCGACGGCGGGGGGATGTGGATGGCGCGGGAAGAGACGCGCGAGCTGACCGGTGCGTCGGGCCAGATCCAGGCCGCGGCTTGGCACCCGCCCCTTGAGCAGCAGCTTCGCCCACTCCCCCAGGAGGCGCTCGGGTGGCAGCTCGTCGATCGCGGCCTGGGCGCACAGGGCATCCAGCGCAGGCGTGGACCCAAAGTCGAAGCGCGCGGCGAACTGCACGGCGCGCAGGGCCCGCAGCGGGTCTTCCAGGAAGGTGTCGGCATCCACAGGACGCAGGACCCTCGCTTGGAGGTCCACCATGCCGTGGTACGGGTCGAGGAGCTCGCCCGTGCCCAGGTCGATCATCATGGCATTGACGGTGAGATCGCGCCTTCGTGCGGCCTCGGTGGTGCCCATGTGGGGATCACCCTTCGCGAGGATCCCGCGGTGGCCCTGACCCACCTTGCTGTCGCGGCGCGGGATCGAAAGGTCCAGCTCCACACCGCGCGCGTGCAGCTTGAGGACGGCGAAGGCGCGCCCCACGGCATCCACGCGACCCACCGTGGACAGGGCGGTCTCCAGGGCGTCGGTGTCGAGTCCGTGGACCTCCAGGTCCCAGTCCTTGAGGGGCTGGCCGAGCGCCAGGTCGCGCACAGCACCTCCGACCAGCAGCACGCGACCGCCAGCCGCGCGGCAGGCATCCACCGTGGCCTGTACGACGCGCGGAAGGGGGGGCAGCATCACTTTCGCCTCTCGCCCTCTCCGTAACGGGTGCCGCGGGTCTCGATGCCTCCGGCGTCGACGGCCGTGGAGGGCACGACGCCGCTCGCGACCGCGCGGGACGCGGCTTCGTGCAGCCAGCCGGCGACGATGCCCTCGATCTGGGGCACGTCGCTCAGCAAGCGTGCGCCCACGCGTGCGCCGGGCACGGTCTCGGTGCGCACAGCACCCTTGGCGCGCGGGCCCAATGCTGCGGCCGCCCTCACGCCGGAGCTGTCGTCGGCGGCGCAGAGCAGCAGCAGCGGACGCTTCCAGGCGTCGAGGTCTTCGGCGAGCGGTAGGCCCGTGCCGGAGACCCGTGGAGAGAGCCACACGACCTGCTCGACAGCCGGCAACGAGCCCGCAGCGTGCAGCGCGACCGCACCACCGCCCTCCGCACCGATGAGGGTCACCGAGGCCGCACCTTGTTGGTCGAGCCACGCCACCGCGCTGCGCACCGCGTCGATCCACGCGGTGGCGGAGGCCGCCGTGGTGGGAGCCGGGGTGGGGAGGTCGACGCTGACCACGATGAAGCCCTTGGTCGCGAGGCGCGCGCGGGCCTCGGTCCAACCGCCGCCGCCCGGCACACCGCCCACGAGCACCACGCCGTGGGGTCCTGATCCGTCGACCTCGGCCACGAGCGCGGTGCCCGTGATCGAAGGGAGCGACACCGGCCGCGCCCAGGCGATGGCCGGAACGAGCATCAGCAGAGCCAGTCCAGGACGCACAGAACCTCCCGTTCCCCCACGTAGCGCACCACTGGGCTCCGTTGACACAGGCACCCTCATGGTTTACAGCCTGTTGGTTCCCCGCTCG
>CAYNFK010000117.1:0-14440 GCA_964396405.1 uncultured Enterobacteriaceae bacterium
TCACGAACCCCGTGAGGTACCAGTCCTACCGCTACGGCTGCGGACGGGACGCCCGGGTGCTCGAGGTCTGGGGAGCTCACTGACCATCAGCGCAGGCGCGGCTCCACGCCCCGGACCACCACCGGTGGACCTGCTTCGGGCAGCACGAGGGTGATGTGGAACGGCCCTGGCTCCACGGGGCCGGGGATCGCCACGCGCTGCTCTTGTCCGGCGGGGACGCTCACCTCGTGGTCGCCCTGGCGAAGCAGGCCCGGCACCTGGCCGTCGAAGGCGACGAGGTCGAGCACGACGTCGTGGGGGGCCTCGGCGAGCGGTGCCGGGAAGGTCCACGTGGTGCTGGCGCCGGGCACGGCCCACACGATGCGCGCCTTGCCTTGGCCCTTGGTGCCGACCTCGATCTCTACGCCGTCGGTCCAGCCGATCGCGTACGCGTGCCCTTCGCCGCCGCTCGACGGGCGCACCACCAGCCCCTGTGGCGGGTGGGCGATCGCGCCCGTGCAGCCCTCACCGCGGTCGTGGGACACGAGGGCGACGCCGTCTTCCAGGACCACCACCGGAGAGGCGGAGATCCAGCCGAAGCGCTCGAACAGGCGCAGGTCGGACACGGGCTCCAGATCCGGCCGCTTGATCACCACCCGGCACTTCGCGTCCACAGCGCCCAGCGCAACCGGGCTGCGAGGCGGCGAGCCGGCGCGTGTGACCACAGCCTGCGGACCCGACACTGCGGCCTGGTCGGTGGCAAGCGGTGCTGTGGCGCCTACCAGCGTGCCGACAACGGCGGTGGCCGCAGGGCCGAGGCCCACCACGAGGTCGCTGATCGCGAGCGCAGGACCGTCGGCAGGCGAGGTGATCGTGAGCACGGACGCAGCCGCCCCGGGTGCCCCGGTGAGCGTGGCCCGCACGGGCCCGCCGACGCCCGCCACCTCCACCGTCGCATCTCCCCATGTGAGCACGGCGGGCGCCGCCGACGCGCTCGCGACACCGGCGAGGTTCACCACCGGCTCGCCCCAGCCCGAGGACCATGCCCCTTCGACGGGCACGGTCAGCGTGGTGCCCGGCACCACCCACAGCAGCGGCTGAGGACCCTGGGGACCCCGTCGGGGACGGGCTTCGAGGGTGTCGGTCCACTGCACGCGCCAGGGGCCGCTCCCATCGCCGTCCACGGGGCGCACGAACACGCCGAGGGGCCCGTGGGCGGCGCCGCCGTCGCAGTCGCCCCCCCGCGTGTGGACGGTGAGCGCTTCCTCCCCGCGCCACACCTGCAGCGGGCTCGCGTCGAGGAAGCCGAGGTGGTCCATGAGGCCCTTGTCGGAGACGGCCGCCAGCTCGGGTGCGCGAAGGAGCCAGGTGCAGACGCCGCGTGCGTCGGGCGCGGAGACCACGACGGGAGCTGGCTCGCCGGTGCGCACGGGGGTGCCGAGCGGGATCGCACCGGCCGGTGCTGCGTCGGTAGGGGCGACGTCGGCGAGCTTGGGCTGGGGCTGAGCGAGGCGGTACCAACCCCAGCCTGCGGCGGCGAGGGCGACGAGGCCGGTGGCGAGGGCCCAGGGCGGCAGGAGCAGTCGGTCGGTGGGCGCGGACACGGGGACTCCGAAAGCAGGGAAGTGAGCCGGGCATGCCCGATTCGGGTGGCGGACTGTGTGAGGCGGGTCTATCGTCGGTCCCCGGGGAGTGGGCATGCGCGATCTGACCGCGACGATTTTGGCGGGCTTGGGTGCGGGCGCAGTGGTCGGGTGTGGCCCGGTGAGCAGCACGTCTCAGCCGACGGCGGACACGACCTCGGCGGGTCCGCGCCTGGATCATCTTGGGCTCGGGTTGGAACGGGAGCCTACGCGCGCCGTGCAGGCGTCGACCGACGCTGCGCCGGGGGAGCCGGAACCACCGGAGGAGCCTGTTGAGCCCGTCGAGCCTGCGCCGTCGCGGCCCACCCTGCGCTCACTGGGCGAGATGTCGCTGGCACCGGGTCATGTGACCGTGTTCGAGCTCACCGGCGGTCCGCCCGAGACGGCGCTCAAGGTGTGGGCGCGCCCGTTCGGCGGTGGCGGCACCCTCGGAGACCCCGTGGAGGTCGCCACCATCGTGGTGGATGCCGCGGGTCGCGGGTCGCTTCGCCTGTTCTACCAGCCGATCCTTCCCGCACCGGGCGAGTCGACGGTGACGCGGCTGCTGCTGGCTGCAGGAACCAGCCCCACCGACCTCGGCCCGACGCTCGATCTGCCCGTCGCCACGCCCCAGCTCACTCAGGGGCCTGCGGATGAGGTGTGGCCGGGGCTTGGGCCGCTGAGCGTCGGCGACGGACCGATCGCGATGCGCACCTGTGTGCCCGCCGAGCTGATGCCGAGCTGTCCGTCGGTGCCGGGTGCGACGCGCTGGCAGGCGGCCGACATGCTGTCGTGGGCCTTCGGTCGCCCGTTGGTACCCGAGCTGGAGGTCACGCCGGTGGCCATGGAGCTGGGCTTTCCCGGCGCCTGCTGCATGGTGGTCAACCTGCCGTTCCCGGAGCCGGTCGCCGACACCGGCGACACGGGCACCTGGACCGTTCCACCCTCGTGGGACTGCTTGCTGTCGGGCTGGGGGTGTGGGTTTGCCGGTCGTCCCCTGATCGCCGACGGCGCGCTTCGCTTGGCTCCGGTTCGCGCGGGCCTCAGTGACTGGTCGCGCGCAGGTGTCGGAGGCACAGCTCCCGTCGGGCTCACCGCCTCCCTCGCAGCAGGCTGGGCCCAGCGCGCGCAAGCTGAGCATGCGTCGGTGGGCAGCTTCGCGCGCTTCGTGCTCGACCTGCTCGCGTTCGGCGCGCCGGCGCGCCTGGTCGCCCGTGCCACCCAATCGCAGGCGGACGAGGTCCGGCACGCCGAGCAGGCGTTTGCGCTCGCGTCGCACTGGGCGGGCGACGTGCTGGGCCCGGGACCGCTCGACCTGTCGGGGCTGCGAGCGTCCGCGTCGCTGGCCGAGGCCGTGTTCGCGGCGGTGCGTGAGGGGTGTGTGGAGGAGACGGTCGCGGCCGCGCAGGTTCGCGCGAGTGCCGACGCTGCGCACGACCCCGAGCTGCGCGCCCTGCTGCATGCCGTCGCCGATGACGAGGCCGAGCACGCCGCCCTGGCCTGGGCCTTCGTGAAGTGGGCGCTGGATCAGCAGCCCGAGCTGGCGGGTCCTGTCGCTGCGCTCTTCGCCGCGTGGTCGCCGCGCCCTGAGCCCGAACCGGAGATGCTGGACCTGGCGCCGTGGGGTCTGCTGTCCCCGCAGGCCGAGCATCGCATCGCCCGATCCACCTTTCAGGACGTCGTCCGGCCCTGCATGGACGCGCTCATCGGTCGGGCCCACGCGTGAGGGCGATCCTGCTCTGCCTTGCAGGGTGCGCGGTCGCGGAGCCTGAGCCACCCCTCGAGCGCACGCTGCAGATCTCCCCGCGAGCACCGGGAACCGAGGACACGCTGACCGCCTCGGCACCGGATGCACCCGCGGGGGCGACGCTCCACTGGGTGCTCGCGGGTGAGTCCCTGGTGACGGGGCCGACCGTTGGCGCGGAACTCACGGAGAAGGGGCAGCGCTGGCGGGTTGAGCTGCGTCAGGGCGATGAGGTGCTGGTCTGGGCCAGCGTCTTGGTGCGCAACACCCCGCCCACTGTGCAAGCACAGCTCCCGGCCTACGCGCAGGAGGGCCACGATCTGACTGTGCAGGTCACCACCTTCGACGCGGACGGCGACGAGGTGATCCTGTCGCCGCTGTGGACCCGCAGCACCGGCGCACCGCCCTTGCTCACCGCAACCGTGGAGCACAATCACCTGTACGCGGGCGACGCATGGTCGGTGGAAGTGCATGCGTTCGACGGTGAGGACAGCGTGGTGGCGACCGCCGGGCCGGTGCCCGTGGTGGGCGTGGCGCAGGAGATCTTCGCCGGGACCACCCCGTCGATGTTCGCGATCGAGCTCACGGAAGAGGCGGTCGAGGCGCTCGACGATGAGCCCACCGACTGGGTGCCTGCCGACCTCACGTGGAACGGAGTGCTGTATCCGGACGTGGGCGTGCGCCTCAAGGGCAAGGGGTCCTTTGCCCCGATCGGCAAGCGGTCGGCGTTTCGGGTGGAGATGAACCGCTACGTCGCGGGGCAGTCGTTGGACGGTCTGGTCGAGTTTGCGCTCAACAACATGGCGTCCGACCCCACGTTGGTGCATGAGCGGCTGGCCTACGCGCTGATGCGGGAGGTGGGCGTTCCGGCGCCCCGCGCTCGGCACATCGGCCTCACCGTGAACGCGGAGTTCATGGGCCCCTACACCCTCGTCGAGCACCCCGACACGACGTTTCTGCGGTCCACCTTCGGCGACGGGCGAGGCCCGCTGTACGAGATGGAGGACACCGAGCTGCTGCCCGGGAGCCTCGACACGCTGGACCACGACGGCGGCCCCGACAACCTCGAGCGCATCGTGCTCCTCGCGAACCTGCTGGCGGACCCCGTCGCCAGCCTCTCGGGTCAGGGGGCCGAGCTGCTCGATGTGGACGCGTGGGCCGACTACCTGGCTGCCGCCGGCGTCGTCGGGCACTTCGACGGCTACCCCTACAAGGCCCCGTCCGACGATCTGTACCTGTACGTCGACCCCACCGACGGGCGCATCCGGTTCGTTGTTCACGGTGCGGACGAAGCGTTCCTGGAGGGCGAGCGACCGTTCAGCCTGGTCGAGGGTCAGCTCGGGCTGCGGTGCCTCCGCGAGACGCTGTGCCGAGAGCGCGTGGTGTCATCGGCGTGGGGCTTCCAGGACGCTGCTGAGCGCATGGACCTCGCGGGTCTCGCTGACCAAGCCATCGCCGAGGCGGAGCTGCTCACCGAAGCGTCGTATCCCCTGCAGTTCAGCCTGGAGGAGCGCGCTGCGGCACAGGCGGAGCTGGCGGCCTTCCTGCGGGACCGGCGCACGAACATGGAGGCGATGATCCTGCTGCAGACGCCCTGAGAGGGGGGCGGAAGGGGCGAGGGCGACGCCGTAGGCGGCCGGGACGGCTTTGGCTTGGGTGGCTAGGCTGGGATGCCTGGTCGTCCCAGGTTGGAGTAGAGTCATGGAGGGGAGGCTCTGATGATCACGCGCTTCCATGTGAAGGGCTACCGGTGCTTGAAGGACGTCGACGTGGCGTTGACGCCGCTGCACGCGATCATCGGGCCGAATGACACGGGGAAGTCGTCGTTCTTGCAGGCGCTCGGAGAAGTAGTCGACGCCCTACAAGGGCAGCAGCCCACGCTACCCGGCGATGTAGGGGTCTCCCTAGGCGGCACCCGACCGGGGAACCCTTTGGAGACGTTTCAGATCTCGATGAACCTGGCCACCGGACAGGTGTCGAACCTTGGAATCGACGCGGGTGGGGGCACCCTGGGCAGCGTGTTTCGCGCTGCCGGTAGGGCATCGCCGACGGCAGCGGCGGTCCGGGAGGTGGTGGGTCGGTACGCTGAGGCGGGCGCGCCCGCCGTGGCGCTGTTTCGCCCCGTAGCCGACAGCATGCGAACCGAGAGCGTGCCGATTGCAGACGGTGCCAAGCTGAGGCTTCCCTCCGATGCAAGTGGGTGGGGCGGCGTCTTGGATACGATCCGTGATCGTGACCCATCGGCGTACGACCGAATCCAGCGACGGGTCCAAGATTTGTTCCCTACGGTGGCATCGTTGCGTCCCTTCAACACGGGCCAAGGGAGGAAGCTGGTAGGGATCCGCCTGCTGGACAACACCGAGGTGCGTGCCACCGAGATGAGCGAAGGCCTCCTCTACTTCCTCGCGTTCGCCACCATCGGCGAGCTCGCAGGACCCGACGGCCCGCTCCTCTGGCTCGTCGAAGAACCCGAGAACGGCCTCCACCCCGCGCGCATCAAGGAGGTCGTTCAGATCCTGCGGGCGATGTCCGAGTCGGGGCAGCAGGTGGTGCTGGCCACGCACTCGCCCCTGGTGGTGAACGAGCTGCAGCCCGAGGAGGTCACGATCTTCCAGCGGGACCCGGTGACCGGCACGCGCGCGACGCGGATGGTCGACACCATCGACTTTGCGGAGCGCTTCAAGGACTACGCACTGGGCGAGCTGTGGGTGTCGTTCCTCGAAGAGCACATGGTCCGCGAGTCCGTCCACCCGGTGGCCGCCGATGGCGGATGAGTCGTATCACCCGCCCGGGCCTGCGATGCAGGTCGTCCTGGTCGGGGAGGGCAAGCACGAGCTCGGCAACGTCGGCAGCGGGCGCGGAGGGTTTCTGCACGAAGTCCTCGATCGCTGCCACCCTGGTGCGTGGTCAGCCGCCCAGTCGCTGCTGTGGAAGGACGTCGCCAGGAAGCTCGACGTAGGATCCGCTGGCCAAGGGAAGGGCCTGCCGGAGACGAAGGCGCTTCGTCGACTCGGTCACCACCTCAATGCCGTGCGCGAAAGCGGCGAGCTTCACGTCGACGCTGTCGTGCTGCTGCGCGACGCCGACGGCGAAGGTCGGCGCAAGGACGTGGAGGCTGGCAGCGTGGACCTCAGATCGATGTTGGGCACGCAGGTCCAGGTTGCGGCCGGTGTGCCTGAGCCTTGCCTGGAGGGGTGGGTGCTGGCACTCGCCGGCAAGGCGATTGCCGCGACCCGAAGCTCGGCGCACGCCAAGCAGGTGGCCGAGCAGCACGGAGTCGGAGACCTCGACGCGATGACGTCGCTGGTCCGATCTGCCGACCTCGATGCGGCGTCAAAGAGCTCCAAGAGCTTCGGCCGGTGGCTTGTAGCGGTGCGTGCGCTCTCGCCGACTGCGTGAGGCCGAGCCTCAGCGCGCCGTCGCCGGCGCCTCCCCGTGCAGGCGGAACACGCCGGTGATCGTCCGCTCCGCTGGGCCGGCGCCGCGGTAGCGCTCCATCGTGCCCGAGAAGCTGCCCGATGCCTCCTCGGAGATGTGGCCCACAGCGGTGAACGTGATCGTGCAGGAAGCGGCCTCGGACCCCGTTCGCCAGCGCGGCTCGTTGGGTGCCGTACCCGGCATGCCGAAGTCGATGAACCCGGGGAACTCGGCGCAGGTGTAGGTGCCCTCCGTGAGGTTGCCGTTGGGCAGGCCCGGGAGCTGGATGCCCACGTAGTCCTGCTGGCCAGCGGGCTCGTCGGTGCGGGAGTCCATCACGTTGGAGCGCGCTTGCCAGATGTCGAACATCGCGACGCCGTAGCCGCTGATGTCGGCGCAGAGCTGGTCGGGGAGGAGGTCGACGAGGGCGGGGCAGACCGTGAGCTCGGAGGGGTTGTCGATGACCTCCTCGTCGGTCTCTTCGGTGGTGTCGTCGGTCTCTTCGGTGGTGTCGTCGGTCTCGTCGGTGGAGCCGACCGCGTCGGTGTCCGTGTCGGTGTCGTCGGTGGGCACGTCGTCTTCCACAGTGCCCGTGCAGGCGACGAGGGCGAGCGAGCCGAGCAGGGACCGGATGAGTGTGCGCATATCGAGAATCCTCCTGGAGTACCGATTCGGTAACGCGTCGCTCCGTGCGTCGGGACGTCCTGCCTCAGGCCCGCAGGATCTTCGCCATCGAGCGGCCCTTCGCGAGCTCGTCGACCAGCTTGTCGAGGAGGCGAATCTTCTTCATGAGCGGGTCCTCGACCGCTTCCACGCGCACCCCACACACCACACCGGTGATCTGCGAGGCGTTGGCGTGCAGCGTGGCGGCTGCGAAGAAGTCTTCGAACGTGGTGCGGGTGCTCAGGTGATGCGCGAGCGTGGCCTCGTCGAAGCCGGTGAGCCAGCTGATCACCTCGTCGACCTCGGCTTTCGTTCGTCCCTTCTTCTCGGCCTTGGCCACATAGAGCGGGTAGACCGACGCGAAGCTCGTGGTGAAGATGCGGTGCATGGCGCGACCTCGGGGCGACCTACCCAGCCTTAGCCCAGCTGGGCGGTGAAGGGGGAAGGCGTCACGCATCGTCCTGACCTGCCACCTCGTGGTGTCGAGGTGCTAAGGTTGAGCAGGAGGGTCGGTGCGTCGTAAGCTCCCCAAGGCTGCGGGGTTCGTGGTGCTGCTCCTCGCGGCGTGGTGGGCGCTGGGTCCGTCGCCTGAGCCCTCACGGTCCGAAGCGGGCTTGGGCCAGCAGATCCCGGCCCGGTCGACGTCGCACGATGACCTGCCCGTGTACGGTCCGCCGCTGGCGCCGTCGTGGGACGATGGGGTGCCCGACGTGCTCCGACGGGGCGCGCGCACGGTGTCCTGCCCGCTGCCCTCGGGTCTGCTCGGTGCCCACGAGGCGCACATCGGCTCGCTCCCCTGGCAAGGCGTGGAGGTGGTGGTTCCGGTGGTCGGCGGGGCCTTCGAGGTGCTCCTTCCCCACGCCGACATCCCTGCTGGCGGCACGCTCACTGCCGAGGTCGTGCTGTCGGCGGCGTACGATGAGTTCGGCGCTGTGGTGGAGACCACGCAGCTGTCGGAGGGCGAGCCCATTCCCGTGCCCATCGAGCTCCCAGGGTACGGCCGCACCACCGCGATCCTGATGCAGGTGGAGGGGCGCTGGTCGTGCGCTGTGGACGAGGCCGAGCCCTACCTGTTCGTGCGCGGGTCGGTGCGGGGACACGTGCCTGGGGAGACCACCGTCGAGGGGTGCGGCCAGGTCGTCAACGTCGACGGGTCGGGGCGGTTCCAGATGGAGCTCTCGGCCGGAGCGTGCGCGCTCCAGGCTCACCGCGCGGACGGCCTGTACCGAGCCACGAGCCCGGTGGTGGAGGTGGCGGGCCAGCCAGGCGACGAGCGTGTCGTCACCCTCGACCTCCCGCGTTGGCGCCTCGCTGGCGTAGGGGTCGATCTGGCTCCTCACCCTGACGGGGCCGAGCTCGTCGGGGTCTACGACGACACGCCAGCGTCCGATGCGGGCCTGGAGGCCGGCGACGTGGTGGTGGAGGTCTGCCGGTCCGAGATCGAGGGCATGGACCCCGAGGAGCTTCAGGAGCGGCTCGTGGGACCTGAAGGCACCGAGGTGATCTACACGGTGGTTCGCGACGACGAGCTGGTCGAGGTCACCATGGTGCGGGAGCAGATGGCGGCGCGCTGAGCCTGCGCAGGCGTGGGGAGGTCGCCCTCCGCATTGCCGCGACACGGCGGGAGGCATGGCTACATCCCGCGGCAGGAGCCACCATGCCACGCGATGCCCTCGATGCGCCGATCCACGTCCTGTGCTCGGAGGCCGAGAACGCGGCAGCAGGGCTGGCCCACGTCGAGTCGGCCTGGCCCTACTGGGCGTCCATCGGGCAGGATCCCATGGTGCACGAGGCGACTCTGATGAGCGTCTCTGAGCGGGGGCGCGCCGCGCACACCAAGGTGCTGGCCGCCAAGATGTCTTGGCATGGAGCGTGCGCAGGGGGCACGCTTTACGCCGAGCAGTACCATGCGGCCCAGCGGCTGATGCGCCGCACCCTGCGCTCCATCACCCAGCTGTGCCCGGGCCCCGTGGCGGTTGCCGCGTCCTACCACCTCTCCCTGTGGTCGCTGCGCGCCCCCCGGCTGCGTGGCGCGGCCGAGCAAGCCCGTCGTGTGCTGGAGGATCTCGAGCGCGCCGATCAGCCCCTGGTGAACGGCTCCGTCGCACCCCAGCTGCTCACCGAGGCCCGCACCTGGCACGCGACCCTGGAGACCGCGTTCCGCGAGCGGGAGGAGGCCGATCGTGCCCTGCGGGCGGTCGCGCACCTGGAGACGCACGCGAAGGCGGAGCTGCAGGCCGCGCTGCGCGCCGTGATGGCGGGGTGGCAGGCCGCACGGGCCCGGTCGAACGACGCGGTGCCCGACCTTCGCTTCGACGCTGCGGCGCAGGCTGTGGCCAGGCGGCGGGCGGCCCGACAGCGGCGGAAGAAGGAGCCGGTGGTGGTGCGCGGCGGCTGCGAGGTCGACGAGGTGTAGCGTCTGGCACGGTTCTGAGACGGCGCAACGGTAGGCGAGCTCACCCAGAGCGGTCGCGCGGTGCTCGATGACGGCGGTTACGCGCAACGCGGGGGTGCCGCGTGAACCGTGGGGCCAGGTCCGCGCTGGGGGCTGCGCTGGTCGTCGCGCTCGCGGCCTGCCGGCCCACGCCCGTGATCTCCGGCGGTACGGAAGCCCAGCGCACGTTCATCCGCGAGGCCCTCGCCGGCTTCGAGCGCAGGACGGCCCGCGATCGACGTTCGTGGGTGGAGGAGATCCGGCTGGTCTCCAGCGCCGAACTTGCGGCCGTCCCAAGTCCTTACGGCCCGGGCGCCGTGGCCCTCGCCACACAGGGGGATGGGGCCCGCGCCATCTGGCTACACGACGATGAACCCGACGAGATCCTGGAAGAGTACTTGATCCACGAGCTCTGCCACCACGTCGACTGGCGTGCTCCGGTGCCTGCGGCGGAGCGCGCTTGGCCGGTCCTTCCGGTGATGGCCGAGTGGTTTCTCGGTTCCGAAGAGGATGCTCGAGGGGAACTGTTCGCGCTGCTGTGCGAGACCGGCGTGGCCGGGCTGCAGCGGATGGCGGGTCCCGCGGCGTCCTGCGTCGAGCCCGGGGTGGGAGCGGCGGCGGCGGAGATCCTGGAGGAGGTGTACGAGGCATCCCCGCGCTCAGCGGGCCCCCCCTTGCGGCCGTGGTCCGTGCCGATTCATGGCCCCTACGTGACCGCAAGCGCCGGCGCGATCTGGCTGGATGCCTCGGGCGTGGACGCAGGTGCCCGCGCGGTGCCGACCCCGTCCGAGTCGCCGGGGACACCAATCCGCTACCGTGTTCACACCGCGACGGGCGCGCTCACGGAGGTGCCGCGCCACGTGGGGCGGTGGGGCTTGGCGCTTGAGGGGGAGTCCTCGCCGCAAGTGCCTCGACGCTCGGTGTGGTCGACGACGCCATGGACGCTGCCCGACGACACGCCGGTGGCGGTCCACAGCCTCGGGCACCTCTGGGGCGGTGGCGTCACGGTGCTGGAGATCGACGGCGAGCTCGTCGACGGCTGCTTGCCCGTGGCGTCGTCGAGCTTCCTGTCGTACGAGGAGGCCGTGCTGATCGGCGTGGCGGAAGGCCCGCTCATGGTGCACGGCGTCGACCTGGGCGCGGTGCTGGACGAGCAGGTGGGCGCGGGCTGGCGGCGGCCGTTTCCTCCCTGGTAGCCACCCACGTGGGGCGGGGTGGCGGTGAAGCAGCGAGGGCCGCCCTTCGACACGTCCTGCCGTCACCGGCGTGTCCCGACGGGTGCGCCGATGGTCCGAGTGGGTGCGCCGTGGGTCCGACAGGGTGCGCCGTGCGTCCGAGTCGGTGCGCCGCGCGTCCGAAGGGGTGCGCCACGCGTCCGAGTGGGTGCGCCGTGTTCCCGGTGGGGTGCGCCGATCGTCCGAGGCGGTGCGCCGCGTTTTGCGCAGCGCCGAGGGGGCACCTCGGGCCGCCGAGCCGCCTCCGCACCACCTGCCGGCCCGAGGTGGCCATGCAGCGCCGGGACGTGCTCGACCACGGAACCGTCCCCGCGCACGCGTGGGGCCCGAGCGCCACGCACGGATGCCGGCTTGACATCGGGATCGCTTGGGTAAGAAGGGCGCTTCCATGCGACCCTCCGGTCGTGCGGCCTTCCGTTCGCCCCACGTCGCTGGAGTCCCCATGAAGTCGCTGCCCTGGTACGCGCTCGCCACCTTAGTCCTCGCCTGCGGTCCTTCGGCCGACAGCGTCACCGACGCCGAGACCGACGAGACCGACACCGTGGTGGAGACGGACGAGACCGACGAGACCGACGAGACCGACACCGTGGTGGAGACGGACGAGACCGACGAGACTGCTGGCACCGACGAGACCGACACCGACCCCTGCGCGCAGGCCCAGTTCTCCGGCACCGAAGCCGTCGCTTGGTACGCCTTCGACGCGCTCCCCACCTCCACGGTGGACGATGCCACGGGCACCTACGATGGAACCTCGGGTGGCACCGTCACGTCGGTGACCGGTCCGGTGGGCAACGCCGCCAAGTTCGACGGGACCACCGGCTTCTTCAACTCCAGCGTCCCCCTCGTGACCGGCGCCTTCTCGTGGGCTGGTTGGGTCCGTCTCGACGCTGTGCCGGACGAGTTCGGCTCCATCGCCAACCACGGCAACGGCTCCCAGTCGTTTACGGGCTGGCTCTTCGTGGTCGACACCGCCGGTGTGCCCAAGCTCTACACCGAGGGTGGGTCTGGCCCGCTCGAGAAGTCGACCGCTGCCACGGCCGCGCTCACGATCGGCGACTGGACGCACCTCGCGTTCACCTTCGACGGCGGGAACGTCACCCTCTACGTGGATGGCGTCTCGGTGGCCTCGCAGGACGTCGGCTACCTGGAGGTTGTGGCCGGCTCGAACGCGTTCACGGTGGGCCGGGATGCGAACGGCAGCCATCGGTACTTCAACGGGGCCATCGACGAGGTCGGCTACTGGGACGAAGTGCTCACGGCCGACGACGTGGCGGCTCTGGCCTCCGACGGCGGGTGCGGGCTCTCCTCCTTCTGAGCCGCGCGTCGGTGCCCGGCGCGCTACCTGCCGGCCCGAGGTGACCCATGCAGCGCTGGGAGCTGCTCGACAGCGGACCTGTCCCCGACTCGCCCAGCACCATGACCCTGTTCCGGCGGGGCGATGAGCTGGCGATCCGGGTCGACGACCGTCAGCTCATGAGCTCCTTCGTGCACGGCTCGGAGGACGCGCTCGCCGACCTGGCGGCCGACATCGTGGGCAACCGCCCCCGTGCGCGCTTCCTGATCGGGGGCCTGGGCATGGGCTTCACCCTGGCCGCGGCGCTCAAGCGGGTGGGTCCGGCGGCGGAGGTGGTGGTCGCTGAGCTCGTCCCTGCCGTGGTCCGCTGGCACCAGGGACCGCTGGCGCATGTCGCCGGCCACCCGCTCGACGACCCGCGCGCTGCCGTGTTCGAGGGCGATGTCGCCGACGCGATCCGAGGCGGTGCCGGGGCTTGGGATGCGATCCTGCTCGACGTCGACAACGGTCCACGTGGGCTGACCCGGGCGAGCAACGACTGGCTCTACGGCTGGCATGGCCTCACCGCCGCGTTCCAGGCACTGCGCCCCGGCGGCGTGCTCGCGATCTGGTCGGCGGCCTCGGACCCTCAGTTCACCCGCCGGGTCGAGCGCGCGGGCTTTGATGTGCAGGAGATCCTCACGCGGGGTCGGGGCAAGAAGGGGGGGCACCGGCACGTGGTGTGGGTGGGCGTGAGGCCCTAAGTGTGGTTGGAGTGGGCCTGCCCGAGATCAGGGGGAGCGCACGACCTGCGCCGGCAGCTCGGCTCACCGCTTCTTGGGAGCATCGCCCTCCTCCTTGGGCTCGAAGCGGATGACCGGGAGGCCTGCGGCCGCCTCCACCGCGTCCACAGCCGACGTCGGGCCATCGACCGTGAGCAACAACTGGTCGCGACACCCCTTCGCCAGCGAGGCCGCGAGCTCAGGCGTGAGCGGGCTGCCCACGTACGAACCGTCCAGCCAGGCATCGACGCCGGCCCCTGCGAAGTAGGCGCCCGCGAGGCTGTGGCCTGCCGCGCCCCGGGTGCGCCGCTCCAGAGGCACGCGGCGCACGCGGCTGAAGGTGGCGCTGGCGAGCTCGGTCGCTGGCAACTGCCCGGCGAGCGTCGCATCCAGAAGCGCGTTCAGCGCTGCCAGCCCGCGGGTGGCCTCGGCGGGTGGGAGGGCCGCTCCGACGCTCAGCACGAGATGATCGTCCACGCGCTCGGCGCTCACCTGCGGCGTGTAGGTCAGCCCCTCGGACTCCCGCAGGGTGCGGTAGGCGGCGCTGAACAGCACGTCGCCGAGGATGTCCGCCTGCCAGGGGGTGGGCCGCGTGTCGGCTGCGACACAGGTGAGCTGCAGGTTGACCAACGGGCTGTCCTCGTCCACAAACGCGACCATGCTCGGCGACGGGGACGCGACCGGGAGGAACGCCGACGTCGCCTGGTCCTTGTCGGGGACCGACCAGTTCGCGAAGGTCGTCGCCGCCAGCGCGACCGCCTCGCTGGGCACGATGTCGCCTGTGATGACCAACAGTCCGTTGGCCGGGGTCCACGCCGAACGAAGCTGGCTCCGCACCGCGGTGGGCGACACCTTGAGGTAGCCGCGCAGGGCGTCGTCGCCGAGACACGCGGATGCCGCGCCCAGGGCAGGAAGGGCCGCTGCTGTGGCGTTGCACCAGCCGGCGAGCCCGTCCGCGACATATTCCTCCCGGCGGCGCGTCCACTTCGTCCGAAGGGTGTCGAACACGCCGGGATCAAGATCGAGGGTGTTGGCCGAGGTGACCATCGCCTTGAGCTGCTTGGGCAGCCACCCCGTGGGCGCCGTCAGGCGGATCTGCGGGTAGGTGCCACGGAAGCCGGCAGACCACCGCTCCGTTCCATCGCCACCGCTCATGCGCGGGTAGAACATCATCGCCCAGTGGGCGAGGGAGCTCACTGCAAGATCGGAGCGAGCCAGCCCTCGCGCGCCATACAGGGTCACGTCGACCAACGACTGGCTGCCGGTCCTCAGGGCCACGATCTGAAGGCCC
>CAYNFK010000118.1:0-14434 GCA_964396405.1 uncultured Enterobacteriaceae bacterium
CAAGGCTACGGATACCGGTCAGAGCAGCGCCTCCGCAAGGAGAACCAAGACACGCACGGCGTGTTTGAGTTCAACGGCTTCACGTTGATCGTCGTCTGCGACGGCATGGGCGGTCACGTCGGCGGGCGCCAGGCGTCGTCGCTGGCGGTGCGCACGATGCACGATGAGCTCAAGGGCTACACCGGCACCGATGTCCGCAGCGCGCTGCGTCGCGGTGTCGAAGCGGCGAATCGGGCGATCTATGAAGCGGCCCGCAAGAACTACCGTCTGATGGGCATGGGCACCACCTGTGTGGCTGCCATCGTCCAAGGCACCACCGCGCACGTCGCCCACGTGGGCGACAGCCGCGCGTACCTCCTCCGCGAAGGTCAGCTGCGCGCCCTCACGCGCGACCACACGATGGTCAACCTGTTCGTCGATGCCGAGCTGCTCTCCCCTGAAGATGCCGCCACCCACCCCGAGGCCCACGTGCTCTCGCGGTCGCTCGGTGTGGAGCGCCAGGTCGAGGTCGATCTCGGGGAGCCGCTCACCCTCGCCCAGGGCGACCGCATCCTCCTGTGCTCCGACGGCATTCATGGCGTGGTCGGCAACGCCGGTCTCGCCTCGCTCGACTGGCGCAACCCGCAGGAAGGCGTCGACGCAGCGCTCGACGCGGTCATTCGTGCCGAAGGCGACGACAACGCCACCCTTGTGGCGCTGGGCATCGGCATCTCGGGCACGTCGGCCCCCGTGACCGAGCCTCCTGATCTGTCGGCGCTCGAAGACGAAGCCCGCGCCGCGCCGATGCAGGTGCCGCTCAACAAGCAGCGGCGTCCCACCCTGGTGCCCAATGGTCAGGGGTCCGACCAGGATGTGGTGCCGGTCGAAGCGCTCGGCGATGAAGCCACTGAGCTCGATCACCCCACGCCCATCGTGCCCTTGCGCCGTGGATCGGGCAGCAACCGTCCGAACGTGCGCATGCTGGCCATGGTGGGCGGACTCGGCGTGGTCGGCATTGCGGCCGCCGCGATGCTCTTCGTGGTGTTCTCGTCGCCCAGCGGCCCCACGCGTCCCTCGCCCTCAGTGGCCCCCACGCCTCCGTCCGCCGTGGCCACCATTCAGGCACCGCCGCAGAATCCCACGCCCGGACTCACGCCTGTGGCGGCCAGCGTCGACATGGGCTCCGCCACCGATGAGCCGATGCTGCTCGCGGGCAACGGAAGCCGCGGCATGTACCGCTCGCGCTGCCTTGATGGCTCGCTGTCGAACAGCCTCCCGTCCGCCGCGGCCTACCTGTCGTCGGCCAACGACCCCGAGGCGGCCGTCGCGTTCTACGCGCCCGAGGTGCCACCGGCGCCTCGGCGTCTGCCCAACACCCAGTCGGTCTACGATCACCCGCCGCCCAGCGGGCCCGACCAGACGAAGGCCGTCCGCGCAGCGCGCAACAAGCGCTGTCGTGAGGCCATCGACACCGTCCGCGACGCGATCACCAAGTCCATCGACTACGCGTCGCTCTACGGAGCCGCCTGGTATTGCTTCAACGACACCCACGCGAACACGCTCGCGCGCTCCCGCGCCGCCACCTGGGATGAGTTCAAGCCGTTGCTGGAGCACTTCGAAGGTGCGCGTGTGATCCCGGCAGCCCTCCTCCCCGATCCAGTCGCCGCCACCGCTGCGGTCACCCCGCCCACACCTACGTCGGCTGCGGCGGATGCGGTGCCGCCCACCCCCGATGTTGCGAGCGGACTGCCCGATCAACCCGATGCGTGGAAGGTGCCTGCCGCCGGCGGTGTCGAGTATCGACTCGCGCTGTTCGAGATCGACGACGAGGTGCAGGGGTTCCGAGCGATCATCATCGACCTCCTCGGAGAGGCCACCGTGGCCGACCATCTCGCCACCGATGTGCTGCTGATCGCCACCGCTGCGGCGTCCTCCGCCCGCATGGAAGAGCCCACCCCCGAGGCCCTTCAGGTCTGGGCGCGCCGGGTGTATGTGGCGTCGCGCGCGATGACGGGCCCAGTGGGTGAGCTCGTTCGTGCGCACCGCCCCGAGGTTGCCGGCATGATCGAGGCACTGCTCTTCGAAGCCACAGGCGGCGATGAGGGCTTGCTCGCGATCGAAGAAGGCTTCAGCAACGAGGCCGTGCCCCCCTTGGTGGCGCGCGCGCAGGCCGCAGGGCTCGCGGGTCAGATGGAAGACGTGATGGCGAGTGGGTCGTCCGAAGGGCTGCTGCCGCCGGTCGACATGGCCTCGCTGGAAGGTGGCGACGGCTCGGATGTGCCGTCGTGGCGCCGGGAGTCGGCAGGCGAGGCGCGTCCGTCGCGTCGGTCCTCGGGCTACGCCGCCCGCCGTCGGTCCGAGGTGGAGTACGCGCGCAACATGGGCGACCCGAGCCAGTTCGACTGGGAGAACTTCGGTTACCTGAAGGTGTGGTACCCGCGCCAGCGCATTCCGCGCGTGCTGCTGCCCTACCAGAAGGAAGGACAGGCCGACGCAGGTGCCGCCGAGAGCGAGGCTGCGCCGCGCTTCGAAGAGGTGGAGACCTTCCGGGGCACGAAGGAGGCCGTCGACGCCGACTGGTCTTCTTCCACCAAGACTAAGCCCTAGCTCGCGACGGTTGCACGCCAGCGGGCGGGCAGCCAGTCGAAGGGTTGGGGGTGGCGCGCGGTACAGGAGTCGAACCTGTGACCTTTGGCTTCGGAGGCCAACGCTCTATCCAGCTGAGCTAACCGCGCACGGTGTCGTCACGGGGACGGCAACCCCCGCGCCCTATCGGGTTGGAGGGTGGCCTGTCAACGCGCGCCGGCCACGAGCCAGGTCCGAATGGCCGGCACGGTCTGCCGAGTCCACGCATCGGTGCCCCGCGCCGACGCAAACGCCGTGAACAGCGCGGCCACGACGAGCTGAAGCTCCTCCACCAGGAACATGCGGTCGGCGACGGCTTCATCCGTTCGGTCGGCCAGGGCCTGGGGGAGCTTGAGCGCCGCCACATCGAGCGCTGCGCCTCGAAGGGTGACGGCGTACTCGCGATCGTCGCGCTTGATGCCGAGGCGAAGATCCTGCAGCACCTTGCCGCCCACCAGCGCAGCACGGGCTTCGGGAGCCAGCGCCGGGTTCTCGCCGGTGACCACGGCAGTGACCTTCAGATCGGTGGGCTGGCGGAAGGCCAAGCGGTCATCCACCCACACGTCGACCCTCCCGGCCGGCGCGGCCAGGTCGAAGCGACCCTGCTGGACCTCGCTCGTGTACCAGAGCCACAGGAGGAACTCGGAACCCAGGTGCGCCGGGATGGGCGTGGCCTGCTCGCTCATGCGGCACCTCCGAGCACGGACGGCGTGGTGTGGACGAGGCTCTCGGCGAGCCTAGCATCGGCGATACCATCCAGCGGCGACCAGGGCTGGAGCTCCAGCCCGAAGCTGCGGTGGAAACGCTTGCGCACCCGCTCCGAGACCCCATCGGAGAGCGCGCCCACCAGGACCTGCCCGGCCGCCACGTTCCACACGATCTCGGTGACGGCGACGCGCGGCAGCGTTCGGGTGAGCCACTCGTCTTCAAGGTTCTCCTGCAGCTCCTTCTTCACGGACGCGGGGCATCGCTCGGTGCCCTTCTCGCGGCACCAGGCCTCACACCGCTTCTCGAGCGTGGCCTTGAGCAGCTTCGGCGGGAGGGACTTCTTGTCGACCCGCAGCGCAAACACCACGTAGGGGTCGAAGTGCCAGCGGTTGAAGTCCTCGAAGGAGGTGTCGAGCAGGTTCTGCACGAGCACCCACCCTTCGATCTCTTCCTTGCCGACGCGGCCGACGGGCTCACGAAAGGCCCCATCCTGCAGCTGATCGCGCAGATCATCCTTTCGACGGGGACCTGCCCCCTCTCCCACCACGCGAAAGCGGCGCGCGGTCACCGCGCCCGACAGCAGTCCCATCCCATCCTCCCTGGCAGCCGACGCGTGTCGTTGCCGTGCTCTGCGGCTTATGCGGCCGCGACAATCCGGTGCAGCGCGTGCCGGAACACAACGACCTCGTCGTCGCCCTTGCCCGCGAGCGCGAACTCGTAACGCGAGAACCAGCGCACCGACCCGTCGATCACGTCGCCCTCAAGCGTCACCACCGAGACTTCCTCGCCGCTCACGATCAGGTCGAACAGACGACGATCCGAGCAGGTGAATCGATCCTGCGGGCGACGCGCCGGGCGCCGCGGTGAGGCCGACAGCGTCTTGTCGCGGCGGAGCGACTTCTTCACCCGCTTGTACGCATCGACCGGGTACGCGTACTTCAGCTCCAGCTTGTGCACCGTGCGGGGTGTGCCGTCGTCGAGCAGCAGCTCGACCTCGTAGGCACCGACGGAGACCACCTTGGCCTCCACCCGCTCAGCACCAAACAGCGACCACGAGTAGGAGCGCGCTTCGGCGAGCGCCGCATCGACGACCGAGCGGCTGCCGTGCACCTCGCGCGCCTTCTCGAACCGACGACGAAGCAGGTAGGCGGCCAGATCGGCGTGCCCGAGCACGACCTGGGTAGCCAGCGCCCGGCTCAGATCGTGGGCGCGCATGAGGCGCTCGATCGCATCGGCCTGGGCCATGCGCTCCAGCGCCTCGTTGAGTGGCATCCGACCGGCCGCGACATCCATCGCCAGCAAGTGCGGCATCCCGGAGGTGACCAGCTCCTCGGCTCGCGCACGAATGCGCGGATCGGGAGGCGCGCGCCGTGGCTTGGCGGGTCCACGACCGGGCGGGCGGCGCTTGGGATCGACAGGCACGTGCTCTCCGAGCCCTCCGCGGGCTTGGGCGTCCGTAACACCACCCCGGGTTTCGGCCCCTCGGGTCTAGTGGTTGAGATCCTTCGTGAGGTCTTGAACGAACACCGCCCACGACGGTGCCTCCGACACCAGGACCAGCTTCTTCGCGGCCGTGTACGCGCCGGTGGCCTCCCCGCCGACGTTGGCGTTCCACAGCACGATGCAGTCGGCCCACCGAACGTCGTCCATCACCACATCGCGGGTGCGCGGACCCGAGGGCGCCACCCGCACCTCCACCCGGGGATCGATGCCGTGCCGAAGCACGCGCTGCCAGCGGGGCTTTCCACCCACGACCAGCAGCCGACGAATGCCGCGCAGAAGCAGGGACTCGCCAAGCCTCGCCATCGCCGCGTCGTGGCGCGCGCCATCCGCCACTTCCGCGCGCTCCGGTGCCACCTGCACCACGCCCGCGTGTCGGGTGACGGTCTCGGGTGGCACACCGTCCACAAGCACCAAGCGGTCGTCGAGCAAGCGACGGAAGTGGTCGGGCGCATCCACCCGCACCGTCCACAGCACATCGCGCAGGACACGCTGCTGGGCGAGCACCACCAGCACCCGCTCGTACTCATCCATGCCGCGCAGTCCGCGTGCTTCCAGGAGGTCTTCGAGCGGCACGGCCGCAGACGCCGCAGAGCGCTGCCGCAGCTCACTTAGGGCGATCTTCTCGGCCTCCAGGCTCACCCGCTCCCGGTCGAGACCGAACTGCAGCTCCCGCAGTGCCTCGTGCTGGGCTGCCAGGGACCGCTCCCGCGCCGCCACACGAGACGCATCGGCCGCCACCTGCTCACGCTCGGCCTCGATGATGTTTCGCTCAGAGGCCAGCGTACGGCGCATGCTGTCGAGCGCGGCCCGCTCCGTGCCGAGCACGGCCGCATCTTCTTCGGCGAACGCATCCGGCGTGCGCTCTCGAGGCGTGGAGGGAGGCGCCAGCGGCACCCCCGGAGGCGGCGCAGCGGCAAGCGCCGACGGTGTGGGGCGAGCCCGCGGCGGCGTGGCCTTGCCCACAGGCACCGCGCCAGGCACCAGCGCAGCCATCAGATCGGGCCCTGGAGCGGCCGCCACCTCCGAAGCGCGCTCGCTCGCAGGAAGCTGCACGGGCAACGGCTTGAGGCCCTTCTGGACTCCGCGGCGAACCT
Organism: uncultured Enterobacteriaceae bacterium; assembly: GCA_964396405.1. GTDB lineage: Bacteria > Myxococcota_A > UBA796 > UBA796 > JACKEO01. Next base: position 5,910 of record CAYNFK010000118.1, read on the forward strand.
TAGCCTCCACATCCGGCGTCAACATATCGTCGGGTGTGCGATACCGGTGGATGCCGAGGGCACCGAGGATGCCCAAGATCTCGGCCGGGGTGCGGTCGAGCTCACGAGCGAGCTTTCGAATTCGGACAGCCATCGACGTCCTCAAGCAAAGAATGCGGCGGAATGCGGGAGGGCACCCTAGCGGCTGCATCGCGGCCCGGACACCCCACCACTGCAAGCAGGAACCCTAATCCATCGTCACGTGTCGCTCCAATGACTCGCGTCCGACCTTCATCTCTCTGTACCGCCGCGCGCCGTTCTGGATATGCTTGCGGCGACCGAGGAGCCCCGATGTCCAGGCACTCCCTGCTGGCCCTGTCCCTGCTCACGCCGAGCCTCGCGTTCGCGCAAGCCGGCCCGAAAGATCCGCACCCCCAGACGTCCTACGTCGCCGTGGTGATCGGCATCTCCGCGTACGAGCACATGCCGGAAGAGGTCGAGCTCGACTTCGCGCGATCGGATGCCGCCACGGTGGCCGGCGCGCTGCAAGACGGTGGGCGTTTTGACGTCGTGAAGCTGCTCACCGACCGCAACGCCACCAAGGCGGCCGTCACCGAGATGCTGCGCGAGGATGTCGCCCAGTTCATCGGACCGAAAGACGTGCTGCTCGTCTACTTCGTGGGCCACGGCATCGCGGCCGATCTGGGCCAGCCCACGCTCCTCGCGTACGACTCCACCGTGCAGAACGGCCAGGAGGACGGCTTCGATGTGGAGGCTTTCGCGCGCGACATCGCCACCTGGACGCGCGCCGGCACCACCATCCTCGTCACGGATGCGATCCACAAGAACCAGCTCGACGGCATCTACTTCTACGGCCCCGCCGCCAACGAGTGGCCGGGCATCGGCCCCAACACGCTGGTGCTCTCGTCTTCGAAGAGCCGCGAGCCTGCCCGCGATGGCGAGTTCGGGCTGATCTTCGCCGACGGCATGTCGGGTGCGGCCGATGCCAACGCCGATGGCACCATCATCGCGTCAGAGATCACCGACTACCTCGGCACACGCTTCGCGGATGGCCGGCAGACTCCCTCGTTCGGCGGAAACTACCGCCCCGAGCTGATCCTCGCCGAGGGCGTCATCCCCGGTGCCACGGCCTCTTCGGCCGGTGGCGTCGACCTCACGGCCGTGTACGGCGAGCACGAGGTCTACGCCGCCAAGTTCGTGTTCCGCGATGGCTCACAGCCCACCATCGAGTGCCGAGACCAGCCGAAGCTCCCGTGCGACAGCTCCTGCTACGTGCGCAACTTCAAGGCGGGCCCCTGCCGCCTGTCTGCGTTCGTGGATGGCACCGAAGCCAAGGGCGTCACCTTGGCCATGATCCCCGGCAAGTACGACTGCGGCCTGCGCGCCGACAAGTCGCTTGCCTGCATCCCGCCGCAGCCAAGCCCCACCACGCCGGCCAAGTAGCTCAGCGGCCCAGCCCGCCGAGCCTGCTCAGGTGCCTGCCCGGGAGGCTGGAACCGGTGATCAGCGCGCTGTGGGCGAGCCAGGCAGGTAGGCCGCAGCCCCGCCGTCACGGCTGATGGCCTCCAGGGTAGCGAGCTCCGTCTTCCAGCGGGGGTCGAGCCCGGGGAGCATGGCGCCGGCTGCCGAGACCGAGCCGAACTTTCCATCCTCCATCTGGCGGCTCAGCTCCTCGAAGAAGCTGCGCGGCTTCGGCACCACGCGCACGTCGTACTCGGTGATCTTGGCCAGCTCGGCGGCCTTGGTGATGGCATCCTGGAGCGTTCCGAGCTGATCGACCAGCTTGTGCTGGAGCGCCTGCTCGCCGGTCCAGACGCGCCCCTGAGCGACGGCGTGGACGGCGTCACGGTCGAGCTTGCGGCCCTCGGACACCACGGTGAGGAACTGGTCGTAGAAGTCCGCGAGGTACTCCTTGAACACGACCCGCTCGGCATCGTTGAAGCCCTGCGAGAACGAGAGGAGGTTGGCCATCTCACCGCGCTGGAAGGTGTGGGTGGTGATGCCCAGCTTCGTGTAGCCACCCGACAGGTCGAACTTTCCGCCGAACACACCGATGCTGCCGGTGAGGGTGCCGGGGTCGGCGACGATCCAGTCGGCGTTGGCCGAGATGAGGTAGCCACCGCTGGCCGCGTAGTCGCCCATGCTGATCACGAGGGGGCGGCCCGTGGCCTTCACCGCCTCGTTCTCGCGCCACATCAGCGACGACGCCAGCGCCGAGCCACCCGGGCTGATCACGCGCACCACGACGGCCTTGATCTCGTCGTTCTTGCGGACCTCCTCCATCCACTCGGCGTACTCGCTGTCGGTGAGCAGGCCGTCGTCCCCAAAGATCCCACCGCCGCCGTCCCCCGAGGCGATGTTGCCCTCGGCATAGAGGACCGCGACCTGGTCCTGGCCCCAGGTGGTGTTGGACCGCAGCTCCTTCACGTACTCCTTGACCGGCGTGAGCTTGGGCTCGGCTTCGGGGTCGAGCGGCGCATCGAGCTTGGCCTGCCAGCCCTCGGATCCCACCTCGTGAACGTGGGCGCGCATGGCGTCGGGCCATGCCAACACATCCACCATGCCACGGGTCAGCGCGATGCGCGGTGTGAGGGTGGGCTGGTTGATGAGGCCTTGCACGTCGCCTTCGGCGATCTTGCGACCCTTCGCGATGCTCGCGACCATCTGGCCGTAGAGTGAGCCCACAAGGCCCTCGTAGGCCTCTGCGGCCGGCACCGAGGGACCCGTGAGCTCGTAGGCCTCGATCGCGCTCTTGAAGTCGCCCACGTGCTCGAACTCGGGCTCGATGCCCAGCCAGTCGAACAGCCCGCGGTAGTACGAGACTTCAAACGCGAGACCCGTGACCATCATCACCCCACCCGGCGACGTGCCGACCGTAGGGCACGCGCTGGCGACGGTGTAGGTGCCGTTGGTGAACGCGGTGGGCGCGTAGGCCACGCAGGGCTTCCCGGAGGCCACGAAAGCCTCCACGGCCGTGCGCAGCTCGTTGGCCGTTGCCCAGCCGCCGGCCACGCCTTCAAGCTCCAGGTACAGGCCCGTGACACGAGGGTCTCCGGCGGCCTTACGCAGCGCGGTTCCCACCTCACCCAGCGAAGCGGGGCGCGACGAGGGGTCATCGAACAGGCCTGGCTGCCGGGGACCATCCGTGAGGTCGCCATCGACCACCACGTGCAGGAACGTTCCCTCTTCCACCTCACCCAGTCGTGCCTTCCGCAGGAAGTACCAGATCGCGCCGCCACCGATCGCCACCATCAGCACGGCGATCAGCATCAGCAGGACCAGCACCGTGAGCGCCGAAGAACGCTGAGGCGGCTCGGGCGGCGGCATGGGGACGTACGCGTCGGACATCGGGGCTCCTACGGGCGAGACCGACCCGTAAGCACCCGCGCGGCGTCAGGCGACTGCGACCGGAACCGGACCGATGCGTGCGATGACCTCGCAGATCGCTTTCCGGGAGCTCACATCCCGCGAGATGGCCCGGGAGACCGCAGGTCGCGCGTGCATGTGGAAGCCCTCGGCCACAGGGTAGAGTTCCCTGTGGATCACGGGCAGATCGTGGTTCGAGAGCACGACGGTGGCCCCTCGCAGCGACGCCCTCAGCGCCTCCTGAGCGAGCCGGCGCTGCTCCTTCATTCCGAACACATCCTTACAGTAGGCCGTGAACGAGGCCGACTGGGTGAGCGGAACGTAGGGAGGATCGCAGTACACCTGATCCCCGCGCCCTGCCCGACGCAGCAGGTCTTCGAACGAGCCCACGTGTAGCTCCACGCCCTCCAGCAGACGCGCCACGGCATGAACCTCGTCGGCTGACGGTACCTTCACCTCGGCGTAGGAGCCAACCGGCACGTTGAAGCCGCCGTCGCGGTTCTCACGGTAGAGACCGTTGAAACAAGCCCGGTTGAGCCACAGGAAGCGCGCCGCGTGCAGGGGCCCCGTGTGCGGGCCCGCGTTGAACGCCTCGCGGACGTCGTAGTAGGTGGCCTTGAAGTCGACCACCGGCAGCCTCGACAGCTCGTGCAGCACGTCGTCGGCGGCATCACGGATGGCAGCGTGGAACGCGACGAGCTTGGGGTTCGCATCGGCGAGCACGCTGTCGGACACGCGCTCGTTGGCCCGACGCCACAGGAAGACGGCGCCCGATCCCACAAACGGCTCGAAGTAGGTGCCCGCGCACGCCTGCCCGAACGCATCGTCGAGCTGACCGGCCAACCTGGACTTTCCGCCAGCCCACTTCAGAAGAGGCTTCAACGCATCCCTCCCCGCACGAGCGGAAGGGACGAGCAGCGCAGCAGGGTCGGACTGGGCAGCAGGAGCCTTCCACCGATCGTGAAATCGCGATCGATCCCGGTTGATCCTGGATCGATCCGCAGAGGAGCTAACCGCTGCGACCCGATGTGCAAAGGACCGGCCCTCGCCCACGAGACAGGCTAGGACGCGCCCGGGAGGTCCCATGCGCCCCATCTTCATGGTGCCCGTGCTTGCCGCCGCTGCGCTGGCCGCCGCCCTGTTCCTGTTCTGGGGATCCGACACGGGGGAGGACGTCCCGGCCCGCGTGCCCCGCCGCGAGCGCACCGACGTGCCAGCGGAGGTCTTGTCCCGCCATCCCGACGCCGTGCCAGCGCGCCCCGAGATGGTCGCAAAGGCCGAGCGTCGCAAGGCCCCCGACGCCACCTTCGCCAACGTGTCGTCCAGCGCGTGGGTCGCGATCAAGAGGGAGCTGTCCACCATCGACGTCGACGACGAACTGCGCGAGGCGATCAACCTCCAGGTTCAGGAGCTTCGCTCCGCCTACCTGTCGCCCGATGAACACCGCATCGCCTCCCTCGCCGAGCGCCAGGTGGCGCTCATCGAGCGCGTCCGGGCCATCGAGAACCTGCCCGCTAGCGTGCCGGCGTTGATTACCCGACTGGAAGAAGCACGTCTCGAAGGCGTGCCCACCGAGGAGCCCACCGAATGACCCTTCCCCGTCGCGCCTTTGTGTTGGGCGGCCACATCTCGCCGTTCATTGGCAAGAAGCACCCCGACTTCATCTGGGAGAAGCACCCGGAGTTCGGCCAGCGCACCAACCCCACGCTGGAGGACCAGGTGGTGGGCGCCGTGCAGGGAGCTCTGGCCGCCACGGGCACGCCGGCCGCGCTCGTCGATCGCGCGTGGATCGGCAACTTCGTCGGCGAGCTGTTCAGCAACCAGGGTCACCTCGGTGCGGCGGTGGTCGGCGCCGATCCGGGCCTGATGTTCAAGCCGGTGATGCGGGTGGAGGGCGCTTGCGCCTCCGGCGGCTTGGCCTTCGCTTCCGCGATCGACGCCATCGGTGCCGGAGCGGACATCACGCTGGTCGTGGGCGCCGAAGTGCAGACCACGGCCTCCGCTCGCCAAGGTGGCGACTACCTCGCCCGCGCTTCGCACTACGCCCGTCAGCGCGGCATCGATGACTTCACGTTCCCTGCGCTGTTCGCGCGGCGGGCCCGTGAGGTCTACGGCCGCACTGAGACCACGGAAGACGACACCGCGCGCGTCTCGGTGAAGGCTTACGCCAACGCCAACAAGAACCCCCTCGCCCACATGAAGGCGGCTAAGCTCGACTTCGAGACCGCGCGCCGCGCGGGCGACAAGAACCCTGCGTTCTTGGGCAACGAGGAGCTCCGCCCCTTCCTCAAGGTGAGCGACTGCAGCCAGGTGAGCGACGGTGGCGCCGCCCTCGTGCTGGTCAGCGAAGAGGGCCTGCGTAAGCTGGGCAAGCGCCCGGAAGACGCCGTGGAGGTGCTCGGCATCGGCGTGGCCACGGGCAACCTCTTCGAAGACGGCGACCCCCTGTCCATGCCCACCACGGCCGCCGCCGCCGCACGCGCTTACGCGCAGGCGAAGCTCGCTGCGGGCGACATCCGCATCGCCGAGGTGCACGACTGCTTCGCGGTCACCGAGATCCTCATCTACGAGGCGCTCGGCTTCGCGCCTTCAGGTCAAGGCGCGCACCTCATCCGCGAGGGCCGCACCAGCCTCGAAGGCGACCTGCCGGTCAACACAGGTGGTGGCCTCATCGGCTTCGGCCACCCTGTGGGCGCCACGGGCGTGAAGCAGATCCTTGAGGTGGTGCGCCAGATGCGCGGGCAGTGCGGCGCCTACCAGGTGGACCGTCCGCTCCGCTACGGCATCACGGCGAACATGGGCGGCGATGACAAGACCGCCGTGGTCACCGTCCTCGGCGGCTGATCCTACCCGTCGTCCACCTTGCTGCGACCGGCCTTCACCTCACTGCGCCGCTTCTTGCCTTCCACGCGGCGGCGCTGGCTGGCTTTGGTGGGCTTCGTGGCCACACGCGGCTTTGGCGGCACGAGGGCGCGACGCACAAGCTCGACCAGGCGCTCTCGGGCATCGACGAGGTTGTCGTGCTGCGAACGGCTGCGGTCGGCGTGGATCAGCAGTTCACCGTCCGTGGTGAGGTCGCCCGGTCGCAGCGCAGCGAGGCGGCGCTTCACCGAAGGGGAGAGCGCCTGGCACCGGGCCAGCTGAAAGCGCAGGCGCACCGCGCTGTCGGTGGTGTTGACGTGCTGCCCACCTGCCCCACCCGAGCGCATCGTCTCGACCACGAGGTCGTAGCCCGGGATCACCACACGCTCGTTGATGGGGAGGGCATCCTGCGCCATCAGGTGGGCCGAATCCACACCAGCGCGGCACCCGCCTCGACGCCTGCACCGGTGGCCACGTCGATGCGCACCACGTGTCCTGCCACAGGCGCACGCACGGGCGAGAAGGTCTTCATCACCTCCACCAGAAGCAGCGTGGCCTGCGCTGCCACCCCACCGCCGACCTGCACGTAGGGCGGCGTGCCCGGCTTCGGCGACAGCCACACGGTGCCGTCGGTCTCGGCCCGCACCGGCACGGCACCCTCCGGTCCACCGGTGCTCACCGGCGCGCGCGCGACCGCCACGCCCCCGACTTCGGCGCCGAACTCCACGAGCCCATCGCCGAACGCCACCCACGATCCGGACGGCGCTACCGTGATCGCCACACCTCCACAGTCTTCGGGCGCGCGGACCTCCGCACGCCGGCCCAGCCGCTCCAGCCAACCGAGTCGCATCCCGGGCACGAGCGGCGCGCCGACCGACACGGCCGGGTGCCACGTGCCCACGGTGGGCGATTGGAGGTGCTGATCGACGATCACCGCGGTCCGCACAGGACCTCCAGGTCGTGAACGCCCCAGATGCGGGGGTTCTTGGTGCGACGGTAGCCGGAGTTCTGCCAGGCCGACTCGACCAGGCAAGCCAGCCACGCGCGCAGATCACCCACCGGCACGATCTCGTCGGTGTCCATCCGGCTCGCGGCGTCGACGGGATCCATGTCGGCCTCGATGCGGGAGGCTGTGTCAGCCATGCCCTTCTCGATCTCGGCCCGCTCGGCAGGGTCGGACGCCGCGATCTCGAAGTCGTCGTCGAGCTTGCTGTTGTAGGTGGCGATGGCCAGGGTGCGACCTTCCATCACGGCGAGGCGCGTGAGCGGCGTGGAGAGCTGCACCACCGGGTCGTAGGGCAGGCCCGCCATCGCGTAGTAGCCAGCGCCCGAGGCCTTCCGCAGCAGCACCGTGAACATCGGAGCCGTGTGCGTGGAGTTGCCGAAGATGAGGTTGCTGCCGAACCCGAGCAGGCCGAGGCGCTCGGCCTCCACCCCGATGTCGAAGCCCGAGATGTCTTGCAGCCACACCATCGGGATGCCGTCGTCATTGCAGGTTCGGGTGAACTGCGAGACCTTCGCGATGCCCTCGCGGTAGAGCGCGCCTCCCGGACGCTTGCCGATGCCGGGCTCGTCGATCAGGCCCTGGCGGTTGGCGATGATGCCCACCCACAGCCCCGAGATGCGGGCCAGCACACAGATCATCTCGCGCCCGACGTTCGGGAGCACCTCGTGGGCGAGGCTCTGGTCCACCAACCGGGCGATCACCTCCTCGATCGCGTAGCCCTGGCGGAAGTCGGAAGGGAAGATCGCGCGCAGCTCGGCGGGATCGAAGCGCGGCGGCTCGGCTGCGAGGCCACCCCGGTAGAAGTCGACCGCAGGCGACGGCAGGCGCGCCACCTCGTTGCGCAGCACGGCCAGGGCCGTGGCGTCGTCGGGAACGCGCAGATCGGCACAGCCCGACTGGTGGACGTGGACTTCGGGACCGCCGATGTCGAGGCTGGTGAGCTTGAGGCTCTTCGCGCCTCGGATGAGCGCGGCTCCGGCGATCACCATGTAGGCGCCCTCGGTCATCACCACGCGGTCGGAGATGATCGGCATGTAGCCGCCGCCCGCGATGCAGTCGCCGAACACGCCGGCGATCTGGGGCACGCCGCGGTCGGCCAGCGCCGCGTTCTTCTTGAAGATGTGCCCTGCACCCCGCGCCCCAGCGAACGAGCGGGACTGCTCCGGCAAGAACAGGCCCGAGCAGTCCACGAGGTAGACGATCGGGAGGCGAAGGCGCAGCGCCATCTCTTGCGCGCGCTCGATCTTCTCGGGCGTGTTGGGCCACCAGGCCCCCGACGCCACGGTGTTCT
>CAYNFK010000119.1:0-14363 GCA_964396405.1 uncultured Enterobacteriaceae bacterium
GTCGTTGGACATCGGGCTGGGGGTCACGGATGGCGTCGAAACCACCGGAGGCTGGCTCGTCGGCACTGAGGTGCCTGTATCCTCGTCGTCCGTCTCCGAATCCGTGTCGTCCGGGCGTCCTGTGTCCGAACCCGAGCCCGTTCTCCCGTCCTCCCGCCCGCAGGACGAGAGTATTCCCCACCCCACCACCGCCCATTGAACGACGCGCATCGGTCCCTCAACGTGCGAGGGCATCACGGCCCCGCCGCGTAGATGGTAGCACCCTTCGCGGCCCGGACCAAGACGGCACCGGTGGCCTGGGCCCGCCGGCACCGATCGGCGTGACCGGGCCGACCTTGCCTCCGCACTCCACCTCCGGACGACCGGCAGGCCCCAGGGTCACGACGCCTTGTGCCCGCGCGTCCGTCTGACTCCCTCGGCCCGGCTCGGGCTGCGCTTGGTGAGCGTCGACACGGCACCGCCCGCTCTGGCGACCTCGACGCCCATCCGGCCCTCGACGGGATCACCAGCGGCCGTCACGGCCTGGAGGTCGACCGCCACTGGGCGCTCGGCGCCAAGCTCGGCGTTTGGTCCGTTCCCACCTTCCTGGTCGACGGACAGGGCGTCGTCGGCACCCAGGACGTGCTCACGCTCCGCCGGCTCACCCTCAAGGTGGCGACCCGGACGAGGGCGTGAGACAATGCGGGCCCCCGGGGGTCCGCATGCGGTCGGTTCGAGCAGCCATCTTGTACTTGGCGGGCGCCTGCACCGCGGCCCCTCCGGTCGCAATCGACGACCCCACGCCGCTTGCGGCCGAGATCACCGCGAGCGGCAGCATGCCCGAGGCCGCCTGTCCCGCGGCACCCGCAAAGCCTCTGCTCGGCCTCACGTCAGGTCGGAGCCCCCAGGTCTCCACCCCGGTGGTGATGGCGAGCGGTGCGGTCTTCGTGCCCCTTGCGGGCTTTCAGGGCTCACAGGGCGAGAATCTCGCCGGTCGCTGGTGGCAGCCCGGGGAGGACGCGTGGTCGACCGTCGACCCGATCCCCGCTCCGCCGGAGGGCAAAGCCTCCTTCGGACACCAGACTTGGTACGCCCAAGGGGAGGCGCTGTGGGGCCTGCGGGTCGTCCGAGCCGACCGGGTGGGCATCGAACCCCGCGACGTGCGCATCGAGGTCTGGCGGTGGGAGCGTGCGGGCGGAAGCTGGGTGGCCGACGGAAGGCTGCCGCTGCCCAGCGGGGCCGCAGATCCCGGCGTGCTCGACGTGCTCGCCGACGAAACTGGGGGCACGTCGGTGCTCGCCCAGACCACCGACCTGTTCTTGCAGGACTACGGGTACGAAGGCGAAGGGATCCGCTTCAGTCTGTACACGCGCCCCACCGGCGAGAGCCCATGGTCCGCGACGCACAGCGAGACCTTCCAGCACGAAGGCTACACTGCCGACGAGCCGCACAAGCTGCTCGACCTCGACGGGGCGGGAGTCCAGCACTTCGTGAGCGTCGTGCGTACCTACCAGTATCAGCCCGATAGCTTAGGCTGGGGATCCTACTCGGTGTGGTCGTCGTGGCGGGTCCGCACGGTGAGCGAGGGCGCCTGGGCCGAGCTCGACGAGCTGCCCATGGCGGTCTCGGCGTGGGAGAGCCCGACCACGCTGACCGCGCGCTACCGAACCCCCGAGGGGTGGGCCCTCCTGGCGCTCTGGTCGGGCTCCCTCGGGGCCAACCGAAGCGGTCTCTGGAGCCGGGTCACGCCCGCGGCTCCGCGCTTCGAGGACCCGCAGACCCTGCACTACGGCCCGGACGGGGACATTGCACACCTCGCGACAGCCCTGGGCCCCGACGGCAACGGGTGGGTGTTGGCGCTGCCGGAGCGCGCGGACGGCCAGGAGGCCTCGACCACCGCCCTGCGCTTTCGCGTACAGGACGGCCAGCCCGCCCAGGCCGAACCCTGGATCCTGCCCAGCGAGGTGCTCGAGCCAGCTCGAGGCTTCGTCGACGCCTGCGGCAGGGCCTGGGCGCTTGTGCAGCTGCGCGTGCCCGGAGAGACCACCTGGGAACCGCGACACTGGACCTTGGTGGCCCTCGACGGCTGATCAGCTCCCGCAGGCGTCGAACCAGCCCATCCAGGCCGCCGCCACCCGGTCGGGCACCTCCTCGTGCGGCCAGTGGCCCACGCCCCCGGCGCCGCGCGTCAACCGGCGGCCCGTGCCGCGACGTAGCCTCTTCTTGGCGGCAGGCAGACCCCGGCCTCCCTGGGGGCATCAGGTGGGGCGGTCGGCGAGGGGGCGCTCGTGGTCCGCCTGCGTCTCTCAGAAGGGCATGGGCGAGAGCCCGACCCGATGCCCTGCGTTCACATCCAAGGACAGGAAGAGCGGGTCGCCGCTCTGCTCCGCGGTGTTGTATTGATCAGCCCCGGCGTCCACACCCTGATCGAAGGTGAAATCATGGCCGATGGCGGTGGTCTCGATCGCGATGAAGGTCCCCTCCGGTACAAGCTCTGGGTCTTCCAACGGTACGGCGACCAGCATGTGCCCGCTCATGAAGACGATGCGCGGCGCGAGCCCGAGCGACGAGAGCGCGGCGGCGAAGAAGATCGAGCCATCCACGCAGTTCGCGTCGGAGAGGGCCCACACCTCTTCGTGGAGGCGCACGCGCTGGGCTCCGTCGAAGAAGTTGCCGGTGACATTGGAGTACCCGATGCCGGCTGCCTGCATCGCCGCCCAGATCGCGCCAACTTCCGCGTACACCTCACTGGAGGTGCCCTGGTACCCCCTGAGTGTTCGGTTCGGCGCGAAACCGCGGGCGTCGGAGAGCAGCTCGGCCACGGGCGGACTGTCGGGCTGGACGAGCGAGAGTACGAACATCCGCACGTCGAGAGGCGCGCCGTCTTCCCCGCCTTCCGCCACGAACCACGGAACCCTGGTTCGCGGAATGATCTCGATGGGGAGCTGCTCCGAGATCTCGTCGTCCTCGGAGGCGACCACCATGGTCATCGTGGTGTTGATCGTGGACTGCAGGTCGTAGATGCCCCGAAGATCGAACTCGGGCGTGAGTTGGAAGGTGTGATCGGCGCCGTCTGCTGGCACCTCGAACCGCCGGGTGGTGGGGCGCGCGAAGTCCGGAATCCGCAGGGTGACGTCCACCTCGGCGGCGGCGCTCCCGTCGTTGCGAAGCCCGATCAGTGCCAGCTCGACTCCCTCACGCTGAAGCCAGGGCGCGAGGTGCGCGACATGCCCGTGAATCCTATTCTCCTCGATGATGCCGACAGCCGTACCGAGGATCGACAGATCCGAGCCGAGAGGAACAGCATCGTCGTCGTCGAACACACCCGGCGGAATGTCGGTCGAGTCATGGTCCAACGGCTGCACCGGCGCGGGCCCGCACCCAACGACCAGCACCGAAAGCATCAGACCACGCGTACGCATGCGTCCCTCCCCGAGCCTCGTTCCTACACCGATGAAGCTCAGCGAACAAGCACGTATCCGTGCAGCCGCACCCACCTCGGTACCTACGTCAACGACCCATCCGTTCAGCGGACAAACTGCCTGGTGGTCCAAGCTCCACGCCGACGGGCACAAGTCATACGAGCCCCCTCCCGGAGGCTACCGCAGGCCACCGGGTGCCCGCGACACCCCTGACTCCCGTCCCCGGCACCGCACCTCTGCCGGCGGCCGGTGCTGCGACGAAGCCCCTTCTTGGCGGCAGGCAGACCCCGGCCTCCCTGGGGGCATCAGGTGGGGCGGTAGGCGTTGTCGGGGGGCGCTGAGGTCGGTGCGCTCCCCGAACCACCGAGGCGTGTACCCGAATCGCCATCCGAGGCCTCCACGGCGGCTCCGTGTTCAGGGGGCGTGCCAGGAGGGGGCGTGCGATCGATCGGGGAGGTGGGGGCGGTGAGAACGCTCCTAGGATGGCGGGCGTGAGCGTCGCAGCGGGTTGGGCTCACGGATAGGGGCGAGAGCGCCGTGTTGGACGGGCTCACAAGGCTCACGGATGTGAGTGACCGGGGGTGTCGGGGTGGGCGACGGTTGGGCGGGCCCCGGGGAGCCAGGTGACGGACTGCAAGCGAGTCACGACCGTGGCAGCCCTCGGAGTAGAATCCCCGCGAGGCGCTTGCATGAGCTGTGCCCCGCGTGCTGCGCGGCTGTGTGTTACCCCTCAGCTGCAAGACCGAGGACCGCTTGAAGGATCTAGCCCGCACTGGCGACAGTTCGACCCGCGGGCGCTGCGCGGCGCAGAAGCCGCTCGTGCGTGTCGTGAGCCGGCGGATCCGCGAGACCCCTGACCTTGGCGTGCCGGCGCCGCTCGCCGTGATCGAAACACTTCCGTGGTGACCTGGGCTCTGCTTGCCGTAGCGCTCGCTGGTCCACTTCCGACCGGCGACCGTGTAGCCACGAAGGAGGGGTTTGACTGGAAGCTGGACGCGTGGCGCGGCGCGCCAGTCGCCGAGTTGCTGGACGCCTGGGGCGTGCCGGACCGGACGTTCAGCCGACCGGACGGCGGTGAGATGTACATCTACGAGAATCGGCGGACCCACACAACGGAGCGTATCACCACGGGGTGGAACTACGGGTTCGGTGTCTTCGGGACACGCACGACCGGCGGCGATACCATCGTCACCAAGTGTGTGATCACCATCCACGTCGTTGCCAACCACGTTGCCACCACCAGATCCGAGGGCGAAGACTGTCGGTTCGAGATGTCTGGGTGGACTGGCATTGTCGGGGAGAACTGGATCGAACCGCGGTTCGCAGGAAAGGCAAACGCCCGTTCGAAGGTGAGGGTGGTCTCGGTAGGCTTCCGATCGCCCGCCTCCGAGGCCGGCGTGCAGCCTGGAGACGTCCTCCTGCAGATGGACGGCGCGCCCGTGCGTAGTGTCGCGGACCTGGAGCGCTTCTCAGACATGTACTCAGTGGGCGGCGTGATGGGCCTGCTACTGCAGCGTGCGGAAGAACGACACCAGCTTAGAATCGTTCTTGGACCGCCCCCGAGATGACAGCCTAGCCCACCCACAGGCCGAGCCGCGGGTCGTTGTGCCGTGCTCGCCCGCCGACGACGGAGAAGCGTCGCAGCCAGTAAGGTGGGAAGCGCCCACAGCCGAATCGATCCGGGTGTTGCAGCCGCAAGAGCCCGGTACGCGGCCACAAGTCATAGAAGGCCCTCCCGGAGGCTACCACAGGCCACCTGGTGCCCGCGACACCCCTGACTCTCGTCCCCGGCGCCGCGCCTCAACCGGCGGTTTGCGTTGCGACGAAGCCCCTTCTTGGCGGAAGGCAGACCCCGCCCTCCCTGGGAACATCAGGTGGGTCGGTCGGCGTTGCCGGGGGGTGCCGAGAACCTGGCAAAGCTCCAGACGGTCGTCGCCAACTGCCAACGCCATGGCGTGAACCCACAACGCTGGATCGAGGAGCCTCTGATTCGCGTGCAAAACCACCCGGCCAGCCGGATCGACGAGCAGATGCCGTGGAACCACAGTGCCACTGTCCGACGGATCTGCGGGAGGCAGGCGGTCCATAGGTGGCAGGCTGATCGCTCACGCCGTAGCGGCACTCACCAAGGTTCGCGTTCGCGGGTAGCGGGCTCACGTCAGCCCCCGAGCGACTCGAGGAGGTCTTGAGCCAGCGCGACGCTCGATGCGCCAATCTCGTCGGCACCCACCAGCGGGTCGGCCGCCCGGGTGGCCATCTGGACGCCCTCGCCGGTCGCGCTGCCGAACAGCCGAAGGAGCAGCGCCTGGCCGAGTGTGGCCGCCTGCCGGGAGCGAGGGTTCTCCACGATCCGTCGGAAGCGCTCGCAGAGCGGTGCAGTCTCCGTCCCACGCAGCAGGCGCAGCACGTCCAGCGCGTCCTTGTCCTCCTGCCGGTCCGTCCCGGCTCGCTCCGCGATCTTGTGCAACTTCGCGACCAGCAGCGCCGCCGGGCCGGCGACGCGCAGGTCGACCGCTCGCGTGTCCGCCGGATCGAGCGCGGTCAGGCGCATCACGTCGAAGTCGACCAGGGCGCCCTCGAGCCCGCGCACGATGCGCGCCGCTCGCAGGTCGTGGCCCGGTAGCCTCGCGGCGCGGCGTCCCTTCCCCGGGCTCACCGCCTCCGGGACCATGAGGTCGATCTCGACGTCGGCCATCGGCCCGAAGCTCGTGGGGCGGCGCGTGACCCAGGACCCCACCGACGAAGTGGTGCGTGGCAGGAAACCCGCCGCGATGAGCGAGCGCTCCAGAGGCGGGATCTCGGTCAAGATGGACGGGTCGATCACGAGGTCGCCGTCCGTCGTGAACGGCGCGACTGCGAGGTCGGCTTCACCCACGCGCAGGTACACGGCCTGGGCGCCGACAAGTACGACGGCGTCGCGGTGGGGACCGAGCGCGTCGAGCGCGTCGAGCAGCACGCCGCGCGCGAGGACGTAGAGTTCATGCACGCCACACCTCCTCGTGCTCGCGCATCCACGTGATCAGCGCCTCGGCCTCGGCCGGACCACGACCAGGGCTGCTGAGGAGGTCGGCCACGACCTGACTGGGCGCTGCGTAGCACAGGCCGTCGACCTTGGACGCGCCGACGAAGGGCGCATCGTCCGGGGCCTCGACGAGCATCACGTTTGCGCCGGCGTCGGCTGGCCGCAGTGCCAGTTGTGCCGCCGTCGCGTCCGCGTCGCGCGTCCACAGGGTGGCGAGCCGTGGCGGGGCGATCGGGGCGAGGCGCGCCGCGGCCAGCGAAGCGGTGATCGCGTACCCGGTCTCCGTCGTAGCAAGGCGTGCCGTCATCGCGGTGAGGCCCCGTGGGTCGAGCCACGTGGTGACACGGCCCCGCGAGGCGAGAGGAGCCTCGGAAGCCCAGCGACGGAGCAGAGCTGGCCAGTCCACAGAGATCAGACGTCCGCGCCCGTCGCGGTTCACCAGCGCCTCGGTGTGGAGGAACGAGAGCACGCGCGAGACGTAGCCGGGGTCGGTGCCGGTGGCGGCGGCGAGCTCGCGGACGCCGGGAGGGGCCGGCGTGTCGACGAGCGCGCGCAGGAGGCGCCCGGCTTGCGCACCGCGGAGCGAACGGGCGGGTCGGTTCTGGCGGGCCGGGTCTCTGTCTGCTCCCTGGCCCTCGACCCACAGGGCCGGCTTGGTGAGGGTGAGCCGCATGTTCCCGGTGAGGTCGAGGAAGCCGAGGCCACGGTCGCGCAGGCGGTCGCGGGTGGTGACGCTGAGGTAGCGGCTGACCACGACGGTCGGCTCCGCGCGCGTGGCGGCGGCCTCGACGAGGGCCGCGACGTCCTTCGGATCGACCGAGGCGCGGACCATCAGGGCCATCGCTCCGGAGATCCCGTCGGGCCCCGAGAAGACCGCCATGGTGGTGCCAGGGGCTCGCGGGGATGCCGCGACCGACACCGACCAGCCCGAGGGGAGGCGGCGACGAAGCTCGCGGAGTCCTTCATCCAGCAGGATGTTGTCTCGAACAGCCATGTTGCACGACCCGTGCAACAACCTACTTCGAGGCAACGGTCCTTGCCAGGGTATGGAGCTCGGACGCGTCTCGGCGCGATGCGGCTTCGGCGTGCAGGCCCTCGCGCCCGCGGTACTTCCGCCGGTTGCCATCCATGTCCGCGTCGCTCGGGTGCACCACGGCCGCTAGACGGCCCACGATGTCCACCGGGTCGAAGCGGAGCGCGGTGGTCCCCTCGGACCAGGTGCCGCGCAGCACGTACCGGCACACACGCTCAAGCTCACGGTCTGGTCAGCGCTTGGAGGCGCGGACCTCGGCCTTCAGCTCCGCGAGCTCACGCTCCAAGCGCTCGATCTGCGCGGCCTGGGCTTGAACCGCCGCGACCGCCATCGAGGTGTAGCCGTAGAGATCCACGTGCTCGCCATCGGCGGCCACCGCAGGGGATCCGGGCACGTCGTCGATGATGAACCCGGTGCGCAGGCTGCCTGAGGCGTCGGCCTTGTAGACCCAGTTGGCCAGCTTGAGGTCGAGCGCTTGGCGCGCAAGTTCCTGCACCTGCGCGGGCTGGAGGTAGTGGATCCCCGTCTTGTACTTGGCCAAGCTGATGGGGCACATGCCGCCACCGGTGGGGTCGGTGTAGTCGCACTGAAGCAGCACGTTGCAGTCATTCATGGGATCGCAGCGCATGCCATCCGCCCAGCGGGGGCAGCGATCGCCGGCCACGTACGTGCCGCAGGCGGGAAGGCCTTTGTCGACCCAGCCACCGCAGACGGGGTCGCCGCAAGTGCTCCAGGCGATGGGCCTCGGCCTGCGTGCCGCGAGCTCAAAGTCGTAGCCTTCGGGGGCGTCACCCCAGGTGGCATCCGTGACCGGATCGATCACGCCGTCGACCGCTTCGTCGGTTTCGACCGTGTCGCAGGCGCTGACGAGGAGAAGGGACAGCAAGACGGTGCGCATGGGGGACCTCTCAAGGTCCAGCATAGCCAATGCGGGGTGGTGGGCCCGCGTAAAGCCCATCGGTGGGGTGCGGCCAGGGGATCGGCGAGAGACGGCCTCAGGCGTACCGCAGCCAGAAGTAGCCCGTGGCCAGCACCATCGCGCCGAACGTGAAGGGCACCGCCACCTTGAGGTACTCCATGAACCCGATCGTGTGGCCGTTCTTGGCCGCGATGCCGGCCACCACCACATTGGCGCTGGCACCGATCAGCGTGGCATTTCCGCCGACATCGGCGCCAAAGGCCAGGGCCCACCAGAGCGGACGGGCATCGACCCCGGTGGTCTGAGCGATCTCCTGCACCAGCGGGATCATCGTGGCCACGTAGGGGATGTTGTCGATCAGCGCCGACAGGATCGCTGAGCCCCACAGCAGCGCGAACATCAGCACGGTGGCGTCGCCCCCGGTGGCTTCAAGCAGCTGACGCGCGAGCCAGTCGATGGCGCCGGTGTGCTCGAGGCCGGAGACCAGCACGAACAGACCCAGGAAGAAGAAGATCGTGTTCCACTCCACCTCACGCAGCGCGTGCTCGGCATGGCGGGCGGTCAGCACGAGCAGCAGGGACGCACCGCCCAAGGCGATGGTGGCCCCCTCAAGGTGGGTGAACGTGTGCGTCAGGAAGCCCACCAAGACCAGCGCGATCACGAACAGCGACTTCCAGAGCAGGGTCCAGTCGGTGATCGCCTCGGAGGGCACGAACGCCAGCACGCGCTCCCGCGCCTCAGGGCTCGCGGTGAGCGAGGCCCGGTACATCCACACGAGCAACCCGGCCGTGAGGGGGGCCGTGATGGCCACGATGGGCCCCAGGTGGATGAGGAAGTCGTTGAACGGGATGTTGGCGGCCGACCCGATCATGATGTTGGGCGGATCGCCGATCAGCGTGGCGGTACCGCCGATGTTGGACAGCAGGATCGTACCGAACAACAGCGGCTTCGGGTTGATCTCCAAGTTGCTCGCCACGACGAAGATCACGGGGGTGAGCAGCAGCACGGTGGTGACGTTGTCGAGCAGAGCCGACAGCAAGCCCGTGACCATCGCGAGCAAGAAGAAGATGCGCCGGGGATCGCCCCGACCGGCCCGACAAGCCCAGAGCGCCAGGAACTGGAACATTCCCGAGTCTTTGGCCACGGTCACGAGCAGCATCATGCCGGCGAGCAGGCCCAGGGTGTTGAAGTCGATGCCTTCGAGCGCCTGGTGCTGGTCGAGAACGCCCAGGACGACGAGCAGCGATGCCCCCGTGAGGGCCGTGGCCACTCGGTCCAGCTTCTCGGTGACGATCACGATGTAAGCAGCCACAAAGATGGTGACCGCCAAGATGAGGGAGGTCACGAGCCGGCCTCCGCGTCGAGAATTTCGGCGATCACCGACTTCACTTCGGTGCGCGTGAGCAGCCCGACGATGGTGCCTTGGGCGTCCACCACAGGGAGCTGCCGGTACTCGGCCAAGATCATGGCGGCCTCAATGAGGGGGCGGTCTGCGCGGATGGTCAAGACCTTCGTGGCCATGAACGCGGTCACGGGATCCTTAGCGACGGCCTTCACACGCTGCCGGAAGGTGAAGGGGTTCACGAAGCCCGCGAGCCCGCTCTGGCGGTCGAGGTACATCGGCAGCACATGCCGAATGAGGTGCTGGGACGCCACCAGCCCTACGATGCGGCGCTGCGCGTCCACCACGATCAACCCGTTGGTGCGGCGGTCGCGCATGGCGCGGGCCACGTCCTTGTACGTCGCCGTAACGGGAATCGTAGGGGGGTCGGTCTGCATGTACTCGGACACGCGCCGGGGGGGTCGGGTTTCCATGGTTGCCTCGTGCGGCACGAGTCACCCGGAAGAGGCGTCGGCGCATCTGCTTCGCTGTCCGACATCGAGGGCGTGGCCTACGGCTCTTCAGTCCGCTGCCGGCACCATGTACCCAAGCTGCGTGAGGTAGTCCTCGTTCGGGTCGTACTCATTGCCCCACACCTCCATCGCCCGCTCCAGCATCGCGGGGGAGTAGAAGAAAGGTCGGAGCACCAGCGCATCCAGCAGGCGGCCGGTGTGCATCAGGATGCGGCCGTGGATGCGGGTGAGGGCGCCGATGCGCTCGAGCAGGGCGAAGCCCTCGGGGGCGACGTCGAAGGGGGACTTGCCGAAGAGGTCGATGAACTCCTGCTCCACGAAGCCGCCGCGCACGTTGGTGACGAGGAACTTGTGCATCTCTTCGGTGAGGTCGGCGCGAACGCCCTGGTAGCGGCGCTCGCCGGCGTTCTGTTGGCGCAGGGCGGGCACGAAGCCGCCCTCCTTCTCGCGCTCGTAGTACCAGCCACCAAAGCTGTGGCTTCGGGCGGGGTAACCAAAGCCCATCAGGCTGGAGTTCTGCTTGCGCAGGTCGTACTCCTGCAGGTTGGCCGCGTTGTGGGTGCGGTGCAGGCCCTGCTCGGCCGACTGCTTGTGGCCATGCGCTTCGAGGGCTTCTTCGCCCCAGGCGATCATGCGGTCGCGCAGGGCTTCTTGGCCCGGCACCAGCTCGCGGCCCTTCTGGGAGAACAGGGTGCGCGGCAGGGGGCGGAAGCCGTTGAGGTGGATGGAGTCGGGGTTCAGCGAGAGCAGGTAGAGGATGTCGTGCTGAAAGCTCTCCATCGACTGACCCTGCAGGCCGCCGATGCAGTCGAAGTTCACGTGGGGGATGCCCACGGCGCGGGCGGCGTTCATCGCGGCCTCGACGTCTTCTTTCTTGTTGTAGCGGCGCACGTACTTCTGCACTGCGGGATCGAGCGTCTGGATGCCGATGGTGAGGCGCGTGACACGGCCGATCGTGCCGAGGATCTCGACCTTGTTGGGCTTGAGGCTGTCGGGGTTGCCCTCGAAGATCACCTGCGTGCCCGGCGGCACGTGGAAGAGGCCGTAGAGCGTCTCGAACACGCGCCGCATCGCGGGGGGCGAGAGCAGGCTGGGCGTGCCGCCGCCGAAGTAGACCGACGTGATCGTGCGGCCGGCCACCAGCGGCGCGTAGGCCTCCATCTCTTCGATGAGGCGGTCGACGTAGAGGTCGAGGTCGTTGCGGGTAAAGTCCTCGGTCTTGCCGCAGTAGCAGAAGCTACACTCCACCGTGCAGTAGGGGATGTGGAGGTAGATGCCCAGCTTGTCGGGGGCCTTGCCTTCGGCGATCAGCCGGCTGGTCTCGCGCCAGCTCTCGCGGATCTCGGCCTCGGAGATCGGCTTCCCCAGCGTCATGTGCGGGTAGAGGTCGTCGGTGACCATGGTCTTGACGGCCAGGAAGCTGAACAGGTGCAGGCGCTTGCGCAGCTCCGGCTCGATCGCCGACCAGTTGGCCAGGAAAGACTCCGCCGCCCGCGTGTCGGCCTTCGGGGTGGGATCGTGCACCTGCACGGGCGCGCCCACGGGCACCACCAGGCCGCCGCGATCGATGCTGCGCACGGCATCGAGCAGCCGCCGCACCACGATGGAGGTTCGCTGCGTGGCGGTCTGACCCTGGGGCAGCCGCAGGTAGGTGGTGAGCGAAGGCGTGGTGGCGTAGGCGTTCCCTTCGGTGCGGGCGCGCAGATCGAGGTGGGCCACCTGGTCGCCCACATCCAGCGCCACGCGCACGCCGCTCTCCCACAGCGTGAGCTCCCAGCCCACCAGCTCGGGCAGGTCGCGCGCAACGCCCGCGCAGAGCGCCGCAATCCAGGCGGTCTCGCCGGACGAGGTCTCCACGGGCTGGGGAACCTGCGACATGGTGTCCTCCGAGGTCCAGCCTACCACGCCGGGGTCGCAGCGGCTGGGTAGGGGACTTGCGCAGCACGAGGGTCCCCATGCGATCACAGCAGCTCATCCTCCTCTTGACCCTGGCCGCCTGCGCGCCGCCGATCCCCGTGCTCGACCTGGGCGAGGTGGCCTACGATCCCCGCGCGGCCTTCATGGGCGTGGGTGGCACCGGCCCCAACGACGTGTGGGTGGTGGGCGCGCAGCCGGCACCGGGAGCGGGCCCGCGCGTGCTGCACGGCCACGACGGCGCCTGGGAAGAAGTGCCCACGGGGCAGCTCCACGACCTGTGGTGGGCGCACGCGTTTGACGACGGGCCGGCGTTCTTGGCCGGCGCAGGAGCGACGATCCTCAAGGTCGTGGACGGCGTGCCCGAGCGCATGGCCACGCCGGGCTTTGCCGGTCAGACCGTGTACGGGCTGTGGGGTCCGGCGCCCGACGACCTGTGGGCCGTGGGCGGGTTCGCGGGTCGCGCGGGCTTCGTGTGGCGCTACGATGGCACGTCGTGGACCGAGCTTCGCCTGCCCGAGGATCTGCCGCGGAGCGCGGACGGCGAGCAGCCGCCGCTGCTCAAGGTGTGGGGCCGCAGCGCCGACGACGTGTGGATCGTGGGCGGTCAGGGGGCGGTGCTCCACTGGGATGGCGCCGCGATGGCGGTGATCGCGTCACCCACCGAGGAGACGCTGTTCACGGTGTCGGGAGATGCCGATCGCATCGTGGCGGTGGGCGGCTCGGCCGGCGGTGTGGTGGTGGTGGGCGACGAAGCCGGCCTCGAAGAGACCACGCCCGCGGGGGCGCCGCTGCTGCAGGGGCTCACGGTCGATGAGGCCGGCAACACCTGGGTGGCGGGGGCCGATGGTGCAGCCTGGGGCCAGGCTCCAGGCGGCGACTGGGAGCCCGTGGACCTGGGCTTCTCGGAGCGTCCGCAGTCGGTGCACGCGCTGTGGTCGGATGGTGCGGGCGGCCTGTGGGCCGTGGGCGGGCAGGTGCTCTCGCCCGCGCTCGACACGGGCCGGGTGAGCAGCACGGTGGCGGTGGCACCGTGGGAGGGCATGGTGCCCGATCCGCCCATCGTCGACTGCCCCGCCGACCGGGTGGATCCCGTGCCCACGGGCTCAATCGCCCGTCGCTGGCATGAGCTGCTGCTCGACGCCATCCGGCGCGACATCCCGAACCCGCCGGTCCATGCGCGCAACCTGCACCACACGGCCGTGGCGATGTTCGATGCGTGGGCCACCTACGACGCCACCGCCGACGGCATCGTCCACACCGACAAGGTGGTCAGCGACAACGTGGAGGCCGACCGCACCACGGCGATCAGCTTGGCCGCCTACCGGGTGCTCACCCACCGCTACGCGGCCTCGCAGGGCGCGGCGACCAGCGCCGCTTGTTTCAACGGCCTGCTCACGAAGCTGGAGATCGACCCCGACGACGTGCACACCGAAGGCGACGACGCTGTGGCGGTGGGCAACCGCATCGGGCTGGGCGTGATCGCGCGCTTCGCCGAGGACGGCGCCAACGAAGCGAACCGCTACGGCGACACCACGGCCTGGCAGCCGTTCAACCCGGTGATGGTGGTGGACCGTCCCGGCACGAACGTGGTTGACGTGGACGTGTGGCAGCAGCTCAACCTCGCCCTCGCCGAGACCCAGAACGGCATCGTGCTCGACAGCAGCGTGCAGCCCTACATCGGCCCTCATTGGCGAGAGGTCGAGCCCTTCGCCCTCGTCCCCGACGAGCAGACGGGCCTGCCGGCCAGCGTCAACGACGTGCCCTCCTTCGCGGACGCGGAGATGGTGGACTGGGTGGTGGAGGTCATCGAGCGCACCGCGGAGCTCGACGCCGACGACGGCGTGATGATCGACATCTCGCCGGCCTCACTCGGCAACAACCCGCTCGGAACGAACGCCGGCGAGGGCTACCAGCGCAACCCTGTCACTGACGAGCCCTACACGCCCCAGGAGGTGCCGCGCGGCGACTTCGGGCGCGTGGTCGCTGAGCTCTGGGCCGATGGACCCACCTCGGAGACGCCGCCGGGTCACTGGTCGAAGATCGCGAACGATGTGTCGGACACGCTCGCGGCGGAGGGTGCGGATCTGATTCCGTATGGGTTCGGCGGGCCCGTGGATCGCCTCGCCTGGGACGTCGCGATGTATGTGGTGGTCACCGGTGCCACGCATGACGCGGCCATCGCGGCGTGGGGCCTCAAGCGCCACGGGCTCGGTGCCC
>CAYNFK010000120.1:0-14188 GCA_964396405.1 uncultured Enterobacteriaceae bacterium
ACCAGCGCAGCCGCATCCAAGAAGAGTCGATGGAGTACGAGCGCCGCAAGCACGACGGCACCTTGCCGATCGTGGGCATCAACACCTTCCTCGACCCCACCAAGCCCGCCGACTGGATGCCGCCTACGCCTGAGCTGCGGCGCGCATCGGCCGAAGAGAAGCAGGCGCAGATCGACAGCGTGGCCGCGTTCCAGGCCACTCACGCCGCCGAGGCCCCTGCTGCGCTGGCCCACCTGCAGGCTGTGGCGGTGGCCGGCGAGAACACCTTCGGCGCGTTGCTCCAGGCAGTTCGTGTCGCAACATTGGGTCAGATCACAGGCGCGTTGTATGCAGTGGGGGGGGCTTACCGCCGCAACCTGTGAAGAACGGGGCCGGTCGTTCGTCCACCTGCCCCTGGACTCCACGATGATGACGCTCCTCCTGCTGGTCGCCGCGCTCGCTGATGATGTCACGTGGACGCGTCGACAGGTGGCGTCCTACCCCGTGTCGGTCGAGCTCCCCGGGGTCTCGAAGGTCCGCCACAGCGAGCGCGCCATGTGGGTGGGAACCATCCTGTCGGACACGGTGGTGGCGGAGTGGGAGAATGGCTGGGCGGCGGCCACCGTCACCCGCATCCCGCCCTTCGCGAGCAGCGTCGCGAGTGAAGCGAACATCTTCCACACCACCCGCAAGAGTGTGCTGGACGAAGCGAAGGCCACGGACGCCGTGATGGTGGAGATCAAGCGCGGCAGCTTGGTGGGTCGGCGACTCACCTACAGCTCGCACAAGAGCGGCGTGCAGCAAGGCGAGACCGAGATCTTCACCTGGGGCGACACCGTCGCGACGTTCACCACAGTCTACGATCCTGCCGCGACCCCAGAAGGCACCGCGGCCCACTTCTTCCGCTCGATTCGTATCGAACCAAAGCCGTAGGGGTCGACGGGTCGGCGTCGCCGGGCCAAGTCCGGGGGCACGAGGTGCCTGTGGTCGTGGCCGTGATCGGCATGGTGGTGGGGCTGGCCATCCTGGTGTGGGGCGCCGACGCGTTCGTACGGGGCGCAAGCGGACTCGCGCTGCTGGCGGGCATCCCTCCACTCGTGATCGGGCTCACGATCGTGGCCGTCGGCACGAGCACGCCGGAGCTGCTGGTGTCGGTGATGGCCGTGCTGGACGGCCGAGCCGATCTCTCGCTGGGGAACGTGGTCGGCAGCAACATCGGGAACATCCTGCTGATCCTCGGCCTGTGCGCCGTGGTCCGCCCGCTTCAAGTCTCCGTGGAGCTGCTGCGCTTCGACCTCCCGGTGCTGGTGGTCACGGCCCTGGCCGCAGGGCTCGCCGTGTACGACGGGTACCTCACCCATGTCGACGGGCTGCTGCTGCTGATCGGAACCGGTTTGTACACCGCGCGGCACGTCCGGGTGGCGATGGGGCAGGAGCGCGATGTGGCGCTGCCCATCAAAGAGGTCGAAGCCGTCGTGCCGATGTTGTCGCGTCCACAGCTCGCGATCGCCCTGCTCGGCGGGCTTGCGGCGCTCGTGGTGGGATCTCACCTGCTGGTGGAAGGTGCCGTGGTGGTCGCGGTGGGCTTAGGCGTGAGTGAGCTGCTGATCGGTCTCACGGTGGTGGCCGTGGGCACTTCGCTGCCCGAGCTCGCCACCAGTATGGCCGCCACGCTGCGCGGAGAACGCGATCTGGCCGTTGGGAACGTGGTCGGTAGCAACATCTACAACATCCTGCTCGTGCTGGGCGGCTCGGCCTTCCTGGGCCCTGGGGACATCCCTGTGGCTCCAACGGCGCGCACGTTCGACGTGCCCGTGATGATCGGTGTCACGCTGCTCACCGCGCCCATCTTGCTCACCGGACGGGAGATCACCCGGGGCGAGGGGGCGGTGCTGGTGACGCTCTACGGCGCTTACGTCGCTTGGCTCGCCACGCACGGGTGAAGGTGCGTTGAGGGTGGGGGTCAGTCGTCCCACAGCCGCAGTCGTATCGACAACACCAACAGGTGCAGGATCGCGGGCAGGCCGACGTAGAGCACCTCCAGAGGGAGCACAACAGCGTAGGGGATCGCGCTCCCATCCGCACGCCCAGACGGATCCTGCGCGTGCCACCATGCCTGAACGAACAGGCCGTTCCCGGCAAGACCGAGCACGATCGCCGCCGTGCGCGCGCGGAGCAGCCACGGAAACCAGTCCGGCTCGGCCTCGACCGGCACCGCCTCGTCGGAAGCCGCATCCGGTGGGGGCGCCGTCTCCGACGGGGCCGACGTCTCGGGTGCGGAGGATCGCGGTGCGGAGGCGGCACGACCTCCCCCCGAAGGGCCCCACCGGGCGTCGTACGCACGCCGCGTCTGCGGGTCACGGAGCACGTCGCGGGCCTCGCACAGGCGCTGGAACGCATCGCTGGCCTGCGTGTTCGTGGCGTGGTCAGGATGGAACTGGCGGGCTGCGCGTCGGAACGCCTTCTTGATCGTGTCGGTCGACGCATCGCTGCGCACGCCGAGGCGAACATACAGATCGGTGGACCTGGGATCGGGCTGCAGATCGTCGGTCAACCAGCCCCTCCTGGTGCTCCAGTCGCAAGGCTGCGCTGCGAGCGCAAGGCTCTACCCAGCGTGGATTCGCCCGACGCGCCCTTTCCGCCCGCTTCGGTTAGGGAGGGCGCTTGCCGAGAGGGGACGCATGAGCTGGACAGGTAGGGATCTGCGCACACAGCTGCGCCGACATGCAGCGCGAGGCCTGGAGACGCTGGCGTCGCTGATCGACGTACCGGCCTCCACCACCTCGTGGGCCGAGCCTGCCCCCGTAGCGTCGCCGGCACCGGCACCTCCTGCGCCGAAGGCCGAGCCCAAGCCGGTGCCTGCGCCCAAAGCTGCGCCCGCGTCGGCCCCCCTGCCGCCCCTGCCCCACCTCGAGAAGCCGTCCACGGTGCCTGCGAAGCGGGCCCCCCGTGCCGCGCCCGAGACCAAGCCGGTGCCAGCCGAGACGCCTGCCGCAGCGAAGGCCAAGGAGTCGCCCGAAGATCGCCAGCGCAAGCACTGGGAGCGCACGCGGGTGGGTCTGCTCCGGTTCGTGCACGAGTCCGGCGGTCGCACCAGCCTGCGCGACCTCCACAACCACAGCGAGAAGACCTACTTCGTGGCGCATGTGGGCTTCTCGCGCATGATGGAGGAGCTCACCGATCAGGGCCTCTTGGCCTACGATCACGACACCGCCGAGGCGTCGATCACCGACGCAGGTCGCGCCGAGCTCGGCTGACGTGCTGCACCTCCAGTCCGACACGCCCCCCGCCTGGCTGGAGGCCGTGGCTGCCGACCCCGAGCTGCTGCTGCTCGACCACGCGCACTGCGAGAAGAAGGCAGCGTCCACCGCGATCAACCTGATGTTTCGTTACGCGGACAAGCCGGGCATCGTGCGGGCGATGTCGGCGCTGGCTCAGGAAGAGCTCCGACACTTCGATGAGGTGCTCGACCTCCTCGCGGCGCGGGGGCGATCGTTCGAGCGCCTCGACCCCTCGCCGTACGCGGCGCGCCTGCTGGCCGGCGCGCGGAAGGAAGAACCCCACCGGCTCCTCGATGCGCTGCTGTGCTGCGCGCTGATCGAGGCACGTTCGTGCGAGCGCATGAAGCGTCTGGCCGAAGGGCTAGCCGATGCCGCGTTGGCCTCGCTCTACAAGGGCCTGCTCGCCAGTGAAGCCCGCCACTTCCAGACCTACGTGGACCTCGCGCTGGAACACTTCCCCGAGCCCGAGGTCAGGCGGCGGCTGACCGAGCTGGCGGTCCACGAAGCGCGTGTGCTGGTGGGGAGCGGGGAGCCGCCGCGCATGCACAGCGCGGTGCCGGGCGCTTAGTCCACCCGGTGCGCTGCGGGGTCGGCGCCGGGCCAGCCCGCGATCGGACCGTGCAGCGCCGGCACATGGGCCGCCGTGCGCCACGGGGCGCCCACGAACGCCACGAGCGCGCCGAGCGCTGCGACCAGCTTCCCCCCCATCGGCACCACCGTGCGACCCGCCAGCGCGTCGTGACCGTGCCGCGCCAGCCGAACGCCGATCGCCCGGTACACACGGCTCGCCACCAGGATCGCGAGCCGCGCGCGCCACGGAATGAACCGCATCCCGTGCTCGGCGCTTCGGTAGTAACGATCGGCGAGCTCGAGCAGATCGCGCACGACCACGCGCACGGCCTCTCGGGCTCCGAGCACCGCTTGAGGGTCGCTCGTCACCCCCAGGGCCGCCAAGCGCTCGGCGGGCAGGTAGACGCGCCCGTTGGCGGCGTCCTCGGCCACGTCGCGGCAGATGTTGGTGATCTGCATGGCTACGCCCAAGTCGACCGCAAAGGGCTGGGCCTCGGGATCGTCCACGCCCAGCACTCCGCACATCATGAGGCCCACCGTGGACGCGACCTGGTAGCCGTAGCGCACCAGCGCGGCGTCGCTCGCGATGCGCACGGTGCCCAGATCGGAGCCGACCCCATCGAGCAGCGCCTGGGCGACGCGGGGATCGATGGACCGACGCTGCAGCAGCTCGCGCACCGCGGCCATCTGCGCCGACGGGCCCGTGCGTCCCCAGAGCTCGTTCGAGAGCTGGTTCAGGCCTGCCCGGCCCTGTTCGATGGTCGGCGCGTCGTCGGCGACGTCGTCGGCATGACGGCAGAAGGCGTAGAGCAGCGCGGCCTCATCCAACCGATCGGGCGGTAAGAACCGTCCCGCGAACGCAAAGGTCTTGCTGCCCTTGGCGAGCACCGCACGGACCTCTACCGCGGATGCTCCCGCACCCTCAGGCAAGGAAACCACGCAGCGGCGACAAGATCAGCCCGCGCAGCTCGCGACCGACCTCCCGCAGCGCAGGCTCTCCTTCGAGCGCGGAGCCGTCCATCTCGGCGGCGAGCTTTCGGATGTGGGCGAGCACGTCTTCGCGTGCGCCGCTCTCGACGAAGCGCCGAGCCACCCGCTCCACGTCTTCGGCCGGCGTGAGGTCCCGCTCCATCGCGAGCACCGCCGTGAGCCAAGCTCGGTCGTCGGGACACCGCTGCAGGTGATGCACGACCAGCGCGCTCACCTTGCCCTCCCGCACGTCGGCGCCGCGCTCACCGCGCCCCTTCTCGCCGTACAGGTCGACGACGTCGTCGATCATCTGGAACACGAGCCCGAGCACCTCGAACGGACGCGCCAGGCGGCGCGCGTCTTCGTCGGAGTGGCCGGCGAGCACGGCCGCGCCTTCCACCGGTAGGCCGAACAGGCCCGCCGTCTTGCCAGCGGCAGCATCGAGGTAGTCGTCGAGCCCGAGGCGCATCAGCGAGCGCAGGGACATCTCTTCGGTCTGCCCTCGCGCCGTGGAGGCTGCATGGCGGGCGAGGCCGACCGACAGACGCCACTTGAGCGCATCGGCCGCATCGAGCTGCGCGATCGCCAAGGTGGGCAGCATCAGCAGCAGATCGCCTGCGTTCACCGCCTGGTCGGCCCCGTAGATCGTCCAGATCGCGGGACGGTCTCGCCGCACGCGATCGCCGTCTTGCAGGTCGTCGTGCACCAGGCTCGCGTTGTGCAGCAGCTCACACGCCGCGGACCACGGCACAGCCGCCGTGGGCTCGACCCCCAGCGCAGCCGCCGACGCCAGCGCCAGACGGGCCCGCAAGCGCTTGCCACCCGCCGACAGGTGACGCTGCGCCATCTCGGCGCACAACCCCTGACCGTGCTCCTGCACGAGCAGCGTCATGCAGCGCTCGACTTCTGAGACCCGGTGCTGCTCCAGCGGCACCGCCGTGCGCGCGAGACCCAACGTGGGACGTGATGCCATGGAGCCCCCTAGCTCAGCGCGCGGTGAAACACGGCACCGAGCCCGAGGCCCGAGCGCGTGAGCGTGAGCCGGGTGTGCCGGTCACCCTGCCACCACATCGACATCATCGCCCCCATCACGTCCCTCACCCGCGGCGTAGCGGCCAAGTAGCGCGTCCACGTGAACTCTGGCATCGCGAAGAATGTTTCGAAGAATCGGCGGGTGTCATCGGCATCGAGACCTGCGACGACACGCGTGCCCAATAAGTGCAGCTCGTGACGCACGAGGTCCTCTCGTGACCAGATCGCCTGCCAGCCACTCCGAGCCACCGCAGCGGGCGCGGCACCCGACGTGAGCGAGGTGGCCAGCGCGTCGGCCAGGCGCGGCGCCGTGCCAAAAGCCCGGGCGAGCTGGTAGCCCGACGCGGGGTGCACCATGCTCGCCGCAGCGCCGAAGCCCACCACCCGCTGGTGGAGGTCGGGAACGGGGTTGTCCATCGGAAACAGGCAGAGTTCCTCCTCGTCGTCCCACACGCCCGAGATCCCGTCGGCGCCGAGCCGCTCATCGAGCCGCGCCCGGAGGATGGCGAACGGCACGGCGGGTCCACGCACGAGCGAGGTCTCTTCGACGAACACGCGCTCCGGCCCCAGCGGCATCGCGTAGAGGAAGGTGGGCACCGCGGTGCCGAGCTTGTCGATCCACGGGCCCTGGCGCAGGTCCATGAACACCATGCGATCGACGGGCCACGGGTTGGGCGTGGGCTTGCCCCACCGCCCGACCGCCGCCTGAAACAGCGTGGGCTCGCCGCTGCGGCGCACGAAGACCGACCGATGCCCCGTTGCGTCCACCACGATCTGCGCGGTGTGGGCGCGACCGTCGTCGTCGGTCACCGTGCTGTGCCGAGGCGCATGATCCACCGCGACAGCCTGCTGCCACAGCACCTCGACGCCTAAGGTGGCGCACTCGCTCAGCAGCCTCGCGCGCAGGCGCTCCTTGTGGACCCTGGCGTACGCGCGCCGCGTGGACACCGGTCCGGAGTCGTCGAACACCACCTGCGCGTCGGGCCAGACGGGGCCGAGATCGTCGGCCAGACCCACGCCTGCCAGCTCCTCCACCCAGCCGCCGTAGTTGGGGATCCACGGTCGGTCCTCGCCCCCCAGCACCGTGACCTGAAGCCCGCGGCGCGCACAGGCCACAGCGGCAGCCAGCGCCGCCGGACCCGAGCCTGCCACCAGCACCGCAGCGTCCACGGCGTCTACCCCTGGCGCGCTCCTAACCCATGCTGTCCGTGCGCTGCCGAAGCGCCGGGTGGAACGGAGCGGAGGCACCGAATACCTGCGCCGAAGTCCCGTGGCTGCGGGGTGCGCGGGAGCGTCCACCGGTGCTGAGCGTCGAAGATCCTGGGGTGCCGCAAGACGCCGCCGTGCTCGACCACCCCGGTGCTTTCGCCTGGTGGTACGCCGACGGCCTCGACGCGCACGGCGACGGCCTCGTGCTCATCGCCTCGTGGGCCCTGCCCTTCTGGCCGGGTGATCGGGCCGCGCGCCTGGCGGGGCGGCCGGTGCGTCCACGGGAGCGCCCGTCGATGAACCTCGCCGTGTACCGGGCGCACCGGCAGGTCGGCTACTGGCTGGTCGAGGCGGCACCCGACGATGCCTCGTGGTCCGATGAGGACTGGCAGATCGGGGGGGCGCGGCTCTCCCTTGCGGGCGGTGTCTCGAGCCGACTGCAGGTGGAGGTGGACCTGCCCGTGGCCGGCTCCACCGGGCGCCTGCGCGGCACGATCGTCGTGGAAGGTCCGCCGGCCGATGGTGCCGACGCCGACCCCGAGGGCGTCAGTCCGCACCGCTGGGCCCCTGTGCTCGGCCCCGCGCGCATGCAGGCCGAGCTGACCCTCGATGGGGTGCCGTGGTTCTCGCTCGACGCACCCGGCTACCACGACCGCAACCTGAGCTGGGAGCCGCTGGATCGTCTCGGCATCGATCGCTGGACGTGGGGTCGGCAGATCTTCGGCGATCAGCTTGTGATCCACTACCTCAGCTGGCCCTCCGGTCCCCACGTGCCGCCGGTGCTGCACGTCGTGCTGGTGGATGCCGAGGGCCACCGCCGTGTGCTGCACCATCGTCCGCTTCGACTCGGCCGCGCGCGCTCCACCTGGCTGGGCATGCCCTGGTGGGAAGAGATCGAGGTCGACGTCGACGGTGAGCCCCTCGTGGTGCGCTACCACCCGCCCGTCGACACCGGCCCGTTCTACCTCCGGTGCATGACCACCTCGACCTGGAGGGGAGCCACGGCGGAAGGCTGGGCGGAGGTGTGCCTGCCCGACCGCATCGATCAGCCCCTCTTCCGACCGCTGGTGACGATGTGCGTGCACCCGGCCCGCGGCGCGCCGAGCCGCTGGCTGCCGCTGTTCTCGGGCACCGCAGCCGACCGGTGGTCGCGACTAGGTGCATGGTGGACGGCCCCTCGCCGGCCGGGTCTGCGATGAGCGTCATCGTCGTAGGGGCCGGCATGGGCGGGCTGTCGGCCGCGGTCGCGCTCGCGGCTCGTGGCGTGCAGGTCGACGTGGTGGAGGCCGGACCTCGCGAGGGTGGCAAAGCCGGCATCGCCGTGATCGACGGCGTTGAGGTCGACACCGGGCCCTCCGTGCTCACGATGGTCGACGTGTTCGAGGACCTGTTCGCACGCGCCGGCACCCGCCTGCAGGACGAGCTCACGGTGCGCCGCGCCGACCCTGCGTGTCGCTACGTGTTCGCTTCGGGCCTCCAGCTCGACGTGTTCGACGACGCCGAGCGCAGCGCAGACTCCGTTCGCTCCGCCCTCGGAAGCCGTGCGGGTGACGAGCTGATCGCGTTCCTCCACCACGCGCGCCGGGTGTGGGAGGCGTCCGCGCCGGCCTTCGTCTACGGCCCCGCGCCCACAGCGCTCGGGGTGGCAGCCATGGGG
Organism: uncultured Enterobacteriaceae bacterium; assembly: GCA_964396405.1. Lineage (GTDB taxonomy): Bacteria > Myxococcota_A > UBA796 > UBA796 > JACKEO01. Next base: position 8,698 of record CAYNFK010000120.1, read on the forward strand.
CCGGCCGCGTGGCTTGACGTGCTGCGCATCGACGCCTTCCGCAGCATGGACGCGGGCATCCGCCGCTACGTGCGCACGCCGGAGCTCGCGTGGATCCTGCGCCGCTACGCGACCTACAACGGCTCCGATCCGCGAGCGGCACCGGGCACGCTCAACTGCATCGCCCATGTGGAGCTGGGCCTGGGCGTCTACACCGTGGACGGCGGCATCTTCGAGCTGGCGCGGGCGCTGCGCCGGGTGGCCGAGCGGAACGGCGCTCGCTTCCACTTCAACGCACCTGTGTCCCGCCTCGACGTGCAAGGCGGCCGCGTGGTGGGCGTGGTCCATGCCGACGGCAGCCGACGGTCCGCGGACGCCGTGGTGTGCAACGCCGATGCCCGCCACGTGGCGCTCGACCTGCTCCCCGGCGGCGTGCCCCACCGACTTCCCACCGAGCCCGAGCCTTCCACGTCGGGCTGGGTGGGCATCCTTCGCGCCACGCGCCGCGACGATCGCGCAGGCCACACCGTGTACTTCCCGCCCGACTACGACCAGGAGTTCATCGACCTGTTCGATCGCGACCGCCCGCCGCAGCAGCCGACGGTCTACGTCTGCGCGCAAGAGCGCTGCCACCGTCGCGCGGGGTGGGCGGACGCGGAGCCCGTGTTCCTCATGGCGAACGCGCCGGCCGAGCCCAGCCACGGTCCGCGCCCGCACGACGCCGTCCCTACCCTTCGCAGCGCGTCGCTCGATCGGCTGGTGGCATCCGGCCACTACACCGCCGACGACGCCCTCGTGTGGGAGCGAGGTCCTGCCGGGCTCGCCGAGGCCTTCCCCGGCACGCGCGGCGCGATCTACGGCAGTGCCAGTAACGATCGATTCGCCGCGTTTCGTCGACCCCCCAACGCGGTGCACAGCGTGCCCGGGCTCTTCCTCGCCTCGGGCAGCAGCCACCCCGGAGGTGGCCTGCCGCTCTGCGCGCTCTCGGGTCTGCGGGCCGCCGAGGCCGTGCTCGCCCGAAGCCGTCCCTAGCGGGCGATTCTCCACTGGAGGCCATCTTCCCAGACCAGCCCTTGGCCGCGCAGCCAGCGCAGGTGGGCTCCGATCTGCATGGCAGCAAACACCGTCAGGGAGGGGTCGAGCGCCGGCCCGTAGACCCGCGGCACCAGGCCCTCCGCCGACGACGCACCGTCGCGGTCGAGCGCCGTGCGGATCTGGTCGCTGCGCATGTGGCGGTGCGCCACGTAGAAGCCCAGCACGGCCTCAGCTTCGTCGAGCACCGGTCCGTGGCTGGGCACCAGGCGGGTGGGGCGGCGCTTCTGCATCCGGGCCAGGGACGCAAGGTAGTGGCCCAGGTCGCCTTCGTCAGGGTCGATCACGATGGTGCCGACGCCAGCGACCATGTCGCCCGCCACCATCACGCCGCTGCTGCGGTCGTGCAGCACCAGGTGCCCGGAGGCATGACCCGGCGTGTGCAGCAGGTCGACCAGGACACCGTCGCAGTCGAGCAGGTCGCCGTCGTGCAGGAGGCCGTCCACCCGCACCTCTCCTTCCACCAACCGGGCCGTGATCGGGTGGGCGAGCACCGGCACGCCGCCCGCAGCCTTCCGCAGCGCCTCGACGCCACCGATGTGGTCGGGGTGGTGGTGGGTGAGCACGATGCGCTCGACCCGTCCTTGCTCGGTGAGCGCAGCGAACAGCCGCTCTTGCTCCCCTGCCCAGGGCGAGCCCGGGTCCACCACGGTGAGACGCTGGTGCCCAAGCACCGCCACGTTGATCGTGGTGGCGGGGGGCACGGTGGGGGTGTCGACCTCGAGGAAGCGCAGGCCCGGTGCGACCGGGACCCAGCTCACGACACCGACCACATCGCGAAGATCACCAGCACCACCCCCAGCGCCACGAGCAGCCACGGCGCGTAGGGACGCGCGTCGTAGCGCTCGTAGATCGCCAGCGTTTCCTCCGGCTCCGGGCGAAGGTTCACAGCCTCCTCAATCAGCACGCCCGGCTCAGAGCCGGGCCCGCCCATCGGCTCGTCGGGCATCGTGAACTGCATCGACCCCGAGGGAAGATCGGGCACGTTCGCAGGCTCGATCGCCTCCATCCAGTCCACCTCAGGCGCCTCGAAGTCTTCCGGATCGATGGTCACCGGGGAGGACTCAAACGGCGACGTGGCATCCTCGACCTCGTCAGCCCGTCGTGTCGCGCGACCCAGAGCGACGGCGGCCACGGGCATCGGAAGGTCGACGGCCGTCTCGGCCATGCCATCGGGCACCCGCGTGGGCGAGGTCCCGAAGTCGGTGGGCACCTCAAAGTCGGTCGGCGACAGCTCAAGCGGCGGCGCGTGCAGCGGCTGCGGGTCGTTCGCGTCGAGCGGCGGCTCCTCTTCGCTGATGCGCGTGGCGGGCTCGTGGTCTTCTTCCACAGGCCAGCCCGCCTCGGGGACCCACACGGGGGCCGGTGCTGCCGGTGAGGGCGGCGCGTACAGGTCGCCGAGCAGGGTTCCCAAGCGCGCCAGCTCACTCTCCCCCGCCACGCGCTGACGCAGCGCCATGAGGGACTGGCGGACCGGGTGAATCGACGGGAAGCGGTCACGCGGCTCTGAGGCCAGCATCCGCTCCAGCAGACGCCCCAGCGGCTTCCACTGCTCCAGCACGGGCTCACAGAGGTGCGACGCATCGCCCACCCGCGCCTCCGTGATGGGATCGTCGCTGCGCCAGGGCAAGCGCGCCGTGACCAGCGAGGCCAGCAGCGCGCCCAGCGCCCACTGGTCGGCATCGCCCGAGGCTCGCTTGCCGCGCGCGCGCTCGGGTGCCCACCACCGCGCAGGACCCGGCGCATCCGGCCCCTCACCAAAGCCCCACACCACCACCCGCCCGGTCCGCGAGATCCACAGGGAGTCGGGAGAGAGGTGACCGTGCGGACGACCCTTCTCGTGCGCATGGACCAGCACCTCGGCCACAGCGAGGCCGAAGTCGAGCACGGTGGCGGGTGTGACCGTGAAGCCCAGCTCGGTGCGGTGCTCCAGCAGCCGACGCAGCGGAACGCCCTCCGGAGCCGCCATCAGCAGCACCGGACCCGTGGCATCGAAGGCCACGGCCTTGGGCACGCCCTCGACCTCCAGGTTGCGCGTGCGCTCCCACGCCAACATCAGCGCGTTCTCGTCTTCGTGCCCATCGCCCTCCAAGGGCACCCGCGCGAAGACGGGGTCGCCGTCGACCTTACGGTCGGTGTGGTACCAGGTGCCCGCCTCGGGGACCTGCAAGGGCGAGAGGAGCGACACGTCGCCAAGCGAGCTGGGGATCATCGAGCGGGCCTCCCTGGGCGGCCGAGGAACGGGCGTCGCCCGGAACCGAAGCGCAGCTGGCGTATCGTCGCACGACCGCCCCGTCGCACGCCAGCCGACCTGCACACGACCTGCGACCGGCGCATCCCCAGGCTTGGGCTCACGGGACGGGCTCGACCTTCGGACCCGCGCAGTCCCACACGCCCCAGGTGCCGTGATCCTCGAGCGTGGTGCAGGACGAAGCAAAGCCCTCGGGTCTCCAGGCCTCGGTGAGCACGACGATGCCCCGGAGGGTGCTCCCGTCGCCCACCTCGCGGACCCCGGCCCAGGCGACACCCTCGTGCTCGAAGCAGGGACTCCACCCGTCGCAGCGCGGCCCGCGGGGTGCAGCGCGTGGCACGTCGTGGCCCAGGTGGAACCACAGGGTCCACAGCGAGTGCATCGGCACCACGACGAACGGGCGATCCCCGCGCACAGCGTCCCACCGTCGCCAGGAGGCGGCCAGCGCCGGCGGTCCCTCCTCCACCCTCCACGCCTGGAGCTGCGTGTGGTAGCGCTGGGGCAGCGACGATCCCCACCACACAGCCAGCGCCCCCACCACCCCGGCGCGCACGACCGCGCGGGGAACGACGCGACCGGCCGACGCCACAGCGGATCCCGCCAGCGTCACCAACATCACCAGGGTGGGCGGACGCACGTACTGGATGTGGCCGAGCGCCCAGGCGCCGACGAGCACCCCGAGGGTTCCCCCCAGCACGAGCCGGGCGATCGGTGGCTGGCGCCGCCCGGCCGCGATCGCCACGCCGAGCAGCGTCACCAGCGAGATCGCCATCACCACGCCCAGGTCGGGCCACGCGCCGGTCGCTCGCTCCCAGACCCGAGACACCGGACCCCACAGGAAGCCCGGCGGGTGCAGGTCCAGCGACACGAGGCGGAGCATCATCGACCCGAGACTCTCGTGCACCGGCTCCACCCGCCGCCCCTCCTCGAACAGCACGTAGGGCACGAGCGGCAGCGCTCCCACCGCCGACGGCACCAGCGCCGCCACGTCCCATCGTCGACCCGGCAACACCGCGACGATCGTGAGCCCCAGCGCCAGCAGCACCGGCACCGACACATAGTGAATCCACGGCAACACCATGCCGGAGACCACCACCCCCACCGTGGCCACAGCGCGCACGCGCCCGGTTCGACACCAGCGCAGATCCCACGCCAGCAGGTGCACGAGCATCACCGCCGACCAGAACGCGTAGACCCGAAACATCGCGCCGTAGCGGATCGTCCAAGGGTGGAACGCCAGCAGACTGGCGGCCAGCAGGCCCCCGACCCACACGCCCGACGTGCGTCGACCGAGCCGCCACCCCAGCGCCACAGCCAGCACGCTGCACACCAGCGAGAAGCGCCGACCGTAGGTGGCCGCCTCCCACGGCTCGAACACCAAGCACCACATCCACCGCCACAGCGGCGGGTTCACACCCGTCTCGGGGTTGTCGTAGATGCCCCAGAACGACGCGTCCGTGACGGTGCCCACCTCGTCCGCGTCGAAGCCCAGCTCCAGCAGCGGAAGCCGCACCGCGACCGCCATCACGCACAGCAGCAGCACCGCGCCGACGGTGAGGGCCCGCTGCGGCATGGTCGCCTTTGGGGATCCCGTACCCACCACCTGCGCTCCGGACGTCCGTGGCCGATAACCGCCACAGCGAGAGCCGGTGCTGAAGGGCTACGCCTCCAGGCGCGCCCGACCCAGCTCCAGGTCGTGCTCGGCCTTCAGGCGCTCTTCACTGCCCGGCTGGCTCTGACCGATCGCGATCTCGGCCAGCTCGACGACCTTGGCCGCCGCAGCCTTGTCGACGGTCTCGGCGGCCTCGCAGGAGTCGGTGAGGAGCACGAGGCGCTCGGGGCCGGCCTCGGCGAACCCACGGCCCACCACGAAGCGCTTCACGCCGGTCTTCGTGCGCACCGACACAAGGCCGGCCCGCAGCAGCGACAGAAACAGCGCGTGGTCGGGCAGCACATCGAACTCGCCCAGCACGCCGGGTGCCGAGACTTCGTCGGCGGGACCGGAGAACACGACCTTCTCAGGCGTCACGATGTCGAGAACCAGGGCCATGGGGCCCTCCTAGCAGCGAGTGTTCTACTTTCTCTCGGCGAGCTTCTTGGCCTTGGCCCGCACATCGTCGAGCGTGCCCACCAGGTAGAAGGCCTCCTCGGGCAGGTCATCGACCTCAC
>CAYNFK010000121.1:0-14025 GCA_964396405.1 uncultured Enterobacteriaceae bacterium
AGCGGTGATCCGCGCTCGTCTGGAGCAGGATGGCACGCCCATCGGCCCGATGGACGCCCAGATCGCGGGGACGGTGCTCGCCCACCGCGCGGTGCTGGTGACGAGCAACGTCCGCGAGTTCGGACGCGTGCCGGGCCTGCCGGTAGAGGACTGGGACGGTGCCGCGCCGTAGGCGTCCGCAGTCAGGGGCTGCGAACGAGAATGGACGGCGCGCGAACGGAAGGGAACGAGCTCCCCCAACAGGGTGCGAACCTACCGCTCTTCCATCCTCGCCCTCGGTCAGCCGCAGCGCACCACCCTGTAGAGCCCGATGCGAATCGGGTCGGGGCCCAGCGGGTGCAGGTCGCCGTTCCACGGCTCGGCGAAGGTCTCCATCAGGGTCTCGGTGGTGCAAGCGGGCACCGGCACGGCGTCGGGGGCGCGGTGGGCGCGGCCGATCCACAGCAGCTCGCCGGGCTCGGGGTTCTGGGCCTTGAGCGGCACCATCTCCACGCCGCAGACCGCGTGAACCCACTTGGCCATGCCGCCCTGGGGGTCTTCGGCGTCTTCGTAGCGCACGACGGTGCCAGCCGGCAGCGCACAGACGTGCTTACGCAGCAGGGCGTGCTCGACCGCGTGCACCATCGGACCCCCGCCGGGCTCGCGGGCCAGGTAGGTGCCGCCCGCGATCGTGAGCACGAGCAGGGCGCGCACCCCGAGCGCCTGCCGACGCACCACCGGCACCGCCATCGCCGCCAGCAGGCCCACGCTCGCCATCGTGGGGAGCTGGAAGCGCAGCAGGTCGGTGTGACGTGAGAAGCCCAAGTAGGGGAGCCACGCCGCCAGCACAAACAGGGCGACCGTGCCCCCCCGCCAACCCCGGCGCTTCGCCTCCAGCAGGCCCACCAGCGCCAGCGGCATCAGCCAGAGCGGCGTCACATAGGGGTCGAACAGCACCGTGCGGGAGCCGGGCCCGATCGGATGGGCGAGGGTGTAGAGCAGCTCCCGCAGCGCGTACGGCGGCCCCTCCGTGACCGCGCGCAGGGCCCAGGCCCGCAGCCCGAGCGGCAGCAAGATGCCCGTGGCCTCCAGCCACCGACCGCGCGCCACGAGGATCGCCACGATGCCCAGCGCCACGGGGATCTGGTCGGGCCGCACGTTGGAGAGGATGCCCGCCGCCAAGGTGGTCATGCGCGCGCCCCAGGTGTCGTTGCGCGCGAGGCCCACCAGCGCCACGGCGTGCAAGAACGCCGCCAGCACGTAGTACTCCTCGGTGCGCGCGAGGTGGACGGTGAGCGGGAGCATCGCCGCCAGCGCCGCGGCCGCATGGCACACGCCGCGGTCGCCCGTGAGCCGCCGTGCGGCCTCCCACGCCAGCGGGATGCCCAGCACCGACAGGGTGAGGTTCACCGTGTGCAGTGCCTCCGGGCTCGACCCGAACAGCGGACGCACCACGTCCATGAACGCTGGCCAGCCCGCGCCGTACATCAGGCTCTCGGGCTTGAGGCCCGCGTAGGTGAGCATGCGCTCGTAGGGGTAGGCCACGCCCATCAGCACGGTGGGCGTGGCGAACTGCTTACGCGCCAAGAGGCCCGCCGCGGCCCACAGCCACGGCGCCAGCGAGCGGGGCAGGTGCAGCAGCGTGAGCAGCAGCAGCAGCACGGTGCCGAACCGCAGCAGCGGACGCGAGAGCGGGTGCGGCATGGGCATGAAACGAGCCGCGGCCGACGCGAGCACAGGCGCATCGGTCTCCAGGCGCAGGCAGGCCTCGTGGATCGGCGCGGCCTCGACCGGACTCGGCTTCCCCGCCACCGTCAGGTCCACGCCGCCGGCTCGGCAGAACGCGTCGCGGTCGGCCTCATCGGGTCCGGGCGACTTGCGCAGCGTGACCGTGACCGCGCCGACCTTCCACACCTCTTCGGTGCGCGACTGCGTCACCACCTCGACGGCAGGCGACGTGCCCGGCGTGAACACGGACGCCTCCGCCCGCCCGGCCCCCAGCAGGAACACGACGGCCGCCGCCCGCCCGATCGAAGACTTCACTGCGCTCATGGGCCCAGGAGGTCGCGCACCTTGGCGTACACGTCGGGGTGGGTCTGGAGCTCGTGGTGGAGAACGCCGCCGAACGTGGCGTGCGACGAGGTGATCGGCGTGCCCGCCGGCCCCTGAGCGCTCGAGACCTGCACGAGCAGGTCGCCGAAGAACCGACCCAACGGGTGCTCGGGGTCGGTGGTGAGCGTGCCGGAGAGGAAGGCGTACGCGATGCCGTCGAGCAGGGGACGGGCGGCGTCTTCCAGCTCGGCCGTCTCCAGGTCGCGGATGCCCTCGCTGCGGGCGAGGATCAGCTTCGCGATCACCTTCGAGGCCGGGTGGTCGACCGCATCCAGAGCGCTCGCAGCGGCCGCTCCGAAGCGCGCGAGCGGTGCGCCCTGGTGCGGCGTTCCCAGCGTGATCGCGTGGGTCACGAGGCCCCGCCACGCCATCCCCGCCCCGTGGGCCTGCGCGAGCGCGCCGCGCTGCACGAGGCCGCCCATGCTGTGCCCCAGCAGGACCAGCTGCGACACGGGCACCGGCCAGCTCTGCACGAGGCGCTCGATGGCGCGGGCGAGCGCGCGGGCGTTCGTGCCCACCGGACGGCCCGAGTTGTAGCGCACGTAGACCGGCTGCAGGCCGCGGTCGCGGGCGAGCAGGGTGCCGAAGGTGGCGGTCGGATCGCCAAGCGTTGCGCCGGCATCGAGGCACCACGACCACTCGGTGGTGGAGAGGCCGTGCGTGAGCACGACGAGCCGGTCGCCCATGCCGACGAGCCCGCTGGCGTCGGCGTCATCGAGGTAGCGGTCGCCCACGCGCAGGGTGAGGCCCAGATCGAGGCCGTTGCCGCGACGGGCGAGGTGATCGCCCACGACCCCGTTCAGCATGCCCACCACGGCATCGCGCGCCCACGCCGGCGTGCCCAGCACATCCGAGCGCATCACCACGGGCGCTTCTTCGCCTTCTTCCCACAGGCCGACGTCGGACGCGGCGTCGACCGCCGCCCCGCTCGCGGCCTCCACCAGCCGGTTGAGCGCGGTGACCGAGCTCAGCGTGGCGGCCGTGGACGCCCGCCGCACGTCGTCGACGAGCCTCGCGGGGACCCGTAGACCCGGCACCAGCCCTGCCGCGCGGAGCACGGTGCGGCCTGCGGAGTCGTGCCCCTCGCGCACCAGCGACACGGTGGCGTCGACGGCGTCGTGCAGGAGGGCTTGGAGCGGTCGCCACGTCGGCATGGGGGTGTTCTATCCCGGCCGGGACCACAAGATTCATCACCGCACGACCGAAGGAAGACAGGTCCCCAACGTCTGATCCGATAGCTACGATGGAAACGGAGGACTCAGCGACCATGGACACCTTCATCACCCTCACCGTGCCGGCGCTGGTCGCCCTGGTGGGCGTGCTGCTGGTGGGCGGCCTGCGGGCGGCCGGGGTGCGCTGGGGCTGGCAGGCGGCCTACGCGGGTGCCTACGCGGGCTGGTGCATCGGCACGGCCGAGCTCGCGCGTCAGGGCCTGCTCGGTGCCGAAGGCGGCTGGCCGCTGCGCTTGGGCATCGCCGGCGGACTGGGTGCGCTGGTGCTCGTGGCCACGCCGGCGGTGCGTCGGGCGGTCGACCGGCTGCCGCTGTGGACGCTGGTGGGTGTGCACGGCCTGCGCCTGCCGATGGGGCTCGTGCTCCTGGCGGTGCCGGGCGCGATCCCCGTGGTGGCGCTGCAGGAGGTGGTGGTGGGCAGCTCGGCGCTGCTGCTCGCGGCGGCGGTGAAGCTCAAGCGGCTGGGACGTCCGGCCGTGGCAGCGTGGAACCTCGGGGGCTTTGGCGTGCTGCTGCTGTCGGCCTCGCTGCTGCTGCCGTCGGCGACCGCGGGGACGCCTGCGTGGACCAGCGTCTGGCCCGGCGCCTGGGTGCCCACCGTGCTCGGCGAGTCCTTCCTCGCGGGTCACCTGATCCTCACGCGGCGGGTGGCGACCGAGTCGATGCTGCTGGGCCCGTGGCTGAGCCTCGCTTCGATGGTGGAGGCCGTGCTCGGCACCACCTGGCGACGCCTGTGGTACGGGCCCCAGCGCCCCGGCTGGACCTGGTTCTACGAGGCCACGATCACCTGGCTGCGCGACCGGTTCACCGTGCTGGGGTCGGCCCCGCCGCGGCTGGTGCGTCGGCATGTGGACGTGGTGGGTGGGCTCGGAAGCCCGCGCAGCCAGGTGGACTGGGCGCGTGCCTGGGTCCACGGTCGGCCGGGCCTGTGGGCGCTGCCCAAGCACGACGACGGCGACGCGATGCTGTTCCTGCACGGCGGTGGCTACACGTTCGGGTCGATTCGGTCCCACCCGGGCGTGATCGGGGCGCTGGCCGAGCGCACGCGGCGTCGGGTGCTCGCCATCGACTACCGCCTCGCGCCCGAGCACCGCTGTCCGGCTGCGCTGGAGGACGCGATCGCCGCCTGGGACCACCTCGTGGCCGAGGGTTGGTCGCCCGATCGCATCGTGGTGTTCGGCGACTCGGCGGGCGGAGGGCTCGTGGCGGCCCTGCTCGTGGCGCTGCGGGAGCGTGGCACGCCGCAGCCCGAGGGCGCCGTGCTGGTGTCACCCTGGCTGGACCTTGCGCTCACGGGGGCCTCGGTGGAGACGTGGGCGGGCGTGGACTACCTCGGCACGCCGGCCGTGCTCGCGCGGTATGGCCGTTTTTACCTAGGCGATCTGCCGGCCACCGACCCGCGCGCCAGCCCGCTCTACGCCGACCTGCATGGCCTGGCGCCGATGTTGGTGCTGGCGGGGGCCTGCGAGATGCTGCTCGACGACGCGGTGCGCTTCGCCGCGAAGCTGGAGTCGGTGGGCGGCGAGGTCACGCTCGACATCACGCCGAACGAGGTGCATGTCTTCCCGATGCTGGCGACCTTCTCGCCGCAGGGGGCGCCCGCGATGGACCGCATTGTGGCCTGGATCCACGGGCGCGCGGACGCCACCTCGTGACGCGCGACTGGACCCTGGGTCGCCTCAACGAAGACGCCACCTGGTGGCTCGATCTGGGCGACACGCGCGTGGTGTTCGACCCCTGGCTGGTGGGCGAGGAGGTCGACGGCTGGGCCTGGTTCCACGTGGCGACGCACCGGGGTCCTGTGGTTCCGCCGGCCGCGGTGCCGCTGGTGGACGCGATCGTGGTGTCGCAGGGCTACGCCGACCACCTGCACCCCGAGACGCTCGCCAGGATGGACCCGTCCCTACCGGTGTGGGCCGTGCCCGAGGCTGTGGCGAGCGTGCGGTCCGCGCGGGGCGGCGAGGTGGGGGAGATCCCGCTGTGGCCGCACAAGGCGGTGGTGGGGGAGGCCCGCATCAGCCGGCTCACCCGCGCGTGGCACCGACCGCCCCGGTACCACGCGATTGTGGTGAGCGACGCGCACGGGCGGGCCGCTGTGCACGCTCCCCACGGGCTCGCGGCCGACGACGCACGCACCGTGGCGGCGGACCACGACGTGCTGCTGCTCGCGATCACGCGACAGCACTTTCGGCTGCCGTTCTGGCTGGGTGGGTCGGTGAACCCGGGTCCCGAGGCGGCGGACGCGGCGGCGGTGGCGAGCGGCGCGCGACACCGGCTGGCGATCCACGACGAAGTGAAGGACGAGCGCGGCCTCGTGGCCAGGCTGGCGCGGGTGCGGCGGCCTTCGTGTGGTAAGGGCTGGGTGGAGGCGCCGGTGGGGGCTTCCGTGCCGATCAGGTAGGTGGACGCGCCTTGATCGCGGCCTGCACCCAGCGGTCGAAGGCCCCGGCGAACAAGCGCGCTGCTTTCTCGTCGTAGGGCGGGGGACCGCCACCCTCGATCATGCCCGACGCGCGGGCCTCGGTGAAGAAGTCCCGCATCGACAGCTTCTCGCCCATGTTCGAGGGCGTGAACAGCTCGCCGCGAAAGCTGATCGCCGCCACGCCCTTCGCGATGAGCTGGGCGGCCAGCGGCACGTCGGAGGTGATCACCAGCGATCCGGGCTCGGCGTTCGCCACCAGCCAGTCATCCGCCACATCGAGCCCGCCGCCCACCACGACCGTCTTGATCAGGGCGTGCTTCTGCACCACCAGGGGGCGGTTGGCCACGATCGTGACGCGCACGCGGCCCTTCTGGGCGGCCCGAAACAGGATGTCCTTGACCGCCCGGGGGCAGCCGTCACCATCGATGAAGACTTGCATGGGGGCGGGGTAGCCGCTCGGGCGCGGGGCGGGAAGGGCGGGCCGCGCGCGGGGGGGGGGTCAGGTGCGCAGCACGGGCGTGGTCAGCGGGCAGATGCCGAGCAACTCCCGGGGGCTCACGCGCCCGTCGAGGCCGCGACCGGGTCGCTCGCGGGTGCGGAGCTCGAAGTGGAGGTGGTCCTCGCTGTGCGGAAGCGTGGACGCGTTGCCCGAGCGGCCTGTGGTGCCGATCACCGTGCCCACCGACACGTGGGTGCCCGTGCGAACCGCGAACTGCTCGAGGTGGGCGTAGAAGGCCCACCGCACCACACCGTCGATCTCGAAGCGCAGGCAGAGCTGAAGACCGTAGTCCCCCACGCCGGACGTGTAGGCGACCACGCCGTCCGCCACGGCGTAGGTGGGCGTGCCCACGGCGGCCACGAAGTCCCAGCCTTGGTGGGGCTTGACGGAGCCGTCGCTGCGGCGGCGCACCATGCCGAAGGTGTTGTTCACGACGCGGTTGCGAATGAGGTTGCTGTCGAGGGGCCAGCTGGTGTTCATGGGGGCCTTTCGTAGCGAGGTGGTCCAAGTCCGCGCCTCCGCGTACATCGGACACGGCCGGTCGGGACCGTACGAAATCTTGGACGGGCCGGAGGTGGTGATGCTGGAGCCCCTGACCCTGCACGATGACCGCGTGCGCCTGGAGCCGCTCACGCCGGAGCACGCGCCGGCGTTGGAGCTGGCTGCGGCCGATGGTGACCTCGGATCGCTGACCTACACGTCGGTGCCGGCACCGGGGCAGGCCGACCGCTACGTCGCGTCGGCGCTCGCGGGGGCCGCGGCGGGGCACATGCTCCCGTTCGCTGTGGTGGACTTGGCGTCGGGTCGGGTTGTGGGGTCCACGCGGTACTACGAGATCGACCTCGCCGTGCCGCGGCTGGCCATCGGCTACACCTGGTACGCCCAGTCCTTCCACCGCACCTACGTGAACCGCGCGTGCAAGCGGCTGCTGCTGCGGCACGCGTTCGAGACGCTGGGGTGCGCCGCCGTGGCGTTTCACACCGACGTGCTGAACGTGCGGTCGCAGCGGGCGATCGAGGCGCTGGGGGCGGTGAAGGAGGGCGTGCTGCGTGCGCACAAGCGCCGGGCCGACGGGAGCCTGCGCGACACCGTCTGCTACAGCATCCTCGCCAGCGAGTGGCCGGCGGTGGAGGCGAGGTTGGTGAGGCGGGGGTGATGGATGCGGGGCCGCCCGTCGACGTCCCGTCCGTAGGCACAGGCTTCCAACTCGCGCGTCGCGGGGAGGACGAGCGCTTCGCCGGCTCCACGTTGCGAGCGCCCGCCGGCACGCTGCGCGACCGGGAGGCCGACGTGCTGTGCCCGGAGGTGCTGGTTCGTCGGCACGCCGGCTACCGAAACCGCGTGCTCATGGGCCCCGCGTGGCGGGCAGACGTGTGGACCGTGCTGGAGGCGGATCCCGAGGCGAGCGTGGCGGAGGTGGCGCGGCGGGCGGAGTGTTCGTTTGCCACGGCCTCGGGGGTGGCTCAGGACTTCGTGCTGCTCCAGGCGGAGCGGGCGGCTGGGCACGATCGGGGTGCGGCGACCGGAGCCGAGGGCCGTTGATCCGTGGGCGCTTGGGGCGGGGCCAGTGTGGCATGGGGTGGCGCGATCCGCATTCGTGGCGGCTGGGCCGGGTGGGGGGCACGAGCTGACCGTTTGGGCCCTCCCGGTCGCTCGGATCGCCGTGTCCTCTCGCCGGAGTCCGCCCGATTTCCGCAACGGCGAGTGTCTTGCGCGAGGGGGGACAGGACAGCAGAGAACCACTGCCCGCCCGTCTCGCCCACGAACTCGATCGCCACCTCGTCGCTCATCAGAACGGAGAAAGTGCCACCCTCCATCCGACGTTCGAGGTCCGCGCGCCGCCTGTCTGGCGGTCCGGCAGCGCTCACGCAGGAGTCTGCGGGAACGGAGAATAAACTGGGGCATGAGTGATGCTTTGGCCACATTGGTCTCTCGCACATTCAGACCTATTCTTGCTTCGATGGCACGGTCGGTGCTAACACCCGTCCTCGCCATCCTGGGGGTCCAACATGCGCAGTCGTCCAAGCCTCGGTTTTCTCGCCGCCACCTTGGGAGCAGCGCTCACGCTCGCGTGTGCGCCCGCTCCCTCTGCGTCCCACAACGAGTCCACCGCACCGCTGGAGACGGCCGCAGAGGTCGCAGGTCCGCCGGCTGTGCCGGTGCTCGTGGTCACGGCGCTGGAGCCCGGATTCCCCGCCACCGCACGCGTCGACCGCCTGCCGGATGGCGCTGCTATCCTCGCACGTGGCCTCTTCCTGGGCACACCCTCGGCGACGTGCAACCCCGTCTCGATACCCGGCTACCCGGGAACCACCCCGCCGTGCGTGTACCTCGACAACGCTCTCAACCTCACGTCGAACACCATCGTCTCGATCAGCCGCTACCGCAGTCTGGGCACCTGGTACCGTCGCATCTCTTTCGCGCTCACGGTTCCTCCCGGCTTCGACTGCGAGGAGCGCTCACTGCAGGCTGTGGTCGCGTACAAGAGCGGACGCTTCACACAGAAAGGTAGGTCGAACATTGTGGACCGCGTGATCGGAGACGGCGATCTCGATGGCGCGTGTGCCAACGACTGCGACGACGCCAACTCCACGATCTACGTAGGCGCACCCGAGTTGTGCGACGACCTCGACAACGACTGCGATAGCACCGTCGACGAACATGAAGGAGAGGTCTGTGACAGCGTCGATAACGACTGCGACGGCCAGATCGACGAGGACGACGCGGCGGGCTGCACGCTGGGTTGGCTGGACTCCGACCAGGACGGCTATGGTTTGCCCGGCTCAGAGGCGTGCGCGTGCGCGCCCTCCCCACTGCAGAATGCACTCGTTGGCGGCGACTGCGCCGATGAGGACGCCGATATCTACCCTGGTGCTCCCGAGGCGCTCGCACCCGATGGTGTCGACGCGAACTGCGATGGGTACGACCTCGGACCGCGAGGCACCGTGGCTTTCAACGACGCGGGCGAGCTCGTGTGCGTGATCTCCCCCGACACTGGCCTTCCGTCCTGCTGGGGTTCCAACTTCACACATCAGGGCACTCCTCCGGTCGAGCCCATGCTGAAGATCGCGCTCAGCGGTACGAATTCCGCAGGCGGCCTTGGCTGCGGACTGCGCCCCGATGGCAGCGTGGTGTGTTGGGGCTATGGCACCCTGGATCCCGACATGCCCAACGACGGTGCCCAGAACGTTCCCCCTGCCGGCACCTTCGTCGACCTCACTGTCGCCGGCGGCACCAACAACTTCGTGAGCTGCGCCGTGAGCGTCGGTGGGTCCATTCAGTGCTGGGGCGCGCTCGACGCCGACCATCCCCAGTTCGTGAATCCTCCGCCCGGACGCCGCTTCACCACCATCGACGGCGAGGGGTCGATCCTGTGCGCCACCCTCGACGACGGTGGTGTGGACTGCTGGGGCGACCCCTCCAACGGCCTGACCCTCTCCGAGCCGACCGGCCTGCGGGACGTCTCGACCAACGGCATCTTCGCGTGTGGTACCACCCCAGCCAACGGCATGTCTTGTTGGGCCCAAGATCCCACCCTCGCTTTCCAGGAGGCCTTCCTCGACGAAGCCGTCGTCGCTGGCGGCGGTGTGGCCGTGGACCTACATGGACTTGATTCGGGATGCGTGCTGCGCGCCGATGGCACCACACGTTGCTGGTCCTACGTGGAAAGCGACCGATACACCGTCGACGTGCCGTTCATCGCCATGGCAAACGGCGGCCTCCAGAACTACGGCGGACTCACCACAGATCTGCGTGGCGGCACGCTGTGCGGTATCCGCCGGGACGAGCCAACGTTCGGCGAGTTCTTCGTGGCCTGCGTGGGAGAGTCCGACTACGCGGCACACCTCGGGCCCTCCCTCGGCACCAGCAGCATCTACCTGGGTGCCGGCAGCGAAATGAACCCGTGGGGCTGCCGCTCCCAGATCGGCGGCGACTACACGTGCTGGACCGGCAGCGTCAACACGAATCAGACACCCGCTGGTCTCGAGAACCTCTCAGCGGCCAGCTCTGTGTCGCGCTTCGAGGGCGACCGCTTCGAGACGACGGCGCCTCACCAGTCCATCTGCGCACTGGCCACGGTGGGTGGCGCAGCAGAGCTGTTGTGCAACGACTGGCTCACGCCGATCGTCGCCAACCTGCCTGTGGAAGACGTCTCCGTGTACGATAAGTCGGTGTGCACGCTGCTCGAAGATGGCAGCATCCTGTGCTGGGGCGTGGACGACGCGGGCGAGATCGCCAACGCCCCCACCACCGGCGTGTACACCGACGTGGAGTTGCACCAGGAGAACGCCTGCGCCGTGCGCATCGACGGGGAGATCGTGTGCTGGGGTGCAGACGACGGCAGCATCCTCAGCCCGCCTGCAGGTCCGTTCCGCACCACCGACGCCCTGGCCGTCGTCGGCGACTCCGGTGGTAGTGGCTCCAGCGGCGCCTGCGCGGTGCGCACGAGCGGCACGGTGGCTTGCTGGTCGCTGGTGGGGTTCACCGCGCCACCGGCAGGATCAGGCTTCCGCCAGGTCGTCGGTGGAAACTTCCACGCGTGCGCTCGTGATGTCTTCGGAGAGGTCACCTGCTGGGCCCCAAGCTCCCAGACCGAGATACTCGCCACACCCGAAGGCACCTTCTACGACGTGTGGGCCTCCTCACGGAGCACATGCGCCGCACGCCTCGACCGGCCCGAGGTGTGTTGGGGTCGCCATGTCCGCACCTGGAACGATCCTCGGTGAAGCTCGCCCCCCTCACTCCCCCTCCGCAGTCTCCGTCGCCCACTCGATCGCGGAGCTGCACAGGGTTCGGCTGGGACGGCCCTTCGACGCGCGCCGGGTGCTCGGGCACGCACTCGTAGCCGATGTGCAGGTCGTCGAGCGTGCGACCGGCCCTGAAGAACACGCAGAAGGCGGCGGACTTCGGGCGGGACCCGGGGAAGCTCCTCGCCGACGATGGTCACCGGTGATCGCGAGGCACCGAACGCGCAGCGCTGACCCCCGAACACGCGACGTCGCCCGCTCCACCGCGTCGGCCGCCGACACCGACACCGGCTCGGCGCAGCCGAAGTTCCGGAGGTGCGTCCTCACCTCGCTGGTCGAGGTGAAGACCTCGTCGATCACCCGCTTGGCTGCGCCGGACTTGATCCCAACGACACGCGCCTGCTCCTGCCAATCAACTTTGACGAGCACCTGAACACGGGCTCCTGGGGCCACCAGCGGTAGTGCGTGAGCCGGGGCGCGTAGAGGGGCTGCGACACCAGTTCGCGGGTGGGGGCGGCGGTGTTCCAGATCACGACGCCGTGCGCGCCCTCCAGGGCGAGGCGCACGCCGGTGGGGGGCGTGGGCGAGACGGTGAGGCGGTAGACGTAGTGGGCCATCCCGGGAGCATGGCGCGGGGGGCGGACGGGGGGTGTCCGGGCCCGAGGGCTACCGCGGGACGGCGTTCTCCAGGAAGCTCTCCCAAGCCGGCCGCGCGACCGGATCCACGAACAGGTAGGCCGCCGAGTGCCCGTAGCCGTCCAAGGGGACGAACTGCGCGTTCGGGAAGGCGGCGTTCAGGCGCTCGGCGTGGCCGAAGGGGATGGTGGTGTCGTCGCGGCTGTGGAGCTGGAGCACGGGTTCTGCAACCTCGGCGGCGCGGGCGACGGACGGGAACTCGGTGCTGATCAGCCACCGCACGGGCAGGAACCAGAAGCGGCCCGCCGCGACGTCGGAGAGGCGGTCGAAGGTGGACGACACCACGAGGCCGGCGGCGTCCACTTCCGTCGCGAGCGCGATCGCCACGCCGCCGCCCAGGCTGTCGCCTTGCAGCACCGCGCGGTCCGCCGACCAGCCGCCGGGCCCGACCACCCAGTCCCACACGACGCGTGCGTCGGACACCATGGCCTCCTCCGAGGGCCAGCCGGGCGAGTCCCCGTAGCCGCGGTACTCGGGCATCACGACGTCCCAGCCCAGGCCTGCGAGGCGGTCCGCGAGCGCGCCGTACATCGGCGCGACGTCACCGTTGCCGTGGAAGGAGACGAGCACCCGGTCATGGCCACCGCGACGGACCCACGCCACCACGGGCGTGCCGTCGGGCGCGGCGAGCTGGATGCGCTCCAGGGACCCGACCTGTGCCATGGCGACCAGCGCCGCGGGGTCGTGGGTGCGCTGGAACGCGCCCGGGAAGATGAGCGTGTCCTGCACGAGCCAGAGGCCGAGGGTGGCGACGCCCAGGAAGGTGGCGGTGGCGGTGAGGAGCTGGGTGGGGCGGGGCATGGGGGTAGGGTTGATAGGGAGCCTCACAGGGTTGCGAGGAGCCTAGCGGAACGGGCGGTCGGTGAACACGTTCTAGCGCAACGCGGAGGTCTGATTACGCAGAGGAGTCCGAACGGGAGCCACAGTGCCACCTCGACCGCAACGCGATGGCCACCGCTTGTGCATCTTTTGCAGTGTGCACCAAGCATCTTCCGAAGAGCACCTCATTCTTGATGCACTGGGCGGCAGACGGAAGACCCGAGGCCTCACCTGTGTGGCCTGCAATAACCGCCTCGGGGGTACGATCGACGCCCATCTTGAGCAGGGGCTTCGACACTTTTCGCTCCTACTGGGGGCACACACCGGAAAGAATAGGAAGGTTGCACCGCACCCCGCAGGACTCGACGCGGGGGGCGACCGCGCGGTTTTGTTGGACCACGGCGGAGGAATCGCAGTCGACGACAGCGCAACCATACAAGTCACCTACGATGGTGTCCGATCGGAGGTGCACATCCGAAATGGGTTCGATGACGAGGCGATCGTGCGTGGCATCGTCGGACACATCATCAGTAACGATCTTGAGTTCAAGACCCTTGAGATGACAGGTATCGAGGCAACAACCCGGCGGTCCGTGAAAGAGATGGCGGTGAACTGGGCCTTCGGTGGCGAGGACGCATTCAGGTCGGTCGCGAAGATGGGTTTGGCGGCGGTTGTCGCCGAGGACCGGCTACCTCGGGACAAGTTGCTACGGGAGATCGCAAGCTTCGTCAACGGCGACATTGGGCTGAGCGGCGCACGCCATGTAGCGGCGGATATCGATCCGTTCTCGGCCCCAGCGATTCGTCACGTCGTCGGATCCAAGTTTGGGCACCACATCCTGGTGATCTACTCAAACGCTGGACACGCTGAAGTCGCATTTGTGGCCTTTGGAGTCATCTGCCACCGTGTCCGAATGTTCAAGTCGTCTAGGCAGATCGGACCATTTGCCTACGTGGTCCGACCGGTGAAAGGCGAGGGTGGTCGGTACCTAGAGCGGCGCGAATTCGGGTTGGGCGGGCTCCCTTCCATTGAAGATGTTGCGAGTCGCCGCCGTGCATTGGCGGACCAAGCGGAGAACTCCCCGTTCAGTCATGAGATCAGGTCCCTGCTCATCCTCGCTAGGCTTGTCTCTGAACGCAGCCAAGCGACGAAGATGGCGGAGGCCTTTGTCGATGCGTCCGACGCTGGAGTGGAGGGGCGGAGCGTCGACGTGGTTGCCGATGAACTGCTCCAGCGACTTGCGCAGGGCGAGGAGGTGGTCCTGCCTACACAGCGTCGCACCATACCCGACCTTGAGGACCGGGTACGCCGTGGAGTCGAAGAGGGACGACGGCGGCGGGTTGCGCGCGCGGGACGTAAGTCGTGATCGACTTGGACCCCCGACTCGCGACTACCAGCCTTGGGTTTGCAGTTTACGGGGACAGCCGTGTGGCGCTGTGCCCCCGACCTAGCGTGACTACCCCGCGAGAGTGTCCCCGTGGTTGTGTAAACCCCCTGACTGTAGGCTCCTCTCCTTGA
>CAYNFK010000122.1:0-13914 GCA_964396405.1 uncultured Enterobacteriaceae bacterium
CCTCAACGTGGCCAACTGGATCCCCGACCTGTTCATGCAGCGCGTGAACGACGACACGATGTGGTCGCTGATGGACCCGAAGGTGGTGCCGGAGCTGGTCGACACCTACGGCGAGGCCTTCGAGGCCGCTTACACCAAGGCCGAGGCCGAGGGTCGCGTGGTCCGCAAGGTGCGCGCCCGCGCGCTCTACGAGCGCATGATGCGCACCCTCGCCCAGACCGGAAACGGCTGGATGTGCTTCAAGGATGCCTCCAACCGCGCGTGCAACCAGTCGGCCGAGCCCGGCAACGTGGTGCACCTCTCGAACCTGTGCACGGAGATCATCGAGATCACGTCATCGGGTGAGACCGCCGTGTGCAACCTCGGCTCGATCAACCTCGAGAAGCACTGCTCGTCCGAGGCCTTCGACTTCGAGAAGCTCGCGCAGACCACGCGCATCGCGATCCGCCAGCTCGACCGCGTGATCGATCGGAACCTCTACCCGATCCCCGAGACCGCCAGCTCCAACCTGCGGTGGCGCCCCGTGGGCCTGGGCATCATGGGCCTGCAGGATGTGTTCTTCAAGCTGCGGATGCCATTCGAGAGCAAGGAGGCCCGTGAGGTCTCCAAGCGCATCTCCGAGGTGATCTACTTCAACTCCCTCGCCGCCAGCCACGAGCTGGCCCTCGAGCACGGCGCGCACCCCAGCTTCGAGCAGACCCGCGCCGCCCGCGGCGAGCTTCAGTTCGATGCCTGGGCTGTCACGCCTTCGGCCGACCTCGACTGGGAGGGCATGCGGGCCAAGGTGAAGCGCGATGGCCTGCGCAACAGCCTGCTCATCGCCATCGCACCCACCGCCACGATCGCGTCGATCGTGGGCTGCTACGAGTGCATCGAGCCGCAGGTCAGCAACGTCTTCAAGCGCGAGACGCTCTCGGGCGAGTTCCTCACGGTCAACCGCTACCTGGTGGAAGATCTCCGCGAGCTCGGCCTGTGGAACAGCGAGACCCGCCAGGTGATCAAGGAGCAGTCGGGCTCGGTGCTGGGCCTGCAGGATCTCCCGCCCGCGCTCAAGCAGCTCTACCGCACCGCCTGGGAGCTCTCGATGCGCGGCCTGATCGACATGGCGGCCGATCGCGGCGCGTTCATCGACCAGAGCCAGTCGCTCAACCTCTTCCAGGAGCAGCCCACCATCGGCAAGCTCTCGTCGATGTACATGCACGCCTGGAAGAGCGGTCTGAAGACCACGTACTACCTGCGCTCCCGCCCCGCGACGCGCATCGCGATGATGTCCACGCGCAAGAGCGTTGAGGTCACGTCCTGCTCCCTCGAGAACCCCGAGTACTGTGAGTCATGCCAGTAGACCTGTTTACTTCGTTCGCCTTCGGCTCACTGCGCGCTCCGGCCCTGTCGGGCCTTGCTTGCGGGGTGATCCCCGGAATCGACTGATCCTCCGCTCTCGCTCTTGCTCTCGGCGCGCTCCCACGTGTCCATCCCCCCGCTCGAACTCCGCCCCGGTGACCCCATGCTGCTCGATCCTGGCCTGAACCTCACGCTCCGTCCCATGAAGTACCCGGAGTTCTACGAGATGTACCGGGCGGGCATCCGCAACACGTGGACCGTGGAGGAGGTCGACTTCTCCCGCGACGTGATGGACCTGCAGAGCCGGTTCGGCCCCGCTGAGCGCCACCTGATCAACCGCCTCGTGGCCTTCTTCGCCACCGGCGACAGCATCGTGGCCAACAACCTCGTGCTCAACCTCTACAAGCACATCAACGCGCCCGAGGCCCGGCTCTACTTGTCGCGGCAGCTCTACGAGGAGGCGCTGCACGTGCAGTTCTACCTCACGCTGCTCGACACCTACATCCCCGAGCCCGCCGAGCGCGCCCGTGCGTTCGGCGCGATCCACAACATCCCCTCCATCCAGAAGAAGGCCGCCTTCTGCATGAAGTGGATCGATGCGATCAACGACTTGCACAGCCTGGAGACCAAGGACGACCGCCGCCGCTTCCTCCTGAACCTCATCTGCTTCGCGGCCTGCATCGAGGGCCTGTTCTTCTTCGGGGCCTTCGCCTACGTCTACTTCCTGCGCAGCCAGGGCCTGCTCGACGGCCTCGCCAGCGGCACGAACTGGGTGTTCCGCGACGAGTCGATGCACATGAACTTCGCGTTCCGCGTGGTGGAGACTGTGCGCGAAGAAGAGCCCGACCTGTTCGATGCCAAGCTCAAGGCCGACATCACCGAGATGCTCAAGGAAGCTGTCGACTGCGAGACCGCGTTCGCTGAGGACGTGCTCTCGGGCGGCGTGCACGGGCTCTCGCTCGGCGACATGCGCACCTACCTGGAGTACGTCGCCGACGCGCGCGCCCAGACGCTCGGGCTGCCGCCGATCTACGGCTCCGAGAACCCGTTCTCGTTCATGGCCCTGCAGGATGTGCAGGAGCTCACGAACTTCTTTGAGCGTCGGGTGGCGGCGTACCAGATGGCGGTGGATGGAAACGTGAACTTCGAAGAGTCCTTCTGATCCTTCCGCGTTGATTCGGGCCGGACCACGCCCTGCGGGCCTGCCGCCCAGAACCGTCCAGGGACCGCTGCGCGCCCTGATGCTTGGGTTCCGCCTCCGCAGACGCCTGGCGAAGCGTCTTGCTCCGGCGGACCCCAGCCGGGCGCTTCGCTCCTCCGGTCCGCGCAGGGCGGCAGGCCCTCCGGGCGCCGGACCAGCCCGTATGAACGCTCCACCCTTGCATCTGTAGGCGGCGACGCCGGGCCGACCTGCGGTCGACCCCACGCCGCCGCTGTCACCCCACATTCGTTCGGGCGGGAGGGCGGCAGGTGACGGGCCCCGCGCTTGGGGGCCTGGCTCAGGGGCGCGGGCAGGTGCCTAGGGCTGGGCTCTGGGTGGGGTCGGCGTCGTTGCAGTCGCCGCCCACCTCGCTGAAGCCGTCGCCGTCGTCGTCGCCGCGGGGGGTGCCTTCGTCGACGGTGCCGTTGCAGTCGTCGTCGATGAAGTTGGGCAGCTCGGGGGCGCCGGGGGCGCGGGCGGCGTCGTTGTCGGCGCAGTCGCCGGGGAGGGCGCCGCGCAGGCAGGTGGTGGCGCTCTCGCAGTGGCCGTCGCCGTCGTCGTCGGAGACCGCCGTGGCGTCGTCGATCACGCCGTTGCAGTCTTGGTCGACACCATCGACCGTCTCGACGACGCCGGGGTGCACGGCGGGGTTCGCGTCGTTGCAGTCGCCGCCTTGGGGGCCGTAGCCGTCGCCGTCTACGTCGGCGCTGCCGGGGTCGACCTGGCCGTCGCAGTTGTCGTCGATGCCGTTCTCGGCAAGCTCGGTGGCACGGGGGTGGACGGCCGCGTTGTTGTCGTTGCAGTCGCCGGTGCGGGCACCGCCGACGCAGGGAACAGGCCCCTCGCAGGACCCGTCGCCGTCGTCATCGTAGGCGATCGTGCCCTCGTCGATGAGCTCGTCGCAGTCCTGGTCGATGCCGTCGGCCAGCTCGGGCTGGCCGGGGAAGATGTCGGCGTTCTCGTCGGCGCAGTCGCCGGCGCAGCTCGTGACGCCGTCGGCATCGAGATCGTACGCCTCGGGCAACCCCTGCTCGCAGTCGTTGGCGCGCACCAGCACCACATCGGCCACCACGGCCGTGCCCGCCACGAAGGAGACCCACGCCTGCATCGGCGCGATGTTGGAGGCTGCGTAAGCGACCTCCACCGTGAACCGACCCGCAGCCGGCAGCGCCACGGGGAACACGTCGGTGACCGACAGGTCGGACCGCGTGGTGAGCGCGTCGTGCAGCACGAGGCCCAGCTTGCCGGTGTTGCGCAGATCGAGCTCGGCGCTCGCTGTGGTGCCCACCGGCACCACACCCAGATCGATCACCGGCGGCGAGGCCACCAGCGTGCCCGCCACAGCCCGCGCGCGCAGCTCGACCGCCACGTTCTCGTAGCGGCTGTCGTTGAGCACCTGCACGATCGTGGACGCGTAGCCCTGCTCGGTGGGGCGGAACACCACGTCCACGCCAGGATCGTCGGGGTCCAGGTCGTAGGGGGCCGGACCCTCGTAGACGAAGCCCGAGCCCAGCGTGGGCAGCAGGTTCACATCGAGCACCTTCACGCTGCCGTAGCGTTGGATCAGCGAGATGCGGCCGGTGACCTCAGTGCCCAGCGCCACCTCGCCCAGATCCAGCAGCGGCGGCGACGCCTCCAGCTCAGCCGTGCCGAGCCCGAGGTTCTGATCGGGGCAGGCCGCGAGCAGCAGCAGCCCCACAAGTCCGCCCCTCATGCACGCCTCCGACGCAGGCCCACCGCCAGGAACGGCACCAGCCAAGTCCACAGCGGGCCCGTGCTCCCCTGCTGGCAGGTGCAGCCTGGCTGCACGAGCCCCGGGTAGTCCTCGACGAGGCCGTCTTCGCAGCCCTCATCGGTCGCGCCGTCGCAGTCGTTGTCGACACCATCGCAGAACTCGCGAGCGCCGGTGAACACCCAGCCGTTGCGGTCGTCGCAGTCACCGCCGGCGACGCTCACGCCGTCGCCGTCTTGGTCGTCGACCATCTCGTCGATGCGGTCGTCGCAGTCGTCGTCGATGCCGTTCTCGATGTCGGGTGCGCCGGGCCGCACGTCGGGGTTGGCGTCGTCGCAGTCGCCCGCCAGCTCGGAGCGACCGTCGCCGTCGTCGTCGGTGACCTCGGTGCCCTCGTCCACGATGCCGTCGCAGTCTTCGTCGACACCGTCGGACATCTCCGTTGCGCCGGGGAGCACGGCCGGGTCGGTGTCGTTGCAGTCGCCCTCGTTCTCGGTGACGCCGTCGCCGTCATCGTCGTAGGACAGCGTGCCCTCGTCGGTGAGTTCATCGCAGTCGTCGTCGACGCCGTTGTCGACCTCCTCGGCGCCAGGGTGCACGGCCGGGTCGTTGGGCGCGCAGTCGCCGCCGGCTTCGGTGACACCGTCGGCATCCGGGTCGGGCACGCCGAAGTCCACGTCGCCGTCGCAGTCGTCGTCGACCTCGTTCTGGTCGACCTCGGAGGCGCCGGGGTGGATGGCGGACGCGCTGTCGTTGCAGTCGCCCCGCACCGCGCCGTCGGCGCAGGCCAGCGGACCCTCGCAGTAGCCGTCGCCGTCGTCGTCGTAGCAGGTGGTGCCGTCGTCGATCACGCCGTCGCAGTCGTCGTCGATGCCGTTGCAGGTCTCGACCCGCTGGGGCGCGGTCGCGGACTCGGCGTCGTCGCAGTCGCCGCCGGCCTCGGTGACCCCGTCGCCGTCGTCGTCGTACCAGATGGTGCCTTCGTCGACGATGCCATCGCAGTCGTCATCGACGCCATCGGGCGCTTCGACCGCGCTGGGGCGCGTGTCGCGGTCGCCGTCATCGCAGTCACCGTCGCACGACGACACGCCGTCCCCATCCACGTCGGCGGGGCTCAGACCGGGTCGGGTGTCGTCGCAGTCGTTGCAGCTCGCGGCGCCATCGCCATCGCCGTCGATCTCGAAGGCCACCAGCGGGCAGACATCGCACACGTCGCCGCGCCCGTCGCCGTCCGAGTCGACCTGGGCGTCGACGTCGATCGGACAGAGGTCGCAGCCGTCGGCCACACCATCCGCATCGAAGTCGGCCTGATCCGGGTGGCCCTCGCAGACGTCGCAGCCGTCGAACACGCCATCCCCATCCCCATCGGTGAGGTCGGAGCCGCCGGGGCACACGTCGCAGGCATCCGGCACCGTGTCGCCGTCAGCGTCGGCTTGATCTGCGCCGGCCAGGCAGAGGTCGCAGGCGTCGGCCACGCCATCGCCGTCCCCATCGAAGCCATCCGGGCCGGCGAGGCACAGGTCGCAGGCATCCGGCACACCATCGCCATCCCCATCCACACCATCGGCACCCGCACCGCAGAGGTCGCAGGCGTCGGGCACACCGTCGCCGTCGGCATCGGCCGCGTCGTCGCCGGCCCCACAGATGTCGCAGCCGTCGGCCACGCCATCCCCATCGGCATCGAGGAAGTCGTTAGCACCCAAGCAGCCGTCGCAGGCGGTGGGCACACCGTCTCCATCGGGGTCGGCCGCGTCATCCCCGCCCTCGCACACGTCGCAGGCGTCGGGCACGGCGTCACCATCGGCATCGAGCCCATCGCTGCCCAGGGCGCAGGCATCGCAGGCATCGGGCACGCTGTCGCCGTCGGCATCGGCGGTGTCATCGTTGCCGGGGCACAGGTCGCAGGCGTTCGCGACGCTGTCGCCATCGTCATCGGTGGGGTCACCGACGCAGTCGTCGCAGCCGTTGGGCACGCCGTCGCCGTCTGCGTCGTCGCCATCGTCGGCACCGGGGCAGAGGTCGCAGTCGTCGGGCACGTCGTCGCCGTCACCATCGAAGCGGTCATCGCCGCCGGCGCACACGTCGCAGTCGTCGGGCGCACCATCCCCGTCGGCATCGAGGCGATCGTCGGCGCTGGCGCAGGCGTCACAGGCGTCGGGTACGCCGTCGGCGTCGGCATCGTCGGCATCGCGCCCGCCGGGGCACACGTCGCACAGGTTCGGGACGCCGTCGCTGTCGGCATCGAGACGATCATCCCCGCCAGCGCAGACATCGCAGCCATCGGCCGTGCCGTCCCCATCCGCATCCAGCGCGTCGTTCGCGCCGGCGCAGCGGTCGCACCCATCGGGAACGCCGTCGAAGTCGACATCGAAGGCATCGTTGGCCCCGCCGCAGCGGTCGCAGGCGTCGGGAACGCCGTCGCCGTCGGCATCCAGCGCGTCGTTGCCGGTGCGGCAGATGTCGCAAGCATCCGGCACCGTGTCGGCATCCCCATCCACGGCGTCGTTGCCGGTGAGGCAGCGATCGCACGCATCGGGCACCCCATCGGCATCACCATCGAGGGCGTCGCTGCCGGCCGCGCAGCGATCGCAGGTGTTGGGCACCCCGTCGCCATCCGCGTCGAGGAAGTCGTTGCCGCCGGGGCACCGGTCGCAGGCGTTCGGCACCGTGTCGCCGTCGGCATCGAGCGCGTCGTTGCCCGCCGCGCACACGTCACAGGCGTTGGGCACCGTGTCGCCGTCGGCATCGAGCGCATCGTTGCCGCCCGGGCACCGGTCGCAGAAGTTGGCGACCCCATCCCCATCGGAGTCCTGCCCATCGGCACCGCCGGGGCACTGGTCGCAGGCGTTGGGGACGCCATCCCCATCGGCATCGAGCACGTCGCTGCCGGCGAGGCAGATGTCGCACGCGTTGGGCACGCCATCGCCATCCCCATCGGCGGCATCGTTGCCGGCGAGGCAGCGGTCGCAGACGTTGCCCACCCCATCCGCGTCGCCATCGGCCTGGTTCGTGTTGACGGCCGAGGGGCAGTTGTCGCAGGCGTTGGGCACCAGATCGGCATCCGCATCGCCCACGTGGACCACGGTGTCGTTGCAGTCGTAGCCGCCGCAGGTGGTGGCCTGGAAGCCATCGAGATCGCGGTCGCAGGTGTTGCAGACCGGATCGCCCGTGCAGTCGGAGTCGGCGCAGTCGATCGCGCCATCCCCGTCATTGTCGACGCCGTCGTCGCAGTCTTCTTTGCAGCCGCCCGTGTTGTCGGCGAACGCGAGGTTGTAGCTACCGGTGCCGTCGAAGGCCTCGACCACGATGTAGTAGGTGCGGCCTTGGATGGCGTTGAACGCGACCTGATCGGTGTTCGTGGACAGGTCGGTGGACGACGAGACGCAGGCCGCTGCCGAGCAGGCGGTCTCGAGCACGTAGAGGTCGTGGTCGACCGTGAGGCCGCTCAACCGGAAGGTGACGGGGCCCGTGCGCTGCGGCGTGAACGCGTAGATCGCCTCCGGGTTGCGCTGGGGCAGATCCGGGTAGGGCGAGCCGCACTGGTAGTAGTTGAGGCGGCTGGAGCGCCCGGCCGTGGTGGACGAGATGTCGGTGGAGCAGGTGATGGTCTGCGTGACCGAAGCGGCCGGGCAGGCATCGCCGCACGAGACCTCCAGGCCCATGTCGTAGGAGCCTTGGCCCTCCCAGTCGTCCACGATGGCGAAGTAGGTGGAGCCATCGGCCTGGAACGTGAAGCTGCTGGTGTTGCCGCCATCGTTGTCGGCCGCCACACACGGGGTGCCGGCGGCGCAGTCCCCGCTGGTGATGAACATGTCGACATCGACGCCCCAGAAGGAGCCGCTGTTGAGCAGCAGGCCGCCGATCACGGTCATCGTGCGGCCGGCGGGGGGCGTGAACGAGACGACGACATCGTCGCCCCACTCGCCGCTCGCGTTGCACCACGTCTCCTGGTCGTCGAAGCCGTCGGTGTAGCCGGCGATCGAGAGGTAGCAGGACTCGGCGGGGCTCAGCGCGAAGTCGACGAAGCAGGCTGCGGCCTGCGCCGGGGCTTCAACAACTCCGAGCGCGAGGAGGGGGAGGACGCGTAGCGGATTCATGGACCCCTGCAGCCTCCGGCCGACACGTGCCGACACCGGAATGAGGCCCAATCTAGCCCCATTGTCGCGAAATGTCCACGAATCGTGAAGCGCTCGGGCCATCGAATCGCTTCGGAGAGCCCGAAGCGGTGCCTTCGGGGAGTACGCGGCGCCGTCAGCCCAGGCGGTGGTTGCGCTGCAGGCGCACGTACTTGGCGGCCACGCCGCGGTGGAAGTCGGCCGTGGCGGGCCCCAGATCCTTCACGGGCTTGCCGGGAATGCCGAGCACCAGCGAGCCCGGCGGCACCTGCGTGGACGCCGTGACCACGCTGCCCGCGCCCACCACGCTGCCGCGCCCGATCACGGCCCCGTCGAGCACGGTGGCCTGGATGCCGATCAGGCACGCATCCTCCACCGTGCAGCCGTGCAGCACCACGCGGTGCCCCACCACCACGTCCTCGCCCACCACGGTGGGGTCGAGGTCGCCGAGGTGGATCACGGTGCCGTCTTGCACGTTGGAGCGGGCCCCGATCTGAATGAACGCTAAGTCCGCCCTCAGCACGCAGCCGTACCACACGCTCGCATCCGGCCCGATGCGCACGTCGCCCACCAGCACCGCGCCTTCCGCGATGAACGCCCCCTCGGCCACTGTGGGGACGTGCTGCAGGTAGCGGTGGAAGATCGCGCCGGGGAACCGCAGCCGCAGCGCGGCGAGCTGGGCTTCGAGCCCCTCCACCCCTTCCGGAGGACCGCTCACCTCGTCCACCGAGTCCGGAACCGTGCGCACCACCATCCGTCACCTTCCCTTACGACGAGCCTGCCGTCCGACGTTACCCTGCGGCACCCGAGGACGTCTCTGTGCGCAACGCCGTGCTCCTGCTGATCGCCGCCTGCTCGCCCGCCCTCACCGTGGCGCCCGGCGACGACGTGCACAGCGACGACACCGAGCCGCCCGCCGTCGAGACCGACGAGACCGACCCGGGCGAGACGGATGCGCTCCCCAGCACCGACGAGACGGATGCGCTCCCCAGTACCGACGAGACCGACGCTGTCGACACGTCCGAGCCCGTCGAGCCCACGCCGTTCGCCGTGGCGGTGGTCGACTTCTCCCCCGGTGCGTTCGCGGGCTTTGGTGCGGCCAAGCTCCCGCACATCGTGCTCGGCCCTCCGGTGGGGCGCGGCGCGCTGTCGGGCTCCCTGGATGTGCTCTCACTCGGCGAGGAGGGGTCGATCACCCTGCGCCTCGGGGTGGGCGTGGTCAACGGCGAAGGCATCGACCTGCTCGTGTTCGAGAACGCCTTCCCCACCTGGATGGAGACCGGCGAGGTCGCTGTGAGCGACGACGGCGCGGTGTGGCACACCTGGCCCTGCGATCGCGTCTCCGGCACAGGGTGCGCCGGGCTGGCGGCCGTGCTCTCCAACCCCACGAACGGCATCGACCCGCTCGATCCGGCCTTGGCCGGCGGTGATGGCTTCGATCTCGCAGATCTCGCGCTCGGGAGCGACTTCGTGGGCCGCTACGTGCGCATCGTCGACTCCGGGGTCAACGACCTGAACGGGCTCGGCTACGCCGGCACCACCGGCGGCTTCGACCTGGACGCCCTGGGCGTGGTGAACGCGCACGCGCCTTGACGCCGACCCCGATCCGGTCCAGGCTGCGTGCGGGCTCTCCCGACGGCCCACCCCTGGAGGGCTCTTGCCCCGCGTCCTCGCTCCGCTGCTGATCCTCCCTTGGGTGCTCGCGGGCTGCCCCGCGCCCGGCTGCCTCGGGGGTGCTGAGGGCTGCATGGTGCCCAGCCCGTGTGAGCCCGTGGCCTTCACCTGCGAGGGCGGCTTCTCGGAGGTGGCCTTCGTCACTGACCCGAGCCAGGTGCCCGGCGGCCTCGCTGCCCTGGGCGCGCCCGGCGACGTGCGGCTGGCGAACGATCA
Organism: uncultured Enterobacteriaceae bacterium; assembly: GCA_964396405.1. Classification (GTDB taxonomy): domain Bacteria; phylum Myxococcota_A; class UBA796; order UBA796; genus JACKEO01. The sequence goes on from CAYNFK010000122.1 coordinate 10,280, forward strand.
GGTGGTGGCGATCATCGACGCGCTCGACCACCCCCACTACCTCGCAGCCACCGGCGGCATGCTGCTCGACCTCTCGGTGCAGGGCGCGAACGACGACGCGATGCGTCAGGTGCTCCAGGCCACCGGCCTGCTGCCCGACGACACCGCCCGCTACGAGGAGCTGGAGCTGATCGACGAGGGCGACATCAAGGGCGTGATCGTCCGCGGCGAGCTGGATGGCCGTCCGGGCATGCGCATCGCCACCCGCTACGAGATCCGCCCCTGTGAGCCCGGCATTCGGGTGCGCACCGAGCTGTCGCACGGCGGCCAGGACCCGATCACGATCACGCTGGCCGACGGCTGGTACCTGGGCGACCGCGCACTGCTGCCGTTCACCCCCTCCCCCGGCGCCGGGTTCATCCACCCGCCGTTCGGTCTCACCACGGTCACCGACGTGCTCGTGGACGTGCCGTACCTGGTCACCGGCGCGAACCCCTCACCCGGTGCCACCTACGCGAGCGTCGCGTGCAACCGTCCGATCCAAGACGGCTTCCACAGCCCGATCGTGAGCGTGGTGGGCACGCCCACCCGCGTGCTTGCGCCCCGTGATGCCGAAGCGTTCGAGCGGTTCATCGCTGTGGCCTCGGGCCCGAGCGTGGCCGCCACGGCCGATGTGGCGCTGGAGCTGCGTCGCCAGCTGTTTGGCGAGACGTGGACCACCGTGTCGGGTCGGCTGGTGGCGGCCGAAGATCCCCGGGAAGGCTTCGGCTGGCCGGCGCGTGCGCAGATCACGATCATCGAGGGTGAAGAAGGCGGTGCGGCCGAGCTGGGCGTGCCGTGGACACACGTGGTGCCCGAGGCCGACGGCACGTTCGCTGCGCGGGTGCCGACCGACCGCACCTACAGGATCGAGGTGGAGGCGTTCGGGCAGGTGGTGACCACCACGCAGATCACGGCCACCACCGAGGCGGTGCTGGTGGGCGACCTTCCCATCCCCGCAGCCGGCGAGATCGTGATCAGCGGACCCGTCGGCGAAGACCTGCTCGTGTTCGTGCGCCCCGCGACCCCCGTGGAGCAGGACGCGCTGATGGCGCAGTTCCTCGGCAACCTGGAGACCTGCGCGCCTCTGCTGGGCCATCCCCACGGCGGCTCCCCGGCCTGCGACCGCGTGCTCGTGCGCGGCCAGACCTCGGTGCTCGTGCCGCCCGGCACCTACGACCTGTACGCAGCGCGGGGCCCGTTCTCCACGCTCGCTAAGGTGGAGGACCTCGTGGTGGTGCCGGGTGGCACCGTGTCCGCCCTGCTGGAGCCCGAGCTCATCGACGACCTCGTGCCCGAGGGCTGGCTCTCCTCCGACTTCCACGTGCACGGCGGAAGCTCCTTCGACTCGGGTTTTGGCGACGTGGAGCGTGTGCGCACGTTCGCGGCCGCCGAGCTGGATGTGGTGGCGTCCACCGAGCACGACACGGTCTCCGACCTCGCTTCGGTGGCGGCCGGTGCGGGCCTCGCGCGGCCCGTGGTGATCCTGCCGGGCACCGAAGCCACGGGTCATGTGCTGTTCGACCTCTTTGAGGCGAGCGCGTTCCCGAAGGTGATCGGCCACTGGAACTTCTTCCCTGTGGCTTACGACCCCGCCGGTCCGTGGCGCGGCGCACCGTGGGACGAGCGGGTTGAGCCCGGCGAGCTGATCGAGAGGATGGAGGGCGTGGGCTGGCAGGCCACCACCGACGTGGCGCAGCTCAACCACCCGTGGGGCGGCTTCTCGTTCGGCCGCGACTTCGCGTGGCCCGAGGCGCTGGCGATGGACCTCACGCAGCCCCTACCCACCACCTACGACGGCTCGGGGGCGTCGCTGTTTCGCTCCACGGCCCCGGGCGCGTCCACCCCCAACGACGCCTACCATGTGCAGGAGGTGATGAACGGCTCGGCCAACAAGGTGTGGCTGGCTTACCGCGCCGTGTGGTTCTACCTGCTGGAGCAGGGCGTGGTGCGCGGCGGCACCGCCAACTCCGACACCCACTCGCTCACCGAGAACGTGGTGGGCTTCCCACGCACCCTGGTGCGCGCGGGTGGGTCGGCGGCCGACTTCGACGAGCTCGGCTTCTTGGCGGCGATCCGCAACGGCGAAATGCTCGGCACGGGCGGTCCGATCATCGAGGCCGAGGTGGCATGGGGCAGCGACGTGGCACGGCCTTCGCTCACCTCCTTTCAGCCCGGGAGCGACGCTGAGCTCAAGGTCGTGGTGCGCACGGCAGCGTGGGTGCCGGTCGACGAGGTGCGCATCGTGGTGAACGGCGAGGTGGTGCAGACCTTCACGAACGTGGCGCCGGCGATCGATGAGAGCGGTGCCGAGGCCTACACGATCTTCGACGAGGCGATCCCGCTCGCCGACCTGCTCCCCGCCGGCGGCGACGCGTGGATCGTGGTGGAGGCCGGCGCCGCGATCCCGCTGCACGCGGATCTCGACTGCAACGGCGTGCCCGACACCGGCGACACCAACGGCGACGGCGTGGTGAACGCACGCGACGTGGACCCGCCGCCTGAGGAGCCCGACCTCCCCTGCCTCGAAGAGGTGGGTCCGCTGCTCGACCCGCCGGTGCCCGCGCGCGGGGAGCGCGGCTACGCCTACAGCGTGGTGTCGCCTGGGGGTGCGCCGATGGCGTTCACGAACCCGTTCCTCATCGACCGCGCCGGCGACGGCTGGAAGCGGGGTGCCGAGTGATCGCCGCCCTGTGGCTCTCGATGGCCGCGCTGGCGGCCGGTCCGTGTGAGGCCGCTGCCGACGGCTACCCTGTGGGTCCTGTGCTCACGCCGCTCGCGGATGGCGGCCTCGGCACGCCCCAGCGAACCTGCGTGCGCTCGGAGCTGGGCGTCTCGGGCGGCGCGCGGCTCACGGCCGACACCGCGAACTTCTACGGCTACATCGTGGCGGGCCTCAACCTCGACGGCAGCGTCGCGGTGCACCCGGAGGTGGAGGTCACGGGCCGGCTGGAGGCGTTCCGGCTGGATCTGGGCATCGCCACGCTGTCGGCGACGTCGATCGGCCTCGGCCACCTCACCGTCGGTGCGGCCTGGGCGCGGGATCTGGACGACCTCGCCGCCGTGGGTGTGCGTGCGCGGCTGGTGCTGCCCACCGCCACGCCGCTCTACCAGGTGGGTCGACCCTTCGCGGCCGAGCTGTCGTTCACGTCTGTGCAGTCCCCGCACCGCATGGTGCGCGTGCACGAAGGCATCAGCGGCATCGTGCAGGGCGGGTCCGGCGGCCCGGTGGCGCTGGCCGGCGGGCTCACGGCGAACGCGGGCGTGGAGGTGCGCCCCACGAAGGTGTTCGGCCTCGTGGTCGACGTGGACCTGGGCCTGTTCCGCACCGCCACCTTCGACCACCTCGCGGCCGGCCTGGGCCTGCGCTTCTCGGACGGGAAGCGGTTTGGGTTCGAGTGGGGCTTCCGGCTGCCGCTGGCCGGGCGGGAGCGGGCGCTGGTGACGACGGAGCTGCGGGGGACGGTGAGGTTCGGGAAGGTGGGCGAGGTCGGGTTGCGGTGACCTTGGGGTCGCCACGCCCGCACCCCACCGCCGGGCGCTATGGCCCCGGCGGGAGGATCCCATGGGCCTCGTGATCGAGCCGTCGGGCAGCCGACACCCGCGTTCGCCGATGA
>CAYNFK010000123.1:0-13652 GCA_964396405.1 uncultured Enterobacteriaceae bacterium
CGAAGCCGCTGGCGGATGCGGTGGCCATTCAGCGCGGCTGGCTCGACGTGGGCCTATGGGCCCAAGGTCGGCTCTCGATCTTCGAGCGTGCGGAGCTGGCTGCGAGCTTTCGTGCCGACCACCACACGGTCTCACGCGCGGAAGACCTCGAGGGCGGGCGATCCGATGTGGGCGGGCTGTGGACGCTCCAGCCGCGGGTCGTGCTCTCCGCTCGACCGGGCCAGGTGGCCGAGCTGTGGGCGGGGTGGTCGCGGGGCAACCGTCCGCCGCTCGCCGACGACCTGCTGCGCCCCGAGCTCACCGCGCCCGTGGTCGACACGGTGGAGGGGGGCATCGGCCTGATCTTCCTCCCGCGCGTGGAGGCGCGCCTCTCGTTCTTTGGGGCGTTCGGTCGCGACGAGGTCGTGCTGGATCCGCTCACCGGGTTTGACCTGGGCCGAGGCAACACCCGGCGCCTGGGCGGCACGGCTGTGCTCACCGTGCGTCCGCTCGCCGGGATGCGCGTGCGCCTCGATGGGGCCTTCGCCGACGGCCGCTGGGACACGGGCGAGGCACTGCCGTTCGCGAGCCGAGGTCGGGTGGCGCTGGGCGTCTACGCCGACGAGCGCAAGGTGGGGCCGGTGCTGCTCACGGGCGGCCTGCGCTTCGCGTGGTTCCCGCCGCGACCCACCATCGACCCCGTCGTGGCCGGCGGCATCGCCACCCTCGACCTGCGCGCGCGGGTTGCGTACAAGAAGTGGTGGTTCGATCTGGCGGTCGACAACCTCGCGCCCTGGGACTGGTGGGCGGTGGAGACCCAAGGGGTGGTGCGCTGGGATCCGGAGGCGGAGCTGCCCACCGAGCCGGTGCGGCTGGGGGTGCCGGGGCGGCCGTTCGCGCTGGTGATCGGGGTGGGGCGGTGGTTCTGATTGGGAGTATCTACCCATACAAGATGGCGCTTTTCGCTATCATTCGGCTTTACTCCATGATAGTATCTACCCATGATTCTACCCACCACTCCGGTTCTCGCGCACCTTGGCCGCTACGGACCCCGCACCGCACCTGAGCTGGTAGCGGCGCTGGGCGTGTCGCGATCGGCGCTCCAGCGGGCCATCGAGAGCGTGCGCGACCAGGTCCTGGTGGTCGGTCGAGCCCGGAGCACGCGCTATGCCGCGCGACGAAGCGTGGACGGCGTGCGCACCCCGGTGGCGGTGTACGAGGTCGATGCGAGCGGCGACGCCCGGCATGTGCTCACCCTGCACCCTGTGGCCCCGTTCGGGCACTACGTCGAGGGTCATGTCGCCGAGGTCGAGGGCGGCTTCCACGGCACCTCTCCGGCCGAGCCGGGTCCCGATCTGCCGTGGTTCCTGCAGCACGCCCTGCCCACAGGCTTCTTCGGCCGCGGTTGGCTCCGCGCCCACCCCGACCAGGGCTACCCGGTCGACCTCACGCGATGGACGGGCGACCACGGGCTGCGCTTCGCCGCCGATCACGGCACCGACCTCGTGGGTGCGCTCGTGGTGGGTCCTGTCGCGCGCGACCGGGTGCTGGAGCGGGCGGACGATGGGGTCGACGAGCACGACGTGGCCGGGATGCTGTCGGCACGGGCCGAGGGCGCGCTGGCTAAGGTCACGGGCGGATCGTCGCCCGGTGGCGAGCAGCCCAAGTTTACGCTCCGCGTGCGGAGCGCCAATGGTGAGGTCCGCTGGGAGCTCGTGAAGTTCTCGCCCCCGCTGTCCACGCCGGCCGGGCGTCGATGGGCCGATCTGCTCGTGTCCGAAGCGCTCGCCACCGAGGTGCTCCGGGCTCGGGGCGTGGAGGCGTGCGAGGCCGCTGTGGTCGACGCCGGCGACCGCCGCTTCCTGCGTGCGGTGCGCTTCGATCGGCACGGCGCGGTCGGTCGAAGCGGCGTGGTGGCGCTGGCGCCCCTGGACCTCGATGGGGTGGCGAACGACCTGTCGCGGTGGAGCCTCGTCACGGGGCGGCTGGTCCGTGAGGGGCGTCTGTCGGCGGCCGACCACGAGCGGGTCCTGTGGCTGGAGGCGTTCGGCCACCACATCGCCAACACCGACATGCACCTCGGGAACCTCTCGCTGCGCCTGCACGGCACCACGATCACCGGTCTGGCCCCGGTGTACGACATGTTGCCGATGGCCTACGCACCGCGCCACGGTGGCGAGCTGCCCGACCCTGCGTGGCGGCAGCCCATCCTGGCCGACGGACCGGCCGACGCTCGTGCCGCCGCCCAAGAGCTGTGGGTCCGCGTGGCCGCCGACCGCCGGGTGAGCGACGACTTCCGCGCCATCGCCGCCGACCACGCCCGCCGGCGCTGAACCGGAGAGCGGCGGCGCGACCCCGGACGGGCTCCGGACAGGATCCGTCCGCCACCCGCCCGCCGACCGCAATAGGTCGCTGGGCTCACCTTGGGGGGACTCCCGTGCCGCGCATCCTGCACACCGCTGACTGGCAGCTCGGCCTCCGCATCGATGCGGTGGCGGGCGAGCGTGCCCACCGCCTGCGTGATGAGCGCTTCCGCGCCGTGGAGCGCATCGCCGCCCTCGCGAAGACCGAGGCTGTCGATGCCGTCGTCGTCGCCGGCGATGTGTTCGACGACAACCAGGTCGGGCCCGAGGTCGTGCAGCGCGCCCGCGATGCGCTCGCGGCGTTCGCGCCGATCCCCGTGCTGCTGCTGCCGGGCAACCACGATGCAGGTGAGCCTGGCGGCGTGCTCGCGCGGCTGCACGAAGGCCGTCCCGCGCTGCCCCACGTGGCCGTGCTGCTCACGCCCGATCCTGTGGTGGTGGGCGAGCTGGTGTTCCACCCGTGCCCCCTGCTGCAGCGTCGGTCGGCCCTCGATCCCACGGCCCACCTGCCGGCCCGTGAGCCCGGCGATGCCGCGGTGCGCGTGGTGATCGCCCATGGCGGCGTCTCCAGCTTTGGCCAGTCGGAAACCGGCAACCTCATCGATCTGCCGGCCGTGCTCGCGAAGGGCTTCGACTGGGTGGCGCTGGGCGACTGGCACGGTCGGCTCCAGGTGGATCCGCGCGCCGCCTACCCAGGCACCCAGGAGCCCACGCGGTTCAAGGAGGCCGATCCTGGCTGGGTGCTGCTGGTGGAGCTGTCGGCCGCGGGGGCCGTGCCGGTGGTGCGATCCGAGCGGGTCTCGGGCACGCACTGGCATGAGCCCGATGCCTTCGATCTGCAAGGCGCCGCCGATGTGGAGCGCCTCGATGCCTGGCTGGGTGAGCTGAGCCCGCGCGCCTCCACGCTCGTGCGCCTCCACCTGCGCGGTGCCCTGCGTCCCACCGAGCGCGCTCGGCTGGATGCGGTGCTTGCGGCCCACGCGGCCGAGCTGCTGCGGCTGGATGTGCGCTCGCTGCAGATCGCCACGGCCTTTGATGCCGAAGACCTCGCTTCGGTCCACGCGCCCGGCTTCTTGGGCGAAGCGCTGCACGCGCTCGCTTCCAGCGAGGTCGCGGAAGAACAAGAAGCGGCCCGCTTGCTGCTCGGCCTGCTCGCCCAGGAGGCGTCGTGATCCTGCGCCGCATCGTCGTCCGCCACTTCAAGGGCATCCGCGAAGCGAAGTTCGAGAACCTCTCGCACCAGCTCAACCTGTTCTACGGGGCCAACGAGTCCGGGAAGTCCACGCTGGTGGAGGCGATCCACTTCGGGTTGTTCGAGCGCTCGGTGGGCGAAGCGCGCGCCAAGCGCGACATCCGCACGTGGAATGGCACCGAGGCCCCCGAGGTCGAGGTCGACTTCGAAGACGATGCCGGCGAGCTGTGGCGGGTCCACAAGCGCTTCCTGCTCCAGCCGTTCACCTCGCTGGAGGGGCGCAACGTGCACCTCAAGGGGGATGACGCCGAGAAGCGCCTGCGCGAGATGCTCGGCACCGAGCGCGGCAAGAACACCGGCGTGGTGGATGCCGATCTGGGGATCTGGCCGCTGCTGTGGGTGCGGCAGGGTCGCTCCGGCATCGCCGTGAAGGAAGACACGCACGATGGCGCGCGCGCCACGCTCTCCACCACCCTCGCGTCGCAGACCGGCGAGATCGTGGCCGGCGAGCAGGGCGAGCGCATCCGTGCGGCGGCCCGGGCGGGCTTCGAGGAGCACTTCACGGCCACGGGTCGGTTCAACGCGGCCTACGAGAAGGTGCAGGCCGCAGCACGCGAAGCGGCCGAGCTCGCCGCCGAGCTGCGCGCCCGGTGGGAGGCCGCACGCAGCCGGGTCGAGGATCTCCAACAGGCCGAAGGGCGTCTGCAGGGCCTGGAGCCGCGCTTGGCCGAGCTTCGCCGCGAGGCGGTTAAGGCCAAGGAACTGGCAGAAGCCGCGCGTCAGGTCCACCAGGAGGTCGAGCGCGCGCGCAGTCGCCACCAGCTCGCCGATGCCCGCGCCCAGCAGGCCGAAGATGCGCTGCGGGAGCGCACGGATGTGGAGGCGGCGCACCAAGCGGCGGTCGTGGCCCTCGCCGCTTCGCGGCACACGCACGCCGCAGCCCAGCAAGCCCACAGCGAGCTGGAGGCGAAGCGCGCGGTGGCATCCGATGCGGTGCAGGCGGCGAAGTCCAACGTGCTGCTCGCGCGCGCCGCGTTCGAGGCCCAGGGGCGCGAGGCTGAGCGCGCCGGGCTGGTGCAGCGCATCGCAGCCCTCGAAGCCACGAAGGGCCAGGTAGAAGACCTGATGGAGCGGCTGCGGGCGCTGCAGGCGTCGATCGATGCGAGCCCGCTGGGGCCGTCCGAGCTGAGCCGCATCGAAGAGGCCGAGCGGGAGCGCGTGCGCCTGCTGGATCGGCTGGAAGCGGCCGCGGTGCGGGTCAGCGTCACGGCGCTGCAGGCCGGCACGCTCGATGGGGTGGCGCGGGCGGCCGGTCACCACGAGGTGCGTGCGATCACTGAGCCGGGCGTGCTGCGCCTCGATGATCGGTGGACGGTGCAGGTCGATCCGGGCCGAGCGCGGTTCGAGCGCAGTGAGCTGGAGGCGGCCGAAGCCAAGGTGCGGTCGCTGCTGGCGGCGGTCGAGCTGGGCAGTGTGCCCGAGGCCCGCGATGCGGTGGAGACGCGCCGGGGTCAAGAGGCCGAGAAGCGAGCGCTGGTGGGCCAGCTCGCGCTGGTGGGGTCCGAGGGGGTCTCACCGCTGATCCGCGAGCTCGCTTCCTTGCGGCAGAAGCTGGCGGCGATGCCGGCGGCAGCAGGCACAGGCTCGGTGGAGCAGCTGGAGGCCGCGCGGGCCCTGGCGGAGAAGCGGCTCACCGAGGCCGAGGTCGATCTGGGCGAGATCGATCTGGAAGCGAAGAAGCTCGCGGAGCGCTTGGGCGAAGCTAAGGCCTCGCTGCGGGCGGCCGAAGAGCAGCACGAGCACACGCGGCTGCGTCAGGCCAAGGCGGCACCACTGCCCGAGGTTGCGGCGACTGCCGAGGCGGCCCGCGCGGAGCGGTCTGCGGCCAAAGAGGCGCTCGCCGAGGTGGAGCAGCGCTGGGCGCTGGCCGGCGGGGCGGGGGTGGAAGAAGGCGCGCGGGTGGCGGCCGAAGCGCTCGCGGGGCTGGAGCGTCGTGCGGCTGCGCTGCGCGAGGAGGTGGTGGGTCTGCGGGCTGCCGTGCGCGCGCACGCCCAAGAAGGCCTGTACGATCAGCTCGGTGCGGCCGAGGCCGTCGCGGTGCGAGCCCAAGATGAGGCCGATGCCTTGGCGCGGCGTGCGGCCGCCCGGCGGGCCCTGCACGAGGCGCTGGAGTCGGCGTGGCGTCGCATGCGCGACCGCTTCGTGGAGCCGGTGCGCAAGGCGGTCGAGGCCGAGGTGCCGCTGCTCTTCCCCGGCTCGCGTCTGTGGGTGGATGAAGCGGGCGATGTGGTGGGCCTGATCACGCGCGGTCAGCAGGAGCAGTTCGAGCTGCTCTCGGGTGGTGCGCGCGAGCAGCTCGGCGTGCTGGTGCGGCTTGGCATCGCGCGGGTGCTGGCGGGCGAGCGCCGCCTGCCGGTCCTGCTGGACGACGCCTTGGTCAACAGCGACGCCGAGCGGCGGGGGCGAATGCTGGAGGTGCTGCGGCGGATGAGCGAGCACCTCCAGGTGCTGCTGTTCACGTGCCACGATGAAGACTTCGACCGCCTGGCGGCGCCGTGGCAGCAGGAGGTGCGTGGCAGGCCGAGGCGGAGCGCGTAGGGTTGGCCCCGCTCAGCAGGCGCGAGTGGAGCACAGCTTCTGTTGGTAGAAGCAGGCGATCGGTCGGGGGCTGCGAGCACGGACAGAAGACGGCCCGCGCGCCAAGGTTCTCGCCGGGTGGGGTCACCGGGGGAACGAAAGCACCTTGACGATCTGGCGGCCCGTTGCGGTCACCTGTCCGCCGGGGGTAGCATCCCTGCGACGTCCCACCGTCCGCGCGGCGGCGTCGAGAAACCGGTCCCGCTCGTGAACACCCGAACCGGTCCGTTCCCGTCGCGTGGGAGTTTCCATGTCCCGCTCTGCGTCCTTCTCCCGACTTGTCCGCTTGTTCGCCCGCGCCTCGGCGCGCAAGAGCGTCTCCCTCAGCGGTGCGGGCGGACCCTCGCGTCGTGACCTGCTCCGAGGCGGAGCCGGTGCCACGGCCTTGTGGTCCCTCGCCCCCCTTACTTACGGCGGTTGTGCCACCGTCGCCCATCCGAAGGTGGTGGTGGTGGGCGCAGGCATTGCCGGACTGCACTGCGCGTGGCGCCTGTCCGAGGCCGGGGTGGACGTCTCCCTGTACGAGGCCTCCGACCGGGTGGGCGGACGAATGTTCACCGGCCGGGACCTGTTCTCGAATGGCCACCTGTGCGAGCTCGGCGGCGAGCTCATCGACACGAACCACGCCACGATGTGGGCCCTCGCCGAAGAGCTGGAGGTCGACCTCGACGACCGCATCGAGGCGGCCGGGGAGGGCACGTCGGTGGACACCTGGTTCGTGGGTGGCACGGTGGTGTCCGACGAGACCATCGTCGCCTCCTTCGAGGCCGTCCTCGCGAACTTCACCGACGCCCTCGACGCCGCGGAGAGCGACGACGTCGCCTTCGATACCCTCGACCAGACCACGCTCCAGGACTGGATCGACACGAACATCCCTTCCGCCGACCACCCTGAGCTGCATGCCGTTATCGCGGCCGCCTACCGCGGGGAGTTCGGCCTCGAGAACCACGAGCAGTCCGCGCTCAACATGATCTACCTGATCGGCCTCGACACCGAGACCGGCTTCCGCATCTTCGGCGACTCCGACGAGCGCTACCACACCCATGCCGGGAACGACGCCTACACCGACGCCATCGCCGCGAAGCTGCCTGCGGAGTCGATCCGCACCGGCCACACCCTCACCGCCTTGCACGCCCGCGGCGACGCGTACAGCCTGCACTTCGACACGGCGGACGGACCCGTCGAGGTCGATGCGGACCACGTCGTGCTCGCCCTGCCCTTCTCCACGCTTCGGCACGTGGACACCACCGAGGTGCTGTCCGAGGAGAAGCGCACCCTCATCGACACCCTCGGCTACGGCACCAACGCCAAGGTGATGGGGGAGTTCACCGCGCCCGTGTGGCGGCGCGACCACGACGCCAGCGGCTCGTCCACCTCCGACCTCCCAGTCCAGCAGACCTGGGACAGCTCCCTCGGCCAGACGGGCGACGGTGCCATCCTCACGAACTTCCTCGGCGGGCTCCAGGGAATCACCTCCGGATCGGGAACGGCGGAAGACTGGTTCACTTCGGTGCTGAACGACATCGACACCATCTACCCAGGCGCGGAGGCGGCCTACGTCGCGGGCTCGGCCGTCCGGATGCACTGGCCCACCGTGGCCACCGCCAAGGGAAGCTACACCTGCTACAAGCCGGGCCAGTGGGCGACCTGGTCCACCGAGGGCGTGCGCGAGGGGAATGTCCACTTCTGCGGCGAGCACACCTCGGCGGACTTCCAGGGCTGGATGGAGGGCGCGGCCGAGACGGGAGGCTTCGCGGCCGCCGAGGTCCTGGACGACCTCGGGCAGACGCATCCGGAGGGGCTGCGGCGTTCGATCGGGGCAAAGCTCCAGCGACGGCAGCCCGGCTACCACGAGGGGAGGTCGCACCGACGGGAGGTGTTCGCGCGACGGCGCGGGCTCGGGCGGTGAGGGTCGGGACTCGAGGACGGGGCACGACCGCCGACCTCTGTCCGTCCAAGGTCGATGCCCTCGACGCCCGGCTCACCGCGACGAGTGCCCGTCGCGGCGTGCGCCGCCTGCCGGTCCTGCTGGATGACGCCTTGGTCAACAGCGACGCCGAGCGGCGGGGGCGGATGCTGGAGGTGCTGCGGCGGATGAGCGAGCACCTGCAGGTGCTGCTGTTCACGTGCCACGACGAAGACTTCGACCGCCTAGCGGCGCCGTGGCAGCAGGAGGTCCGTGGGAGGCCGAGGCGGAGCGCGTAGCGTTCATGCCAAGGGCAGCGGGCTAACGGGCGAGAGGGGGTGTCGGATGCGCTGGTTCGTGGTGGCGATGCTGATGGGATGCGGCGGCCTGGAGGCAGACGACGACGCCTGCACTCTTGCAGACAACGGCGACGGGACGGCCACCATCACCTGCCCCGACGGCAGATCATGGACCGTCGACGCTCAGGTGGCCGACACCGACGCGGACACACACCCTGACGAGGCCGACTGTGACTCGCTGACCGTGTTCGACGGCAACGTCACCGCCACCCAGAACGCCGACCTGGCGGTCCTGCGCTGCGTGGGGGAGATCACCGGCTGGCTCACCCTCCAGGGAGCCGGCGTGACCCACCTCGATGATCTCGCGTCGCTGACCTCCGTGGGTGGCCGTCTGTACGTTCACAAAAGCCCCGGACTGACATCGCTGGCCGGCCTCAACGCGCTCACCTCGGTCGGAGGCGACCTTGAAGTCGCCGACAACACCGCGCTGGTCTCGCTGGCGGGCCTCGAGGCGCTCACCACGGTCGAAGGCGAAGTCCTCATCTATGGCAACACCGCGCTCGCCTCCCTGTCCGGGCTCCAAGGGATCAAGCGGGTCGGCAGCAACGTGAGCGTCACCCTGAACCCTGCGCTCACGTCGTTGTCGGGGCTCGGGAGCCTGGCCTCGATCCAGGGCAACCTCTCGATCCAACAAAACGAAGCTCTGCCGGCGCCCACAGGGCTGGACGCGCTCGCCTCCGTCGCCGGCGACCTCAACGTCACGAACAACGCCGCGATGGCTTCGCTGACCGGCCTCGACGCGCTCACCTCCGTCAAGGGCAGCCTCTATGTCGCCAGCAACCCGCAGCTGGCGTCGCTGTCTGGCCTCAACGCGCTGACATCAGTGGGTGTGCACCTGAACATCATCGGCAACGCAGTCCTTTGCCAGTCCGAGATCACCGCCCTCGACGGGCGGCTCACGGCGAGCTGTGTGAACTGCCTCGGCAACGACACCGGGTGCTAGCCTCCGTGCGCCCTACTGCGTGACGGTGACGCTCACCTGCTTGTCCTTGGTCTTAATCCCCTGCCCATTCCACGAGCTCACGAGCCCATCCACCCAGCCATCCACGGCCTCTTCGCCCACGGGGCTCTCGGACGCGCGGAAGAGCCAGCTGTCGGGCGCGGTGCCGGTGCCGAGGCCAAGCTTCGGTCCGCAAGACGTCCGGTATAGGATGACAAGCGGTCGAGGGGTGAGCGATGCGGTGGCTCGTGTTTGCGACGATGGTGGGCTGCGGCAACCTCAGCACCCAACCCTCCTGCTGGTTCGCGAAGCGGATCGAGGCAGGCGGCATCACGATCCACACGAGCGATGACCTGGCGGCGCTCAGCTGCATCCAGGTGATCAAGGGCGACCTCAAGATCTCTGGCGACGCCACCCTCACGTCGCTTCCCGGGCTCCAGGCCCTCACCGAGGTGGGTGGCGATCTGGTCGTGTCCGGCAATCCTGCGCTGACATCCCTCGCGGGCATCGGGGCGATCCGCCACGTGGGCGGAAGCCTCACCTTCGTTGGCAACCCCTCGTTGAACTCCCTTGAGGATCTCGGGGCCCTCACCACCGTCGGCGGCAACCTCGTGGTCGCCGGCACCCACGCGATGCCATCGCTAGCAGGGCTCGACGCTGTCACCCTCGTCGGCCGCGACCTGCGCATCAGCGGAAACCGTGCGTTGACCTCACTTGCGAACCTCGGCGCGCTCACCACGGTCGGTCGTCACCTGGAGATCCGCAGCAACCCGGGCCTCGCGTCACTCACCGGTCTTGATGCCATCACCACCCTCGCCGGCGACCTGACGGTCTGGCGCAACGAGGGGCTGACCTCACTCACCGGTCTCGGTGCGCTCACGACCGTGCGGGGCGACGTCACCGTGTCGCACAACCCAGCGCTGGCCTCGCTCGCGGGTCTCGACGCGTTCACCACACTGGGCGGAAGTCTGCTCATCAAGAAGTGTACGGGGCTCACATCCCTGGCGAGCCTCAGCGCGCTCACCACCGTGCCCGGCAGTCTCAAGGTCTCCCACAACGACGCCCTTCCATCCCTGGCGGGCCTCGATGCCATCACCCGCGTGGGCGGCGGCCTCTACATTCTCCACAACGACGCGCTCGCCTCGCTCGCGGGCCTCAACGCCATCGGCGCAGTGGCGGGTGATCTCACGGTGTCCAGCAACGCGGCGCTCACCTCGCTGGCGGGCCTCAACGCCATCCGCGAGGTGCGTGGCGTCGTCGAGGTCCGAAACAACCGCGCCCTCACCTCGCTGGCAGGCCTTGATGCCCTCGCGTCGGTTCAAGCCCCCATCGCCGTGAGTGGCAACGAGGGCCTCTGTCAGTCGCAGACCGCCGAGCTCGCCGCCCGCCTGTCCACCACGTGTTGGCTATGCGAGCAGAACCAAGACGGGTGCTAGCCGATCCGGTCCCGCTACTGGGTGACGGTGACGCTCACCTGCTTGTCCTTGGTCTTAAACCCCTGCCCATTCCACGAGCTCACGAGCCCATCCACCCAGCCATCCACGGCCTCTTCGCCCACGGGGCTCTCGGACGCGCGGAAGAGCCAGCCATCGGGGGCCGTGCACTTGAGCTTGGGCTTGAGCGTGGAGAGCGCGGCCTTGGCGGGCTCGAGCACGTCGACGCGGGTGGGGGCTTCCATCCACGTGGTCCAGTAGACCACGGCCTCGCCTTCGCAGGCTTCGATGGCGGCGGCGGCCCAGCGGACGTTGCCGTCGGCGCTGGCGGCGTCGGGGTAGAGCGTGGGGAGGAGCGAGGCGGCAGCGGCCACGTTGCCGGAGGTGGCGAGGCGGTCGGCCACCACGCGGGCGGCCTCGGGGGGCACGGCCTTCGCTACGCGCACGAGCGCGGCTTCCACGGCGGCCACATCTTCTGCGCGGGGCTGATCGCGCAGGCTCGCGGGCTGCGAGGTGCGGATGATCGCATCCACCAGGCTGCTGAACGGACCGCCGTTCGCGCCGGCGGCCACAGCACCCTTCTCGAGCGCAGCCAGACCGGCGATGCCGTGGCCCCGGCCCCAGGCCGACACGATCGCGTTGTACTTCTCGTTGTAGGTGGACGGGGGCGGGCTCGCGAGCGCGCCCTCCATCCACGTGGTGAGCTCGGTCGAGGTGCACGACTCCAGCGCCGGGCTCCACGAGACGAACTCGGTCCCCTTCATCGCCACGTAGGCGCCCTGCAGGAACGGCACGACCTTGGGCTGCGTGGCGCACGCCGCACCCACGCCCTGCGCGAGGGCCTGACGGTGCTCGTAGGGCACCTTGCCCATCATGTCCCACACGGGCACGAACGCATCTTCCTGGATGGCCGCGAGGCCGAGCGCCTGGAGGGTGTCGAGGTCGGTGGCGCGCAGCATGAGCTGCGGGAACGAGGTCTTGGCCATCTCGAGGTCGCAGTTGGCGATGGCCTTGAAGCCGGCCACGAGCGCTGCACCGGAAGCGGTCTGCGCCCGGCTCACCAGGGTGTCGCAGGAGCCGGCCAGAGCGACCGAAGGAGCGGACAGGGCGATCAGGAGGGACAAGGTACGCACGGGCACTCCACGTTGGGACGGCGTGAAGACACGCCAGACCTGCAGTAGATTCACCCGGCGCACCGCGACCCGCCGTCAGGGACCCGTTAGGCCCGCGCCCGGAAGCGGGGAATGAACCGAAACCTGACCGTGCAACGAACGACCCTGCCTTGGCTGGTGTCGCTGGTCGATCGGGCGGTGTTCCACGGAGGCCGCTGGGGCCTGCGCTTGGGGGACATCGATCCCGATCGCCTGCTGGCCGATGCGGCCAAGGCCGCGGGTCACAGCAACTTCGGCGACCGGCGCTTCGAAGAGGGCATGCGCCGCGTCATCGACAACGTGGCGGCGCTCGGCTTCATCCCGTTCGCGAACCTGCTCACGCGCGCCACGTACCACAAGGCGCTGCAGAACCGGCTCGGCTACCAGCAAGAGATCCAGGCCCACCCCGAGATCCTCGATGTGCCCGTGCGTCGCCCGATCTTCGTGCTCGGCTTCCCGCGCACCGGCACCACCACGATCCAGAACCTGCTGTGCCTCGACGAGCGCCGACGCGCGCTGGCGTTCTGGGAGCTGATCACGCCGCTCCCTCGGGCGAAGAACAAGACCGTCGACCGGTTCATCCGGCGCGCCATCGCCTGGCAGATCCTGCGGGCCGCCTTCGTGATCGCGCCCGAGCAGCGCGAGGTCCACGATGTCCGAGTCGATACGCCGGAAGAGTGCTGGTACCTGTTCTGCAACGCCTTCCGCGTGCTCAACTGGGACATCCAAACCGGCCTCGAGAGCTACGGCGAGTGGCTGTTCCAGCAAGACATGCGCTGGGCCTATGAGGAGTACCGCAACTGGCTGCAGGTCCTGCTGCACCAGCGTCCGGCCGAGCAGCTCGTGCTCAAGTGCCCCGAGCACCTGTGGTTCGTGGATGCGCTCCTGGAGGTCTTCCCCGACGCGTGCATCATCTGGACCCACCGGGATCCGGTGTCGTCGGTGGCGTCGTACTCGTCGATGATGGCGCTCACGCGGCGGATGATGTTCGGCCGCTTCGAGCACAAGGAGATGGGCCCCTACATCACCAAGCGGTTCCACGAAGGTGTCACCCGCGCGATGGAGGCCCGGGATCGGTGGGGCAACGAAGCGAACTTCTTCGACGCCGACTTCACCGAGCTCACGCAAGACCCGGCGAGCGTGATGCGGCGAGCCATGGAGCACTTCGGCCTCGACGTGGCGCCGGATCTGGAAGAGCAGGTGCGGCGCTGGAGCGAAGGCGACCGCGAAGACAAGGCCGGCAGTCACATCTACTCGGCCGATGCGTTCGGCGTAGACCCCGAGGAGATCGACAGGGTGTTCGCGCCCTACATGAAGCGCTTCGGGATCAAGACCCAGCGCAACAAGGCATGAGCTGGGCCATCGTGGGTCTGACCATCGCCTTGGCCCAGGCTGGTGAGCCGCGCCTCCCACCCGAGGGGTTCGTCGACCTCGCCGTGGTGGCCCCCACGATCTCGCTGGAGATCCGCTACGCCACGGCCAACAACTTCACGGGGGCCGTGCTTCCCGGCTACGCCGCTCCCGGCGCGTGGTTGCGCACCGAGCCCGCGCACGCCCTGGCGGCTGCCCAGCAGTCCCTGGCATCCCGGGGCCTCGGCCTTCGGGTCTACGATGCTTACCGACCCCTGCGCGCTACGCTCGCGATGGTCGACTGGGCCACCCGCACCGGCCAGACCCACCTGCTCGACCAGG
>CAYNFK010000124.1:0-13397 GCA_964396405.1 uncultured Enterobacteriaceae bacterium
GAGGAGTGACCATGCGGTTCATGACGGGTGTGATCCTGGCAGGCGTGGTGGTGGTCGCCACCAACGTCGCGTTCGTGATGCTGGCTGTAGGCGGCTACGACCCGATCGAGGTCTCCTACAAGGCAGAGCCGCGATGAGCCTGCCCGCGCCAGCTGCTTCCGCCTGTCCGCACTGCGCGGCACCGGTGGAAGGCCCCGTCGGCACCTACTGCTGCCACGGCTGTGAGACGGCCGCCCTCATCCTGCGTGAAGCGGGGCTGGGGGGCTGGTACGCAGCACGGGAGCAGGCGGCACCGCGGGCGTCGTGGGTGGATGAGGCGGCGTGGGCAGCGGTGCCCGTTCAGGTGGATGCGGACGGCGTGTGCACGGCCGACCTGTCGATCGATGGGCTCCGGTGCGCGTCCTGCGTCTGGGTCACCGAGAAGCTGCTGGAGCGCACCGAGGGGGTCGTGTCGGCGCACGTGTCCTACGCCACCGGGCGGGCCCAGGTGCGGTGGGATCCCGAGCGCACCCAGCTGGCACGGCTTGCGGGAAGGGTCGCGGCCATCGGCTACACGCCCCGTCCGGCGGGCGATGTGGACCGGCTCGACCGCGACCTGATGGTGCGGCTGGGCGTGGCGGCGTTCGGCGCAATGAACGTGATGGGCCTGTCCGTGGCGCTGTACGTGGGCTGGGCCGACGGCATGGCCGATCGGTGGGCGCAGCTGTTCCGTTGGGCGACCCTGGCTGTGGCGACGCCGGTGGTCACCTACGCGGCGAGGCCGTTCTTCCAAGGCGCGATCCGTGGGCTCAAGGTGGGCGTGCTGCACATGGACGCGCCGATCGCGCTGGCCATCGCGCTGCTCTACGGCCACGGCATCGTCGCCACGGTGCTCCACGAAGACGGCTACCTTGACTCTGTGACGATGCTGGTGGCCCTGCTCCTGGCAGGCCGGGTGCTCGAAGCGCGTGGACGCAAGCGTGCGGCCGACGCCGCCCTCTCGCTCGCAGCCAGTGTGCCACGCACGGCGCGGCGGGCCGTGGGCGATGCAGTGGAGGTGGTGCCTTCGGAGCAGCTCGCTGTCGGCGACCGCATCGATCTCGGCGCAGGCGACGAGGTCGCTGCCGACGGCGTGGTCCTCGCGGGAAAGGCCTTCGTGCGGATGGCGGTGCTCACCGGGGAGTCCCGTCCCACCGAGGTGGGTCCTGGTGACGCCGTGGTGGCCGGGGCCGTGGTGGAGGATGGGTCGCTGCGCGTGGGTGTGACCCGAGCGGGGCAGGAGACCTTGGTGGCGCGCATGGCGCAGGACCTGGTGTCGGCGAGCGCTGCGCCCCGCGACCCGTCCGCGACCGACAAGCTCGCGCCGTGGTTCACGATCGCCACGCTGGTCGCGGCTGCGCTGACCGCCGGGGTGACGGCCTGGCTGTACGGACCCGATGCTGCGGTGTCCCGAACGGTGGCGGTGTTGGTGGTGGCCTGCCCTTGCGCGCTGGCGCTGGCGGCTCCGATGGTGGGCGCTTCCGGCCTGGGTGCCCTCGCACGGCGCGGCCTGTTGCTGCGCGGCGTCGACACCCTCGATGCGCTCGCGGGCATCGATACCGTGGTGCTCGACAAGACGGGCACGCTCACCTGGGGGCGTCCTCGCGTGACCGCCGCCTCGGACGAAGCGCTGCGGGTGGCGGCAGGGCTCGAGCGCTTCAGCCGTCACCCGGTGGCGGCCGCGATCCTCGACGAGGCTGTGGCGCGTGGCATTCCCGTGCCGGTGGCGACCGACGTCGTGGAGACCGCCGGCGTGGGCGTGCAGGGTCACCTGGAAGGACGCCTGTGGCGAATCCGTCGCGGGGGTGCCGATCGCGTGGTGCTGACCGCCGACGACGGCCTGTCGCACACGCTCACCCTGATCGACACACCGCGCCCCGGCGTCGCGGCCGATGTGGCCAGCCTTCGCGCAGCCGGCATCCGGGTCGTGATGCTCACGGGCGACCACGGAGCGGTGGCGTCGCGGGTGGCCGAGGCGCTCGGTGTCGACGAGGTGATCGCGGAGGTCGATCCGCAGGGCAAGGCGACGCTCGTGCAGAGCCTGCGTGCACAAGGTCGGCGGGTGGTCTTCGTCGGCGACGGGCTCAACGATGGCCCCGCGATGGTGGCCGCGAACGTCGGCGTCGCGATGTCGTCGGGGGCTGCCAGCACCCTGCTCGCGGCGGACGGCGTGCTCGCGTCCGAGCGCCTCACGCCCCTGGTCGGGGCGCTGTCGGTGGCACCCCTGTTGGCCGGTCGGGTGCAGCGCAGCCTCAACCGGTCGCTGGTCTACAACGTGGTGGCCGTCTCTGTGGCGATGGCGGGGTGGATCAACCCTCTGGTGGCCGCCATCTTGATGCCGCTCTCCAGCGGGCTGGTGATCGCCACGGCACTCGGAACCGAGAACGCTGCACTTCGCACCTGGAAGGCTTAGATGAACGCCATCCTGTTCCTGCTGCCCATCGCCATCGGCCTAGGCGGCACCTTCGCGTACGCGTTCTTGTGGGCGGTACGGAATGGTCAGTACGAGGACCTCGATGATCCCCCTGAGCGGGTGCTGCGCGACCCCTGACCCCAGAATGGCCGGGGGGCACGCGCCGGGGCAGTAGGGCCCCCCATGTCGCGACTCCTTGCCCGCATCGTGGATCGAGACGAGCTGCGACGGCTGGCGCGGCTGGCGATGCCTGTGGTCGCGGCGCACCTCGCTGCGATGGCGATGGGCGTCACCGACGTGATCATGGTGGGCCGCTACGATGCAGGCGCTCTCGCCGGTGTAGCGCTCGGGCACGCGTGGGTGTGGGCGTCGATGGTGCTGGTGCGCGGCGCTGCGCTCGGGCTGGATCCGCTGCTCACCCAAGCTGTCGGCGCCCGCGATCAACGCGCGCTCGCCGATGCCCTCGCGCACGGCACCACGTTGGTCGTGTTGGTGGCCATCCCGGTGACCGCGATCCTGCTGAGCGCAGGACCGGCCCTCACGTGGCTCGCTCAGCCGGCGGAGTCGATCCCGCTTGCTGCGGCTTACGCCGCGCTGCTGGCACCGGCGTGTGTGCCGGTCGCGCTGGAGGTGGTGCTGCGCCAAGGCCTGCAGGCCCGTGGCCACATGCGCCCCACGATGGTGGTCGCCGTGCTGGGGGCGCTGCTGAACGTCCCGCTGAACGCCGTGCTGCTCTATGGGGTCGGCTCTTGGCCCGGCGTGGGTGCGATCGGCGTCGGGTATGCGTCGCTGACGGTGCAGCTCACGATGGTGCTCGCCACGTCCTGGATCGCTCGCCGAGAGCTGGCGGCTGCTTGGGAGGGGTGCAGTCGGCTGGCGTGGAAGCGGGTGCGGCATGTCGGCTCCGTGGCCCTTCCCGTGGCGTTCAGCTTCGCGCTCGAGACCTGGGGCTTCTCCATCGGGCTGGTGTTCGTGGGCTGGGCCGGGCCCTTGGCCATCGCTGCCCACACCGTGGCGCTCAACGTGGCGTCGTTCACGTTCATGGTGCCGCTCGGCATCTCGGCGGCAGCGTCCACGCGGGTCGGGAACCTGCTCGGGGAGGGGTCGGACTGGACCCGAGCGGGCTGGACGGCGGTGGCGATGGGTGCGGGGGTGATGGCCTGCTCAGGCATGGCGCTGGCGCTGGGGGCACCGTGGGTGGCGAGCGCTTACCTGCCTCGGGCCCAAGACGCCGACGTGCGTGCGGTCGCCATGACGCTGCTCCCGTTCGCGGCGGCGTTCCAGGTGTTCGATGGCATTCAGGTGGTCGCTTTCGGTGTGCTGCGGGGCGCCGGCGACACCCGCATCCCCACGCTCGCCAACGTTGTCGGCTTCTACGCGATCGGTCTGCCCACGGCGGCGCTGTTGGTGCACGAAGGCTGGGGCCCTGTGGGCGTGTGGGTGGGACTGTCGCTCGCGCTGTTCACGGTGGCGAGCATCCTGCTCCTGCGCTTGCGGTGGGTGGCCCGCGTCGGCGGCTTCGCTCAGCGAGCTTGACCGGTCGCTGGGTCGGTTACACATCGCCGAGGAGCGAACGTGGCCCAGGCACACTTTCTCGGCACCGGCGGGTTCGTTCCCGAGCGGGTCGTGACCAACGACGATCTGCGCGAGGTGTACGGCATCGACACCGATGACGCGTGGATTCGGACGCGCACGGGCATCGGCGAGCGCCGGTATGCGGACGAGGGCACCGGCACAGCGGATCTGGCGGCGAAGGCTTCCCGCTTGGCGCTGGCATCTGCTGGGCTGGAGGCTTCCGATCTCGACCTGATCGTGCTGTGCACGCTGTCCCCCGATCGCGCCTTCCCGGGATCCAGCGTCTACCTTCAGGCACTGCTGGGGCTCCCGGAAGCGGGCCACTTCACCGCCTGCGTCGATGTGCGCGCGCAGTGCTCGGGCTTTCTGTACGGCCTGGCCGTCGCGACCGGCATGATCCGCGGCGGCATCGCGAGCCGCGTGCTGCTCGTGGGTGCGGAGGTGCAGTCGGCCGGGCTCGACCTGAGCACCCGCGGACGCTCAGTGGCGGCGTTGTTCGGGGATGGCGCCGGTGCGGTGGTGCTGGGGGCGGGGCCAGAGGGTCGCGGGGTGGGCACCGTGCGCCTCGGCGCGGATGGCCGGTTCGCCGACCAGCTCAGCCAAGCCGTGTGGGACATGCGGGCGCGACCGTTCATCCCGGTGGACGACGAGGGCTACGGGCGCGTGGCCCCCGAACGCCTGTGGGCCCATATGGATGGACCGCTGGTGTTCCGGCACGCTGTGGAGCGCATGAGCGCCGTGGTGCTGGAGGTGCTGGAGGCGGAGGGACTCCAGCTTCACGAGGTCGACTGGTTTGCCTTTCACCAGGCGAACCTACGGGTGAACGTGGCGGTGGCGGAGCGGTTGGGGCTTCCCCCCGAGCGTCTTCTGCACAACATCCAGCGCTACGGAAACACCACGGCGGCCACGATCCCGCTGCTCCTGGATGAGGCCGCGCGTGATGGGCGCATCGTCGCGGGCATGACCGTGGTGTGCGCTTCCTTTGGGAGCGGCTTCACCTGGGGCGGGGCGGTTCTGCGCTGGTGAGCGAGCAGGTGAGGGGGCCGAGCGGACCGGCGGCGGGAGACCACTGGCGCACGGCCTCCGCGACGTCGTATCCCGTGAGGCCGAGCCAGGGGAGCACGAGCTCCCAGACCTGTCCTGGGGTCCAGCCGGCGGCTCGCAGCGCACGCACCTCCAGGCTGGCATGCGACTTAGACAGCTTTCGCCCGTCGGCACCAAGAATGAGCGGAGTGTGGAGCCAACTGGGCTGGCGGTCACCGAGAGCCCGCCACAGCACGATCTGCGCCGCGGTGGCCTCGAGCAGATCGGCCCCCCGCACGACCTCGGTGACGCCGTCCGCCAGGTCATCCGCCACGACAGCGAGCGTGTAGCCGACCACGCCGTCGGCACGGACAAGGATGGGGTCCGGCTGGTCGTCGAGAGCGACGGTCTGGGGCCCCCAGCGTCGATCGACGAACGTGACGGACCCGGTTGGGAGGCGTAGCCGCAGCGCGCCCGTGGGGTGGCCGGCGCCGTCGCAGGTGCACCGGCCGCCGGCCGCCTGCAGCGACGCTCGACTGCAGGTGCAGCGGTAGGTGACTGAGGTGAGCGCGGAACAGGCGGCCTCGTAAGATCGGCAGGACTGGCGCAGGACCTCGTCGTCCCAGTGGAGGCCCAGCCACACGAGGTCGCTCCGCTGCGAGGCCTCGACCTCAGTGCGCGCCCGCCCTTGGTCGAGGTCTTCGAACCGGAGCAGCAGGCGGCCACCCGCGGACCGCGCGGAGAGCCAGGCCGCGGCGAAGGCGGTGACGTTTCCGAGGTGGAGGTGACCTGACGGGGTGGGTGCGAGGCGACCCACCGGCGGCGTCAGTGTTCCCGGGTGCACCGGGGGGTCAGACGTAGCCGATCTCGGGGAGCGGCATCAGCGCGCGCTGACGCATGCGCTCCACGATCTCGAGCGAGGTGTCGCGCGGGCGCGCCTGCCGCAGGCACGCAACGTAGCCAGACAGATAGGCCGTAGCGACGCCCGACCCGCGATACCGCGGCTTCTGGCCGTCGCGCGCCTCCGTGGAGCCATCGGTGAGGAACTTGTCGGTGAGCGCAGGCCACGTCTTCCGCGGGAAGCGGGAGGGATCGTAGTAGAACACGCGCCCGAACGGGCACATGGGATCGCTGGTGACGCCGACGGTCTCGGGCAGGTCGGCCGGATAGGCTCGCTCGCCCGTGGGGTGGGCCGCAGCGAGCACGACCGCACCCGCATCGAAGGCCTGAGCGCAGGTGTCGCGCAGCAGCAGCGCCTTGCCCATGTTGGGCGTGCCGATGGAGAGGTTGATGACGTGCGCCCCGTTGCGCGCGGCGGTCTCGATGCCAGCGGCCATCAGCTCGGCCGAGCACCGCAGCTGCGTGCCCATGATCTTCACGGCGACGATCTTGGCCGAAGGGGCCATGCGATGGACCGCGGCCGCGATCTCCGTGCCGTGGCCGTGCTCATCGGGGAACTCTGCACCGAGCATCGCGTGCCCCGTTGCCGAGAGCTCGATCGACCAGCCCTCGATGGAGACCCCCCGCAGTCGGGGATCCTGCGGGTTGATGCCCGAGTCCACGATCGCCACGGTCACGCCCGCGCCGTCGTACTCTCGCCCGAGGAATCGCATGCATCGCCTCCGCCGGCGCATCGTGACCCACTTGGGCCTGGACCGCAAGATGTCAGCTGTCGCTGAACAGCTCGAGCGCCGCCGCAGGGCGCTTGAATGGGGCGATGATGTAGACGCCTGCCGTGCGGTCGCGTGCACCGTCCAACATCGTGCGGGCCAGATCGAAGCCCACCTGACGCGCGGACGGTCCTGCGGCTTCGAGGCGCGCCAGCACATCGTCGGGCACGAGGATGCCAGGCACCTCGTGGTGCAGTCGCAGCGCAAGCTGGAAGCTGGTGAGGGGCCAGATCGCCGCGAGCACCGGGATCGGCGTGGTGCCGCCGAGGCGGTCGAGGAACCGCTCCCAGCACGACCACTCAAAGAACACCTGCGTCATCGCGAAGTGGGCGCCCGCTTCGACCTTGCGCCGAAAGCGCTCGACTTCAGCGTCGAGGTCTTCGTGGTTGGGGTTCACGGCGACCCCAATGGTGAACGAGGGCGGGTCGCCGATGCGGTTGCCGAAGCAGTCGAGGCCCGCGTTGAGCTCGCTGATCGCGCGGACGAGGCCGATGCTGTCGGTTTGGTACACATCGCCAGCACCGGGCTCACCGCGCGCCATGCTGGGGTCGCCGGTGATGGCGAGCACGTTGCGCACGCCGGCACGCCAGGCGCCGAGCAGGTTGCCCTCGATGCCCATGAGGCTCGCGTCGCGAGGCGTGTAGTGTGCGATGGTCGGCATGCCGCGCGCTTCGATCGCCGCCGACATCCACAGGGCGTCCATGTGGAGGCGGGCCATCGGGTTGCTGTTGACGTCGACCACGTCGACCTTTCCAGAGGCGCGGAAGGCCTCGCAGGCCTCCAGCACCAGGCCCGTGCCGGTGCCCTTCGGTGGGTCCACCTGCACCGAGACGACGAACTCGCCGGCAGCGAGCTTTCGTGCCAGGTCGGAGTGGCTGTCGGTGGAAGCGGGGGCGTGCTCAGAGGGGGCGGCTGCGCGCGCGGGCACGGTGCCGGGCAACGCCGTGCGCAGGGCACCCGCCATCGCGGCGATTTGCTGGGGTGTGGTGCCGCAGCACCCTCCCACCAGTCTCGCCCCGAGCCCCACAGCTTCGGTGGCGAAGCGAGCGAAGTACGCCGGATCGGCCGACGGGTAGAGGAAGCGTCCACCTTCACGACGCGGCAGACCCGAGTTGGGCTGCACCGCCAGGGGACGACCCTGCGCGAAGCCAGCCAGCATCCGCAAGAAGGGCAGGATCTGGCCGGGGCCCAGGCTGCAGTTCAGGCCGATCACGTCGGCGGGGAGCTGGGCAAGGCGCTGCAGCTCCGCGATCACGGCCGGGTCGTGCTCCACATCGTCGGACCACTCCTCCCGGGCCGCCACCGTCATCTGCGCCACGATGGGCAGTGACGAGACGGACCGCACAGCGTCGAGGGCCACCTCCAGCTCGAGGGTGGTGGGGAAGGTCTCCAAGATGAACAGATCCACGCCGCGATCTTCGAGGGCATCGGCCTGCGCCTTCCACGCTTCACGTGCCGCCTCACGCTGCACGGCGCTCCCTTCGAATCTCAGGCCGGTTGGACCAATGGATCCGGCGACGAATGCGTCGACAGCCGCGAGATCGCGCGCCTCACGCGCCAGCTTCACCGCCCGGTGGTTGAGCGCACGCACCTCGCTGGCGAGGCCGAGGCTGGCCAGGCGCACGGCGTTGGCACCGAAGGTGTTGGTCTCGATCACCCGAGCCCCGGCGCGGAGGTGGTCGAGGTGCACAGCGAGCACAGCATCGGGGGCGAGGAGGTTCACCTCGTCCGGGGTGCGGAAGGCCAGGTTGGCGACCTGATGGAGCGTGGAGCCCATGCCCCCGTCGGCAAGCAGCACACCTTCGGTCAACGCGTGGAGAAAACGAGGCAAGGGACGACTCCGTGGGCCCCGGGGCGCTAACCGGAGGGGGGCTGTGCCGCTTGCGCGGCTGGGCTGCACGAGTAGGATGCGGCCAGGAGGTTGGATGCGACCGGGAGAGGACCGTCACCAAGTGGGCGCCGAGGTGTTCGGCCTGCTGTTCCCTGGCGAAGTGCCGCTGATCCGGGGGCTGCCGATCGGTGCGGACGCCGCCACAGCGGAAGCAGCGCTTGGGCCGGCCACCGAGGGCTCTGGTCGGTGGGAGCGTGTGTGGACGCCCGAGGATCCGAACGCACGCGGGAGGCGGGTCCATGTGTCGGTGTCGGTGCGCACCCTCGCTCAGGCAGGAGGCACGCTGGTGGATGGCGTGACCGTGAGGTGGGCATCGGCGGATCGCCTCGACATCGAC
Organism: uncultured Enterobacteriaceae bacterium; assembly: GCA_964396405.1. Lineage (GTDB taxonomy): Bacteria > Myxococcota_A > UBA796 > UBA796 > JACKEO01. The sequence continues at coordinate 8,928 of CAYNFK010000124.1, forward strand.
AGCGCGTGGGCGCGGATCAAGGAGCACCTCGACCGACACCACGGCGCGCCCGGCCGTGAGACCGGCAACGTGCTGAAGCTGGTGTGGACGGTAGGGGAGGGGCCCGCCCGCATCGTGGGGTGCCGCTTTCGCGACCAGGATGGCAACAACCTGCTGGAGCTGGTCACGCGTGCCAAGGCCGATGGGGCGCGAAGCTAGCTTCTTCGCCCAAACCCGATCAGGCGGAGCGGTTCAGCAGGCGAGGCATCTGCGGACCGGCATCTTCGCCGCGGATCTCGACCAAGCGGTTCTGCTCGTCCACGCGGACCACGGTGGGAATGAAGCTTCGCGCCTCCTCCTCCTCCATGTCGGCGTAGCAGGCGAGGATCACGAGATCGCCTGGCTCGTTCAGGTGAGCGGCCGCTCCGTTGATGCAGATGACGCCGGAGCCCGGCTCGCCGCGGAGCGTGTAGGTGGTGAGCCGCGTGCCCCGTGTGACGTTCCACACGTGGACCTCTTCGTGCTCGAACATCCCTGCCGCATCAAGCAGATCGGCATCGATCGTGACGCTGCCTTCGTAGGCCACATTGGCATGGGTGACGGTGGCGCGATGGATCTTGGTATGGAACATGCGACGGCGCATCGGCGGGATCCTCCCCGAAGAAGGTGGCGGTCCACGGCTGCATCCTAACGCTGCGTCTCCTGGCGCGCGAGGCCGCCGAGGTGGCCGAGACATGCTAAGGCAAGCCTGGAGGGCTCGTGTCCCGGATCAGCATCGCGCCGATGATGGATCACACCGATCGCCACTTTCGGGCGTTCATGCGGGCGATGAGTCGCAAGGTGGTGCTCTATACGGAGATGGTCACCACCGGCGCGGTGATCCACGGCGACCGTGCGCGACTGCTCGGTTTTGCTGGATCCGAACACCCTGTGGTGCTCCAGCTCGGTGGTGACGACCCCGCCGCGCTCGCCCTGTGCGCCCGCATCGGCGAGGACATGGGCTACGACGAGATCAACCTCAACGTCGGCTGCCCCAGCCCACGGGTCTCTGCAGGAGGGTTTGGGGCCAGCCTGATGACCGTGCCGCAGGTTGTGGCCGAGGGTGTCGCCGCCATGCGCCACGCCGTGAAGGTGCCGGTCACGGTCAAGCATCGGATCGGCGTCGATGATCTCGACAGCTACGAGCACCTGCTGCACTTCGTCGACACGGTGGCCGCGGCCGGCTGCGAGCGGTTCATCGTTCATGCGCGCAAGGCGTGGCTCTCGGGACTCTCGCCGCGAGAGAACCGTGAGATTCCCCCGCTGCGTTATGACCTCGTGCTGCGGCTCGCCCGCGAGCGGCCCCGCCTTCACATCGAGATCAACGGTGGCATCACGCAGACCGACGCGGTGCGCGCCCACCTCGCCGAGGTGGATGGCGTGATGATCGGGCGAGCGGTGCTGGAGAATCCGTTCTGGGTCGCGCTGCTCGCCCGGGAGCTGCTCGGCGAACACGAAGCGCCCGTCACGCCTGAGGAGGTTGTCGAGGCGTGCCAACCTTATCTGGGTGAGCTGGTCGCGCTGGGCGAGCCAGCACCGCGGCTCACCCGCCACATGACCGCGCTGTTCCTGGGGCGTCCCGGGGCGCGCAGGTGGCGGCGCACCCTGTCGGAGCAGGCCCGCCATCTCGGAGCGGAGGCCCTCGGGGTTGCCCTGGCTTCGATGGGTCGCGACCCAGAGATCGCCGCGTGAGCCTCTCCTTCGTGGAGCTGTCGGCACCGCGGCCACCCGGGTCGGAGAGCACGGGCGCTGAGGTCTGGATCCTCCACGGCATCTTAGGGTCGGGACGCAACTGGCGAGCCTTCGGAAGGCGCTTGGCGCGCGCCCTCCCCAGCTGGAGCGTGGTGACGGTCGATCTTCGAGGCCATGGCGACTCGCCGAGCGGCACTCCGCCTCACACCGTGCGAGCCTGCGCCGCAGATCTCATCGAGCTGGCGAGGGTGCGCGGCCAAGAACCTCGGGCCGTCATTGGTCACAGCTTTGGTGGAAAGGTGGCGCTGGCGCTCCTCGCCGAAGCGATGCCGTTGCTGCAACGGGTGTGGGCGCTCGACACGCCGTCTGGTCCGCAAGGCATCCTGGGTACGCCGACGGAGTGGGCCCAGCACGATGTCGGCCGGGTGCTGCTGGCGCTTCAGCGGCACCGGGGGCCGTTTCCGAGCCTGACCGCCGCGTCGTCGGCGCTAGGGTCCAGTGGGCTCTCCTCCGCGCTCACCGCGTGGATGACGACCAACCTAGAGCCTGACGGGGACGTGGTGCGCTGGCGCTTCGACCTGGACGTCATCCTGGAGCTGATCAGCGACTACGCGCGGGTCGACGCTTGGCCGTGGATCGCGTCCGGGCAGGGGCGTGCGCGGCTCCTCCGTGCTGAGCACGGCGATCGCTGGCAGGGCGCCGACCTCGAAGGATTCGAAGCCCTCGAAGCACGGCACCAGGCGGTCACCCTCGCTGGATCCGGCCACTGGGTCCATGTGGACGCGCCCGAGCGGTTGCTCCACGTGCTGGTCGATGACCTCAGCGCGGTGGCCGATGAGTCTCGGCCGTAGGTGCCAACAATGTGGCGGAAAATCGGTCAAGGTTGTTTCGGGTCGTCACAGCGTCGTGTATACAGGGGCCGTCCGAAGGAGACCCCATGACCATCCGCTTCTCCCTCTCGCTGCTTGTGCTGCTCGGTGCCTGCGCCACGTCCACCTTGCCGATCACCGACAAGGACGACACCGAGGTCACCGACGAAGTTGACACCACGGACAGCGACGACACCGTCATCGACACGTCGCCCTTCGACGACGACACCTCCGAGGACGACGGCAGCACCAACGGCACCAACGGTACGAACGGCACCAATGGTACGAACGGCACCAATGGCACCAATGGAACCAACGGTACCCGGGGCACCAACGGCACCAATGGTACGAACGGCACCAATGGTACGAACGGCACGAATGGTACGGGCGGCTCCGGCCTTCCGGGCGGCGGCTCCGGCCTTCTTCCTGGCGGCTCCGGTCTTCTTCCTGGCGGCTCCGGCCTGATTCCGGGTGGTTCCGGCCTTCCGTTCCCCGGCGGCGGCTCGGGTGGTGGCTCGGGCTTCGTCCCCGCTGCTGGCCCGATGCCGGGTCCCGTGCCTCCTCTGGGCCCGATGCCCGAGGCGCTGTTTCTCTTCCCCTGATGCGGGCGTAGGTTCGCTTGAGCGGGGTCGCCCATCTGGGCGGCCCCGTCTTGCTTTCTGGACGTCGTTGCGGGTCGTCACGCGCCGCGCGCGCAACATGGCATCCGGCGCTATCCAGAATTGCCGTGACGGCGTGCGTGGCGGTGCGTCCGGCAAGTGGCCGTTTGCACGGACGGGATCCGTGCGGCGTGGGTGCGAGGTGCGCTGGGCAACGGGATTCCCGTTGGCGCAGGGTCACCGAATGTGCGAGAAGGGGACGGCCGTGTCTTCGCCTCAGGTGCCCCCTGCTGTTGTCCCGTTCCTCATGGCAGGTCCTCTTCGCTCTCCAGCTCGCGCTGGTGGGGTGTGACGACGGCCGTGACAAGCAGGAACCCGACTGCACAGAGACGGGCTGCGTTGGCGACCCCGACGACAGCGACTCCGACACCGAGGACTCCGCGAAGGCCGTCGACGAGACTGGCGACACCGACAGCGACACCGATCTGATCCCCGACTCGGGCCTCACGATCGACACGGCACCTCTCGAGGACACCGGGGACATCGTCGACACCGACGACACGGACACCGACACCGATGAGACGGACACCGACGAGACGGACACCGACACGGACACGGACACCGACACCCTGAACACGGACGAGACGGACACCGACACCGACACCGACACCGACACCGACACCGACACCGATACGGACACGGACACGGACACGGACACGGACACGGACACCGACACCGATACGGACACCGATACGGACACGGACACCGATACGGACACCGACACCGACACCGACACCGACACCGACACGGACACGGACACCGATACGGACACGGACACCGATACGGACACCGATACGGACACGGCGGTCGTCGAGACGGACACGGACACGGACACCTCGGTCGGGAACACCGACGAGACGGACACGTTCGCAGACACGGACACGGATACGGACACGGACACGGCGGTCGTCGAGACGGACACGGATACGGACACGGCGGTCGTCGAGACGGACACGGACACGGACACGGCGGTCGTCGAGACGGACACGGACACGGACACGGCGGTCATCGACACCGACACCGCGGTCGTGGACACGGACACCGCGGTCGTGGACACGGACACGGCCATTGTCGACACGGACACGGCCGCGGTGGACACGGACACGGCCATTGTCGACACGGACACGGCTGCGGTGGACACGGACACGGGCGTCATCGACACCGGCGAAACCGACACGGTGGACACTGGCGACACGGCCGTCGACACGGACGACACGTCGGTCGACGACACG
>CAYNFK010000125.1:0-13307 GCA_964396405.1 uncultured Enterobacteriaceae bacterium
GGATCAGGTCTTCGGCCACATCCATCACGCCGTACAGGTCGATGCCCGTGGCCACACCCATGCGATCGAGCACGGCCACCAGGACCTCGGTGGGCGTGTTGCCCGCCCCAGCGCCGAGGCCGGCACACGAGCTGTCGACCCGGGCAGCGCCGGCTTCGATGGCTGCGAGGCTGTTGGCCACACCCATCGCGAGGTTGTGGTGACCGTGAAAGCCGATCTGCGTCTCGGGCCGGAGCACCGACCGCAGCGCCTGCATCCGCGCCGTCACGTCGGCAGGCAGCATGTAGCCGGCCGAGTCGGTGGCGTAGACGATCTGGGCCCCGAAGTCCTCCAAGATCTTGGCCTGCACCGCGAGCGCCTCGGGCGAGATCATGTGCGCCATCATCAAGAAGCCCACGGTCTCGACGCCGAGCTCGCGGGAGAGCCCGATGTGCTGACCCGCAACATCCGCCTCGGTGCAGTGCACGGCCACGCGGAAGCAGCCCACACCGCAGTCGGCGGCCATGCGGAGCTCATCCACCGTGCCGATGCCAGGCAGCGTGAGCGCCGAGATGCGCGCCTGTTTCATCCGCGGCACCACGGCGCGCAGGTACTCCTCGTCGCTGTGCAGCGGGAAGCCGTAGTTCACGCTGGCCCCGCCGAGGCCGTCGCCGTGGGTGACCTCGATCAGCGGCACACCCGCGGCGTCGAGCGCCGTGGCCACCGACACCGCCTGCTCGAGCGTGATCTGGTGGCGCTTGGGGTGCATGCCGTCGCGCAGCGACATCTCGTGGATCAGGATCTGGCGGCTCATGCGGTCATCCGTTGGGCGAGCAGCTCACCCGTGCGCAGCGCGGCGGCGGTCATGATGTCGAGGTTGCCGGCGTACTTGGGAAGGAAGTCGCCCAGGCCGGACACCTCCATCCACACGCTCACACGCTTGCCGTCGAACACGGGCCCGTTCTTCAGCACGTAGCCGGGCACGTAGCGCTGGACCTCGGCCACCATCGCATGGATCGACGCCGTGATCGCGGCCTGGTCGGGCTCGTCTTCCGTGAGGCAGTGGATGGTGTCGCGCATGAGGATCGGCGGGTCGGCCGGGTTGATCACGATGATCGCCTTCCCCTTCTTCGCACCGCCCACCTTCTCGATGCCCGCCCGCGTGGTGCGCGTGAACTCGTCGATGTTGTTGCGGGTGCCGGGGCCGATGCTCTTGCTCGCCACCGTGGCCACGATCTCACCGTAGGCCACAGGCTGGACACGGCTCACGGCCGCCACCATCGGGATCGTGGCCTGGCCGCCGCACGTGACCATGTTCACGTTCGGGGCATCGAGGTGCTCGTCGAGGTTCACCGACGGCACGCAGTAGGGGCCGATCGCCGCCGGCGTCAGGTCGATCACCCGCACGCCGCGCGCCTGGAGCAGCCTGGCATGCTCGGGGTGGTACTTCGCGCTCGTGGCGTCAAACGCGAGGCGAATGCCGTCGCGCTCCACATCCGCCAGCAGGCCTTCGAGGCCCTCGTGGGTGGTGCGCACGCCGTGCTCGCGCGCGATGCGCAGGCCGTCGGAGCTGGGCACGACGCCCACCATCCACCGCGGCTGGATCACCGTGCTGCGGAGCATCTTGTAGAGCAGGTCGGTGCCGATGTTGCCCGGCCCGAGAATGGCTGCCTGAATCATGTGAACACCACCTCCACGCTGCCCACCCCAGTGACCGTCGCACGCATCCGATCCCCCGCCCGCACCGGCTCCAGCGGCACGAGCGATCCCGAGAGCACCACCTCGCCCGCCTTGAGCGGCACCCCGTAGGCCCCCAGCGTGTTCGCGAGCCAGGCCACAGCGTGCAGCGGACTCCCTTGCACGGCGCGCCCGTAGCCTTCCGAGAGCTGCGCGCCGTTCTTGGTCACCACGCAGTGACAGCCGGCCCAGTCCACCCCGTCGGGCGGCACGCCCTCCCCCAGCACGAACAGCCCGCAGCTCGCGTTGTCCGCGATGGTGTCTTCGATGCGGATCTTCCAGTCCCGGATGCGGCTGTCGACCACCTCGAAGCACGCGTGCACGCTCGCTGTGGCCGCCAGCACCTGCTCGGGCGTGACGCCGGGACCCACAAGGTCGGCGCGCAGGATCAGGGCGATCTCGGCCTCGGCGCGGGGCTGAATCAGCAGCTTCGAGATCGCCATCTCGGAGCCGGTCTGCATCGCGTTGGTGAGCCAGCCGAAGTCGGGCTGGAACACCCCAAGCATCTGCTGCACCGCGTCGCTCGTGACCCCGATCTTCTTGCCCACGACGTGCTCCCCATCGGCGAGGCGGCGCTCCAGGAGGCCCTTGGAGACCGCGTACGCATCGTCGATCGTGATGGGAACATCGCGTGCGGTGAGCGGTCCCACCACGGCTCGGCTGCGGAGCGCCGCGTACAGTTCATCCGACCACGCGGTGTGCTGGGTGGGGTCAGCCATGGGTGAGGAACTCCTGCAAGGCCCGATCGAACACGCCCTGGTGCTCCACCATCACCCAGTGTCCGCAGCGGTTGAGCAGCACCACCCGCGCGCCGGGCACGCGCTCGGCGATCGTGATGGCGCCCGACATCGGGCAGAAGCAGTCGTCGACGCCCCAGAGCGCCAGTACGGGCATCGCGAGTTCGCCGAGGCGCTCGCTCTGGTTCGGCACCTGCATCGACTGGAACACATGCAGGGGCTGCGTCTTCGCCACTTCAAAGCGCGCCGCCACCAGCGCCTCGGGCACCAGGCTCGGGTCCACCACCTGCCGCGAGAACACGATCTTCAGGCCGTCGAGGGTGAGGCCTTCCGGTCCGTAGAGCGCGCGCATCATCGACCGAATGCCGCGCAAGCCCATGTAGGTCTCCCGGGCCTCCAGGCCGCCCGGCGCCATCAGCACCAGCTTCTCTACGCGCTCGGGATGATGCAGCCCGATCCAGATCGCCTGTGCGCCGCCTTGACTGTTGCCCACAAAGGTGGCCTTGGGAACGCCCAGCGCCGTGAGCGCGGCCAGCGCACAGCCGGCCATGAAGTCCAGCGTGTACGGACGATCGACAGGCTTGCTCGACGCGCCGTAGCCCACGCTGTCGATCATGAGGGCGCGGTAACCGGCGGCTGCCAGTACGCGGGCGTTCGCCTCGAAGTTCGACGGACCGCTCGCTCCAGGACCCGACCCGTGCAGGAACACGACCGGGGCGCCCTCGCCGATCTCGGTGACCCGCAGGGTCAGACCCGGCTCCACCTCCACATCGTGCAGCTTCACTTCCGACTCCCGCCGAGCAACGCGAGCGGGATGTGCCCCCACTCGCTGATCTGACCGTAGGTGGTGGGCTCCCAGCCCGCAGCGTCCACCTCGCGCCCGCCCCAGCCGTACTCGAACTGAAAGCCGCTCGGGGTGAAGGCGTAGAAGCTCAGCATGCGATCGTTGGGGTGACGGCCCAGCGACTGGAAGATGCGCACGCCCGAGCGCAGGCAGCGATCGAAGCCGAGACCCACGTCGTCGAGCGTCTTCACCTCGAACATCACGTGGTGCAGCCGCTTCTTCTGCGGGCCCCCGAAGGCCACCGAGTGGTGACGTGCGTTGGCATGGAAGAAGCTGATGTCGACAGGGTGTCCGTGGAAGGAGGTGACGATGTGATCCGAGAGCTTCACGCCCAGCAGCTCGGTGTAGAAGGCCACGCTGGCAGCCTTGTCGGGCGACGAGAGCACGATGTGGCCCAGGCCCAGCGCATCGGCCACGAAGCCCTTCGGCACCACCGGGCTCACAAACGCCTCGGCCGCGCGGGGGAGCCCCACCACCAGCTCGGTGGGGTTGCCCGCTGGGTCGCGAAACGACCACCGCGCTTGCGCCCCGATCGCGTCCGCGTCGGCGACCTCCACGGGCACCCCGGCAGCAGCGAGACGCGCCAGCGCGGCGTCAGCTTCCGGCTGATCGACCTCCCACCCGATGCACGCGAGGTCGTCGGCCGGACCGTCGACGAGCTGGATCCGCCACGCGTGCTCGTCGAGCCTGTAGCGCCCACGGCCCACGTCCACGAGCCCCACCACCTCCGTGAGGAAGCCGTGCCACGCGGTCCGATCCGACACCTCGAACGCGAGGTAGCCCAGCTGCATCCAGCCCTCCCAGGGCGGCTTAGAGGAAGAAGTCCTGCGTGCGCTGACCGAGCAGCACCCGCCCGAAGTTGCGGCCTGCGGTCTCGGGCCGGTTGGCGTAGTGGGCGCGCGCGCCGTGCACATCGAGGAAGTAGCGGTGCATGGGGCTCTCCAAGAACAAGGCCCGACCCCCGCACAGGCTGAACAGGTCGTCGACCACGGCGACGGCCTTGCTCACCGCCTCCGAGGAGTCCCAGCGCCAGGCCACGCGCTTCTCAATCGGCACCGCCTCACCGCGCTCGACGTAGGCCATCATCTCGTCGAAGTTGCGGTGCAGCACGAGCTTGAGCTGGTCGACAGCGCTCGCCGCCTGAGCGAGCTGAAGCTGGGCCATCGGCTCGTCGGCCGCCGCCTTGCCATCGGATGCGCCCACCTTGCTCGACGTGACCTCCCGGTAGAAGTCGAGCGCAGCCTCCGCGATGCCGATCGACGTGGTGGACACGGAGCGCACGAACACCTGCCCGAACGGCAGCTTGAACAGGGGGCTCGGGTTGTGAGCGTTGCCCGGGTTCGCGCAGCGAAAGCCATCCGACATCTTGTGCGTGCGGTGCTCGGGCACGAACACGTCGTGGAGCACCACGTCCTTGCTGCCCGTGCCCTTGAGCGCGAACGTGTGCCAGGTGTCGATGATCTCGGCCTCGTCGAGGGGAACGAGGAACGTGCGCATGTCGGGCGTCTGGCCGGGCTCGGTGGGCGCAAACGCACCGAGGAAGGCCCACGCGCAGTGATCCACGCCTGAGGAGAATGACCAGCGCCCCGAGAGGCGAAAGCCGCCCTCGACCCGTTCGGCCTTGCCGGTGGGCGCATACGAGGAGGAGATCAGCGCCGTGGGATCCTCGCTCCACACATCGGCCTGCGCCTCCAGCGGGAAGAGCCCGAGCTGCCAGTTGTGGACCGCCACCACGCCCAGCACCCAGGCGCTCGACGAGCAGCCCTTCGCCACCTCGATCTGCGTGTCGAAGAAGGTGTTGGGATGAACCTCCAGGCCGCCCCAGCGCTTGGGCTGGAGCATCCGGAAGAAGCCGGCCTCGTGGAAGTCGCGCACCGTCTCGGCGGGCAGCTTGCGACCGGCTTCGGCTTCGGCAATTCGGGCCCGCAGCACCGGCCGCATCCCCTTCGCGCGGGCGACGAGGGCATCGTGCAGGGTGGTGGCGTCGAGCGAAGCATCGAGCGGGATGGTGGTCATGGGCCAAAGACCTCCAGCGCATTGTCGCGCAAGAAACGGGGCCAGACCTCGTCACGAAAACCCACCTTCGGTAGCTCTTCGAAGATGCGGTCCAGCGACAGGCCCATCGGCCAGTAGCCAGCGTACATCACCTTGTGGGCACCGCGCCGGTTGGCGTAGTCGACGATGGCCTTGGGGTAGTGCTTCGGCGCGAACGCCGAGGTGCTGTAGTAGAGGTTCTCGTACTTGAGCATCAGCTTGATCGCGAGATCCACCCAGGGCTCGGCCCCGTGGCGCATCACGAACTTGAGCTCGGGGAAGAACCAGCAGACAGGATCGATGCGATCGACGGTCTGCGGGGCCATCGGGATGCGCGGACCGGGCATGCCCACCGTGCAGCAGAAGGGCAGATCCAGCTCCACGCACTTCGCGTAGATCGGGTACCAGCGCGCATCGTCGATCGGCACCTGGGGGCACGTGCCCGACGGGAAGGCCGTGACCGCCTTGAGGTTCCACTGGGCCTTGGCGGCCACGATGTCGCGGACTTCGTCCATCCCGCGGTTCGGGTTGGCATGCCAGCTCGCCCAGAAGCGCGTGGGGTAGCGGCGCACGGCCTCCTGGCTCAGCGGGTTCTGAATCCCCACCATCGCTTTCGCGATGCCGAAGCGGTCCATCTGCGCCACGGTGAACGCCACAGGATCCGAGCCGGGTTGCAGGTCGGGCACGTTCTTGAACAGGTGCTCAGCGGGCATCTTCGCGTAGTTGCGGCTGGCCTCGTCCATGAACAGCGGCTGCATAAAGTCGTACCAGCCGCGGGTGTCTTCGCCCGGGATCTGCAGCATCAGATCGATCACGCCGACATCCGCGGGAAACGGCACACGCCCTCCTGGCATTCGAGTAGAACATGTTCTACAGGGGGCCTGCAACCGGGTAGAACATGTTCCACTCAGGCCGAAACACCCCGTGACGGAGCGCGGCAGCCGCATGACCTCGACCGAGAGCTTCGACTGGATCGTGGTGGGCAGCGGTGCGGCCGGCCTCTCCTCGGCGATCCGCGCCCATGACCTCGGCCTGAAGGTGCTGGTGATCGAGGCCACCGATCAGTACGGCGGCAGCACAGCCATCTCGGGTGGCGTGGTGTGGATCCCCAACAACCCGCAGCTCCCCTCCCGCGGCATCCCCGACTCGCGCGAGGATGCGATCACCTACCTCACCACGATCACGAAGGGCGAGGTGCCGCCCGAGCGCATCGCCGCCTACGTCGATCACGCCCCGCGGGTGCTGGCGCACCTCGAGAACACGGCGCACTTCCAGCTCGACGCGCTGGAGGAGTATGCCGACTACTACCCGGAGCTGCCGGGCGGGAAGTCGGGCGGGCGGTCGATGGAGCCGGTTCCTTTCGACGCCACACGTCTGGGCCGGGAGTTCCTCACCCTGCGCCGAAGCCACCCGCAGTCGCAGATCACGGGCCTGTTCGGCATCACGGCCCGGGAGGCCAAAGGCTACCTCGTGCCGGGCTTCTGGGGCCGGCTCAAGCTGCTCAGCCGGTTCGTGCAGTACGCGCTGCGGTGGTTCAAGCGCCGCCGCTGGCCGCGCGACACGAAGCTTTTCGCTGGCAACGCGCTCGTCGCCCGTCTGCGCCGCGGTCTGCTCGACCGTGAGGTGCCGCTGTGGCTCTCCACCGAGCTCACCGAGCTGGTGCAGGAGAACGGCCGCGTCACCGGCGTCGTGGTGCAGCGCGGCGGGCAGACGCTGCGCCTCGGCGCCACCCGCGGCGTGCTGCTCGGAACCGGCGGCTTCGAGCGTAACCAAGCGATGCGCGAAGCCCACCAGCGGCTGCCGGTCAGCACCGAGTGGAACGCCGGCAACCTGCGCAACCAAGGCGATGGCATCCGCATCGGTGCGGCCGCCGGTGGAGCCACGGCCCTCATGGACCAGGCCTGGTGGACGCCCGTCACCCGTCTCCCGAAGGCCGACAGCGCCTGGGTGCTTGTGGTGGAGAAGTCGCTTCCAGGCGGCATCTTCGTCAACCAACACGGCCAGCGCTTCGTGAACGAAGCCGGCCCCTACCTCGACGTGGGCCGCGACATGTACGACGGCGACGCGGTGCCGGACGCCTGGCTCGTGTTCGATGGCTGGTTCCGCCGCAACTACCCAGTGGGCCCCATCGCCCCCGGCTACGCCATGCCCGACGCTTCGCTGTCCAAACGGCTTCGGGAAGGCTTCCTCACGCGCGCCGACTCGATCGAGTTGCTCGCCGAGAAGATCGGCGTGGATCCCACGAAGCTCTCGGCCACCGTGGCGCGGTTCAACAGCAACGCCGCGAACGGCCTCGACCCTGACTTCCACCGCGGCGAGAGCGCGAACGACCGCTACTACGCGGATCCGCGCGTGGGCAGCAATCCCAGCCTCAAGCCCCTGAACCAGCCGCCCTACTACGCCATTCGCATCTACCCGGGCGACCTGGGCACCAAGGGCGGTCTCGTCACCGACGCCGGCGGGCGCGTGCTCAACGAGGCCGGCGAGGCGGTGCCGGGGCTCTACGCCGCAGGCAACACGAGCGCCTCGATGATGGGCCGCACCTACCCAGGTGCTGGCGGCACGATCGGCCCCGCCCTCGTGTTCGGCTTCCTGGCGGCCGAGTCAGCCGTGGCCGACGCAGGGGGTCGCTGATGCCCGAGGTGCGCGCCGAGCGCAGCGTGGGCCGCGGGCTGCACGCCGTGTGGCCCGTGGTCGAGGATCTCGACGCGTGGGCCCCATGCATGCCCGGCTACGTGTCGCACCAGCGCATCGACGATGAGCTGTCGGAGTGGACGCTGCGCGGTGACCTCGGTCCGTTCTCGCGCACGGTGAAGGTGGCGGTGCGCATCACTGAGTGGACCGCCCCCCACCGCGTGGCGTTCACGCTGGAGGGCCTCGACGAGGCCGTACACGGCGAGGGTGTCTTCGAGCTCTCCGAGAACACCATCGCGGCGGGTGAGCTGCCCGCGCCTGTCGAGCGCGCGTGGTGGCGTCGCCTGCTGAGCTGGCTGTTGGGCGGCAGCCCCCCGGCCCCCAGCGCGCCGGCCGGTGTCGGCACCACCCACGTGGTCTTCACCTTCTCGATCGCGGCGCTCGGTCCGATGGGACCGATGATCGACGCCCTCCTCGGCCCCTGGTCGGAGGTGGTGGCGGAGCGCCTGCTCAACGACGTAGCCGTGCTTGTGGAGTCCGCATGACCCCTTCCCCGTTCCCCCGTGGCTGGTTTGTGATCGCGTGGTCCGGTGATCTTGGCCCGGGCGGCGTGTCCGCCCTGCACTACCTGGGCCGCGACCTCGTGCTGTGGCGCACCGAGACCGGTGAGGCCAAGGTGCTGGATGCCTTCTGCCCCCACCTCGGCGCCCACCTCGGCGTCGGTGGCGTGGTGCGCGGCGATCAGCTCGTGTGTCCGTTTCATGCCTGGGAGTTCGACGGCTCGGGTACCTGCACGCGCATCCCCTACGCCGCGAAGATCCCCCCGCGAGCCAAGGTGAACCCGTGGTTCGTGGCCGAGCGCAACGGCGCGATCTACCTCTGGCACGACCCCGACGGCGGCCCCCCCACCTGGGAGATCCCCACCATCGAGGGCGTCGGCGACGCGGGCTGGACGCCCTGGTACGAGAACCTCGTGCACGTCGACACCCACCCGCGCGAGATCGTGGAGAACGTAGCCGACAGCGCCCACTTCGCCGTGGTGCACCGCACCTACGTCTCCTCGTTTGAGAACATCTACGAAGACCACATGGCCACGCAGATCACCAAGGGCGTAGCCACCCCGCCCAAGGGCGGTCGCGATGCGTTTGAGATCACGGCCACCTACCATGGGCCCGCGTTTCAGGTCTCCGACATGCGCGGCGTGCTGCACGCGAAGCTCCTGCTGGCCCACACACCGATCGATGAAGGCAAGCTCGACCTGCGCTTCGCTGTGATGCTGGAGCGCTCGGGTCCACGCACCGAAGAGTTCGCCCGTTTCTATGTGGACAACCTCACGCTGGGCTTCCACGAAGACATCGCGATCTGGGAGCACAAGGTGTTCCGACCGAGGCCTCAGCTCGTGGCCGAAGACGGCCCGATCGGCCGCCTGCGCACCTGGTACAGCCAGTTCTACCGAGGGACCGATGCCGCTGCCTCGTGAGGTCGATCTGATCGCTGTGGGCTCGGGCCTCGGCGGGGTGTGTGCGGCCATCGCAGCCCACGACGCCGGCGGGAGCGCGCTGATCCTGGACAAGGCGCCCAAGCTCGGCGGCGTCTGCGCGTACTCGGGGGGCGAGGTCTTCGTGGCCTGCAACCACCTGATGGCGGCCGCCGGCACGCCCGACGATCCCGTCGCTGCCCGCGCGTACCTCGACTTCCTCGCGGGCGGCTACGCGAGCCGTCCCCACCAGGACGTGCTGTTCGAGCAGGGCCCGAAGGCCGCGAAGTGGTTTGGCGAGCAGGCCGGCGTCGCCTGGAAGCTCATCGAAGACTTCCCCGACTACCACTACCCGAAGGCCCCCGGAACGGTGGCCACGGGCCGCTACCTCGAGCCCGCGCTGTTCGAGGGCGCCTCGCTCGGGCCCTGGCAGAAGCTCAGCTACAGCACGCCCCACATGCCGCCCGGCATCTCGCACGATGAGCTGTTCGCCTGGGGCGGCCTGTCGAACGTGATCGGCTGGGACTTCCGCACGATGGGCGGCCGCATCGCTAAGGACGTGCGGGGCATGGGCCCGGCCATGATGGGCTGGTTCCTGAAGGCGGCCCTGGTGGATCGCGCCATTCCTGCTGCCGTGAACAGCCCCGTGGTGGAGCTGCTCCGCGAGGGCGGCCGCATCGTGGGCGTGATCGCACGGCACGAGGGCGAAGACGTCGTGATCCGCGCCCGGCGTGGCGTGGTGCTCGCCACCGGCGGCTACGACTGGAACGCCGCGCTGGCCCGCTCCTTCGAGGGCCTCCCCACCTGGCACTCGATGGTGCAGCCGAGTGTCGAGGGCGACCACATCCTGCTCGCAGGGGAGCACGGTGCAGGCCTCGCGGGCGTGCCCGCCTACAACCTCGGCATGTTCTTCGGCTACCGGGTGCCGGGCGAAGAGCACGATGGAAAGCCGCTGTGGCGGGCCTCCTGGGAGGGCGGCTACCCGCACGCGCTGTGGGTCAACCAGGCCGGCCAGCGCTTCGCGGACGAGAGCTTCTACCGCGACTACCTGCCCAAGGTGCGGAGCTGGGACGGCGTCGCCCAAGCGCACCCGAACTACCCGCCCTACCTGATCTTCGATCAGAACTACCGCGACAAGTACGCGTTCTGCTCCTACATGCCGGGCCAGGCGATCCCCGACGCGCTGGTGAAGTCCAGCCCCACCCTGCGCGGCCTCGCCGAGCAGCTCGGCATCGATGCCGACGCGCTCGAGGCCACGGTGGCGCGCTTCAACGGCTTCGCCGAAGACGGCGCGGACCCGGACTTCGACCGCGGCACCTACCCGTGGGCCGCGAAGATGACCGGCGATCGTCGGCGCAAGAACCCGAACCTCGGCCCGCTCGACAAGGGCCCCTACTACGGCCTCGCGCTCACCCCGGTGGGCGTGGGCGTGAACGCCGTGGGGCTCAACACCGACACGTCGGCGCGGGTGCTCAGCGTGCGGGGCGTGCCGATTGAGGGGCTGTACGCGGCCGGCAACGCTGCGGCGCTGCTCGACATCGGCGCGGGCTACCAGAGCGGGCTGTCGAACCTGCGCGGGATGACATGGGGCTGGCTGGCAGGGCGTACTGCGATGGGGTGATCCGCCGGACACGGGCTCCACCGGGAGAGGGGGTCCGGGTGCTTCGATCGACTCGCCGGACACGGGCTCCACCGGGATCGGTGGTCGGCGGGCCTCGTCCGGGCGCTTCGGTCGACTCGCCGGACACGGGCTCCACCGGGATCGGTGGTCGGCGGGCCCCGTCGCTGCGGGCGAACGCACCCTATTGCGCATGCACGCGGTGGGGGTTCGGGTGCCTGCGGCACCAGTCGGCGGCTTGGCGGCTGCGCAACGGGCACGTTCGTCCTCGCGCCACCCGCCGAAACCGGGGTGGAGCCCTTGGGCGGCGGGTCGGGCTTCGCTCGGGTGGTCGATCAGACACGCCAGTCGGTTCTGGGCAGGCTCTAGGTTGGAGAGTGTGCAGCTCTCCGCGTAAGCCCCTCGACCTCATGCCCCTCGGGTTGGGTGGGTGGCCTCGGGTCGGCGGGTCGGCTTCGCTGGGGCGGTCTGCCGCCCCGGGGTGCGGTGACCCCGAATTGACGACAACGCCCCGCGAACGAAGGCAGCGTCAGCTAACTGTGGGCCCTCTCGAAATCCCTTCCTACGAAGAGATACCCTCGTAGGAGCGCGCAGTGACGCAGCCGGTTCGAGTTGTCGGTCGTGTCGGCTTGGTCGCAGTCCTTTGGGTGGCAGGCTGTCGAGCTCCGTCCGACACTCCCGACGACCTCGGGCTTGACACCGACGTGAGTTCGGTGTCCGACGCCGACGCCGACGGTGTCGAGGCGGCCGAGGACTGCAGCGACGACGACGGCACGCTGGGTGCGGTGGCCGACGACGCCGACTGCGACCGCGCGATCACGGCCTTCGACTGTGACGACGACGACCCGACGCTGGGCGCCGTGGCCGACGACGCCGACTGCGACCGCGCGATCACCGCCGACGACTGTGACGACCGCGACCCCTTGTCCGCGGTGATCCTGGCCGACGCCGACTGTGACGCCGTGCTCACCGCCCTCGACTGTGACGACCGCGACCTGACGCTGGGCGCACGGGCCGACGACGCCGACTGCGACCGCGTGCTCACCGCCGACGACTGTGACAACGGCGACCCCGTGTCCACGGTGATCCTGGCCGACGCCGACTGCGACGCCGTGCTCACCGCCGACGACTGTGACGACGGCGACCCCCTGTCCACGGTGGTGGCCAGCGACGCGGACTGCGACGGGGTCGTGCGCGCGAGCGACTGCGACGACGGCAACGCCGCGGTGGCCAACATGGACACCTCGCCGGATCTCGGCGTCCTCCGATGCGCGCCGGCGGGGACCTTCCTCATGGGCTGCGTGGTGGGCCGCGACGACGTGGCGGGCGGCTGCGACGCCGATGAGGCGCGACCCCACAGCGTCACGCTGACCCACCCGTTCTGGGTGATGGAGTCCGAGGTCACCCAGGCACAGTACCTGGCGGTCTTGGGACTGCGTCCGTCGTTCTACCTGGGGTCCAACCACCCCGTCGAGCAAGTCTCCTGGACCGAGGCCGTGGAGTTCGCCGACGCGGTGAGCGTGGCGAGCGGGCTCACGCCGTGTGGAAGTGGGGACCCCTACGTGTGCGACGGATGGCGACTGCCGACCGAGGCCGAGTGGGAGTACGCGGCGCGCGGCGGGGAGCACCACGTGTATGCGGGCGGTGCCGTCCTCGACGACCTGGCTTGGCACTGGGGCGACTGGGGCAGCACCGTGGACTACGAGAACGCGGACCTTTGCCAGGGCGAAGCGTGCACCCGCCCCGTCTGCACCAAGGCGCAGAACGGCTTCGGGCTGTGCGACATGTCGGGCAACGTCTGGGAGTGGACGCGGGACTGGCACGCCAACTACGCTCTGAGCGCGGCCATCGATCCTACCGGGCCTGCCACGGGGTCCAGCCACGTGGGCCGCGGGGGCGGGTGGGACGACGAAGCACCCGACGCGCGGGCCTCGAACCGCGCCAGCGCCGCCCCCGGCTACCGTAGCAACGGGCTCGGGTTTCGGCTGGTCAGGTCCACGCCCTAAGGCGCACACGGGGTGCCGGCTCGACTCGCCGTGCCGCCCATCGCCCCCGAGGCGGCGGTCGCCAGGAGGAGCTGCCCGTCTCGCAGCTCGTGCCCGTGGTCAGATCAGGGCGAACAGAGATCAGATCGGGGCGAACAGAGATCGGATCGGGGCGAACGGTGGTCAGATCGGGGCGAACAGAGATCGGATCGGGGCGAACAGTGGTCAGATCGGGGCGAACGGTGGTCAGATCAGGGCGAAC